>JAGXAE010000039.1 GCA_018971725.1 Pseudomonadota bacterium | reverse complement strand
GTGAGCGCCGAGGCCGCCGCCCTGCAAGGGCTGATGGGCCCCGCCAACGCCGCGAGCGGAGCGGCGCCTTTGGGCTCGGAGGTGGATAATTACTATGCGCCGCTGATCAATTATGTCGGCGGCGGCGCGGGTTCGCCGATGAGCCTGACGTTGAACCTCATCAACAGCCTGCAACAGCAATTGGCAACGCTGGCTTCTGCCGCACCGGGCGGTATGCCGGCGGCACCGGCGGCGGGTGGTGACCCGGCCTCCCTGCTGCAAGGCGAAGCCGCGACGGACCCGCAGCCTGTTGCCCGCTGGGTGCAGGCGCTGGTGGTGAATGCCAATGGCCTGCGTGGCGGCAGTGCGGCCAAGGCGGCGGCGGCGGCGTTCAATGGCGCTTCCGGCCCCGGCCAGCTCTGCCAGCAGGCTGTGGCCGGGCGCTATCCGTTTGTGCCCGCTTCCAGCACCGATATTCCGCTGGGGGATTTTGCGCATTTGTTTGCCCCCAACGGGCTTTTGGACAGCTTCTTCACCCAGCAGGTGCAGCCTTATGTGGACATGTCAGGCTCCACCTGGCGGGTGCAGGCGGTAAACGGCGTCACCCCGCCGATCAGCCAGGGCGCCCTGGCTGAGTTTCAGCGGGCGGAGACGATCAAGCAGCTGTTCTTCGCGGCGGGCCCCACGCCCAGCGTGCAGTTCAGCCTCACCCCCACCGCGCTCGATGCGGGCGCGGCGCAAGCGGTGCTGGAACTGGGTGCGGTGAACGTCTCCTACGCGCATGGGCCGCAAGTGCCGACGATGATCTCCTGGCCCGGCGCGGATGGCATGCAGACGGCGCGGCTCATCATCACCCCAACCGCCGGCGGCAACTCGGCGGAGATCGACGCTTCAGGCCCTTGGGCGCTGTTCCATCTGTTCTCGCAGGGTACGCTGTCGGAGGCTGGGTCGTCCGACCAGTACACGCTTACCTTCAATGTCGGTGGGCATAGTGTGAGCTACAGCATCGGCGCGAATTCGGTGCTCAACCCCTTCGCGCCCGGCATGCTGGCAGATTTCCGCTGCCCCAGCCTGCAAGGATGAGCGCCTTCCAGCCCGCTCTGACCGGCTTTTTCGGCAAGCTTCCCGCGCGCGGGGATTTTCTGCGCGCCGGCTTGCCGGAGGATCTGGTGGCGCCGTTGGATCTATGGTGCCGGGAGTGCCTCGCCGAATCCCGCGCGGCTATGGGAGAGGGTTGGGAACAAGCCTGGATGACTGCCCCGATCTGGCATTTTCTGTTGCCCCCCGGTGCTTGCGGGAACAGGGCTATGCTGGGCGTGTGGCTGCCGAGCATGGACAAGGCCGGGCGGCACTACCCCTTCATCCTCTGCGCTGTGGCGGATGATTTGGCCGGGCTTGCGGATGGCGGCAACTGGTTGGCTTTGGCGGAAGCGGAAGGTCTGGCGGGTGTGGTGGAGGACAAACCGCACGAGGCGATCGCCGCTGCCCTGGCCAGCCCAATGGCGGATGCGCCCGTGCCCCCACCCGGCTGGTGGACCGAGGGCAGCCCGCTTGTCCACCCGCGACGTTTCGACATTCGGGGCCTGTTGCCCGCCATCACCCATGCCAGTGCGATGCTGCGCGACCACCAGGCTGCGGAGGAACCATGCTGATGCTACGCTCCTGGGCGCTGACGGATGTCGGCGCCGTGCGCAAACATAACGAGGACAATATGCTCGCCCGGCCGGTTCTCGGCCTCTGGGCGGTGGCGGATGGTGCTGGCGGCCACGATTCAGGCGAAGTTGCCTCGGGCATGATCGTGGAGGCACTTTCCCGTTTGCCCGACACGCTGAGCGCCGGGGAATTGCTCTCCGGCATCCGGGTTACGGTTTCCGATGTGCACGCGGCCTTACGCGAGGAGGCGGCAAGACGTGGCGGCAACACCATGATCGCCTCGACCTTCGTGGGGTTGATGATCAGGGACCGGCACTTCGCCTGCCTGTGGGCGGGGGATTCGCGGGCCTATCTGCTGCGCCACGGGCAGTTGCAGCAAATCACCCGCGACCATTCCCTGGTGCAGGAGCTGGTTGATGCGGGTACCCTGCGCCCCGAGGACGCTGAGCGGCACCCGCACGCCAATGTCATCACCCGCGCCGTGGGCGCCGATGATGAAACGCTGGAGCTGGACAAGGTGATCGGCCAGATTCAGCCGGGGGACCGGTTCCTGTTATGCAGCGATGGCCTCAGTAAAACCCTCAGCGAACAGGAGATCCAAGGCCTGCTCGGCGCGCCGGATGGGGTGCCGCCCACGGAGCTGTTGATTGCCGCGGCTTTGGCGCACCGGGTGAATGACAATGTGACGGCGGTGGTGGTGGAGGTTTAAATTCCCTTGAAGCGGGTTGTCACGCCCCGGTTCTGGAAGGTCCAGTTATCCGTCGTCCAATACATCGCCGTATAGAACGACCATCCGCCCGCCTTGCGCACGCCAAACGTCGTGGCTCGCCCCGCATCGGCCGGCATATAATCTTCTGGTTTGATGAACTTGCCTTTCCAATCCATCTTGCTTTGCAAAACATTCAATTGCGATTGCCGTTGCCGCTGCCGCCCCATGGCCACGTTGGACGGCGCGCTATTGGTGCCGGAAGGGTCAAGCGCCATGGAGTTGCCCTGCTCCCATTCTTTGCCGATGGCTGCGTAATTCGCATGGCCCACCAGAATGTTGCCGCCGGCATTGGAGCCGATACCGAATGTGCAACCATCCATCTGCGTGGTGAACATGTAGTTTGCAGCTGCGCCCAATGTTATAAAGCAGGAGCTGTTCTGCTTATAAGGACAGAAATAGGCTTTTATCCCGGTCGTGCCATCACTGCGCGCAAGGTCGTAGACTTTGCCGATTTCACGGCCGGAATCATCCACGACCTTCGCATGCTCCTTTTCCCGGATGATGAGATAGAAGACCGAGTTCGGTGTCTCTCCACTCTTGACCGGAATGCCTCCGACACGAACGACGTTTGTCTTCAGAAACTCTTTCGGATCGTTATAAAAGTCATCGACGGCCATAATGCCCTCCTTTTCATGCCAGGGAATGCGCTACCGCGGCTCGTAGCATCTGCCCGCTGGCAGGGGCTGGCGGCTTTACCGCCATTGCACCTTGGCGCTCTGGGCGTTGTCGTCACCGACCAGACTGCGGCAGAAGGAGCAGTGGAAACGCTTGATGCTCGGGCTCTCCTTGCGGACCGCCTTGATGACATCCTTCAGGTAGACATTTTGCGAAAACCAGCGATTGCGGATGGTCACAACGCTCATTGAACGCGAGGACATAATCATTTTCAGATTACCCTGCGCCACTTTTTGGTTTTTTGTCGTGATCGCTTGATTGAAGGCCGTGAATAAGCGGTCGTTATTATATTCAACGCGGCGGTTGATGGATTCGTAGGTTTCCGCCGGCTTGCCATCGCTGCCGCCATGGGAGCCTTGATATTTCGAAAGCTCATAGTTGCAACAGAACTTCCCGCCGGTCAGCACCTCCACGGGTGCGGCATCGAAATCCGCGAGTTTGACACCGGGATCGCTGAGGGTTTTGCTGTGTTCGCCGTAAAAGATGATCTCCAGGCCGGAATCGACCTCGAAGCCGGAGTTGCCCTTGTAGTAGCCGCCATGGGCGGAGATTAGGCAGTCGGTGCTATTGGTCTTGGATTTGAACAGGTACAACGTACTGCCCAGTGGCGTGGCGCCTTTGGGGTATTCTTCACTCATTGCTTGCGTTCCCCTTTTCTATTTCTGTTGTGAAACACCAAATTCGTAGGGCGCGCCGTTTGCTTGCGACATCGTCAGATGACTGCCCATTGAAAGGCAAAAAAGGAATTTACCGCAACGCGCATGCGTTGCGGTAAATTTTGCACATAGGACAGGCCCGTAGGCGTGGTTCTTAGGACAACTTCTGTTGGCCCAGATCGTAGGTGACCGGGAACGGCGAGCCCTTCGTTCCATCTTCCTTCATCGGGGTGAACTTCACTTCGATCTTGGTGAAGTTGAAGGAAAGGCTTTCGCTCGGCTTGTCGCCGCCGGAAGACATGCTGTAGCCGCTGATCATCGTGTCGGTCAGCGTGATTTCCAGAAAGGTGTCGGCGCCGGTGCCGTCGGTGCGGACGAAGGAGATGACCAGCTTCGCCTTGCCGCCGCTGCTCAGCGCTTCCTTCAACAGGCCGCCGGAGGCGTTGTCCAAGCTCTTGGACACGGTGACCTCAGACACGCTCGGCGTGCTGGCTTCACGGTTGCCGGAGGCGCCGGTGGGTGAACCAATGCCGCGGCCAACGCCCCATTGGAAGCTGTGGACTTCGATCTGCTTCTCGAAGCCCGTGGTAGTGACGTCGCCATCGACGGTTGGGTTAGTGTATTTAATATAAATCGCCATGTCCTGCTCCTGTTATGGAAAATAAAACCCGTTACGCGAGCTGATAGGAGAATGATCCCTCCGGCCCGATACCAACCGATATGTTCGCAATTCCCTCGCCCGCGGCCATGCGGGCCAGAACCTCGGCGGAGAGTTCCGGCAGCAGGCTGCGCGAGAGGATATTCTCCACATTGCGCGCGCCCGATGAGGATTCCTTGCAACGCGCGGCGATGGTTTCCACCAGCTCCGGCGCGTAGGTGAAGTTGGCTTTGTAAGCCTCCTTCACACGTTTCGTGATCTTGTTCAGCTGCAGCCGCACGATCTGGCGGATGACATCGTCCGAGAGCGGGAAATAGGGCACCAGCGTCACGCGGCCCAGGAAGGCGGGCTTGAAATATTTCATCAGCTCCGGGCGCAGGGCTTCCGCTAACCCGGCGGCGTCGGGCGCTGTTTCCGGGTCGGCGAACAACTTGTCGATGAGGTCCGTGCCGGCGTTGGAGGTCATGATGATGACGGTGTTCTTGAAGTCGATATCCCGGCCTTCACCATCCTTCATGTTGCCTTTGTCGAACACCTGGAAGAACACATCCTGCACGCCGGGATGGGCTTTTTCCATTTCATCCAGCAGAATGACGGAATAGGGGCGGCGGCGCACGGCTTCTGTCAGAATACCGCCTTCGCCATAGCCGACATAGCCGGGGGGCGAGCCCATCAGCAGCGAGACCTTATGTTCCTCCTTGAACTCGGTCATGTTGATGGTAGTCATGTTCTGCTCGCCGCCATAAAGCAGATTGGCGAGGGTGAGCGCCGTTTCGGTTTTGCCGGTGCCGGATGTGCCCACCATCATGAACACGCCGATGGGCTTGCGCGGGTCCGTCAGTTTGGCGCGGCTGGTGCGGATGGCCTGCGCCACCGCCTCCATCGCGTGTGGTTGGCCAACAACACGCTCCTCCATCGCCTGTTTCAGGTTCAGCACGGTGTTGATCTCGTCGGACTGCATTCGCCCGGCGGGAATGCCGGTCCAGCTTTCCACGATCTCCGCCACCGCCTGCCCGTCCACCACGGGGAAGATCAGCGGGGTTTCGCCCTGCAATGTCCTCAAATCTTCATGCAGCTTGTTGAGCTGATCTTTCAGCGCGGCTTTGTCCTCGGTATTTTCCTTGTCCTCGATCTTGGCGCGCACGGCGCTGATCTCGTTGGCCAGCGCTTTTTCCTCGGCAAAGCGTGTTTCCAGCGCCGCCAGCGCCTCCTGCAGCGCCGCCTTTTCTTCGGCCAGCTCGGCCAGGCGCGCCTCGTGGTCGCCGCCCGCCGCCATCTCGCGTTCGAGAATGGAAACTTCCGTGTCGATCAGCTCGATCCGGCGTTGTTTGTCCTCGATGGGAGCGGGGATGGCGGCCTGGCTCATCGCCACGCGCGCGCAGGCCGTATCGATCAGGCTGATCGCCTTGTCCGGCAACTGGCGGCTAGGGATGAAGCGGGCGGAAAGCCGTACAGCTTCGGAAAGTGCCTCATCCAGAATGCGGGTTTTGTGATGCCGCTCCAGCGTGGCGGTGAGGCCGCGAATCATCGCAATCGCCATCGGTTCGGAAGGCTCTTCCACCTTCACCACCTGGAAGCGCCGCGTCAGCGCCGCATCTTTCTCGAAATATTTTTTATACTCGGCCCAGGTGGTGGCGGCCACGGTGCGCAGCTCGCCACGCGCCAAAGCGGGCTTCAGCAGGTTGGCGGCATCGTTCTGCCCAGCCTGCCCGCCCGCGCCGATGAGGGTATGGGCTTCGTCGATGAACAGGATGATCGGCTTCGGGCTCGCCTTCACTTCGTCGATGACGGATTTGAGGCGCTGCTCGAACTCGCCCTTCATGCCCGCGCCTGCTTGCAAAAGTGCGAGGTCCAGCGTGCGGAGTGTCACATCCTTCATCGCTTCCGGCACTTCTCCGGCAGCGATCTTCAGCGCCAGCCCCTCCACCACGGCGGTCTTGCCCACCCCGGCCTCGCCGGTAAGGATCGGGTTGTTCTGGCGGCGGCGGGTGAGAATATCGATCGCCTGGCGGATTTCGAAATCGCGGCCGAGAATTGGGTCGATCTTGCCTTTGCGGGCGCGGTCGGTAAGGTCGTAGGTATAAAGGTCGAGCGCGCCACTGCCCGCCGGCCGCGGCACGCCGTTTTCGTCCGTTGCGGGGGCGGCGCCATCGGCGGCCATCGGCGTGCTGGCCTCGGTGCTGCCGGCGGTAATGATTGCCAGATCGCGTTTCAGCACATCTGGCTGGATTTTCATTAACTGGCTGGAAGCTTCCCGGGCGCGGCGCGCCAGCGTTTCATCCGCTAGCAAGGCCAGAAGCACGTGGCCGGAACGAACCCGGGCGAGCCCTTGCTCAATTGAGGCCAGCAGCCAAGCCTGTTTTGCGGTATCCACCACATCGGGTGCCAGGCCAGGAGCGCGGGAGTTGCCGGTTTTCAGCTTGTCCAGCGCCTTGTTCAGGTCTGCAACGAAACGGCCATGGTCGATATCGTATTGCCGGAAAATCGCGGCAAAATCAGTATCCGTGCCTTCCGCCAGCTTCAGCAGCCAATGTTCGATTTCGACATTATAATGAGTCCGCGACATGGTTAGTCCCGCGGCGGCTTCAAGCGCGCGGCGGCAATGTTCATCCAGGCGGCCGATTAATGATTTGAGGTCGAGTGTGACCAAGGCTTTCCCCCTTATAGAACGTCTCGCGTCAAACGTGGCATTTACCGGAGAGTAACGGCCATCATTGGACACACCCTTGAACGCGATTTCAGCACTTTCCGGCGCGCTGATTTTGGCACATTTCGTTAGCTTGAGTTGCAGGTAATGTCCAGCTAATACAAGCAGGGATTTACCGGTTGCCAAGCCGGATCGAAAACGACCGATACGTAACAAGCTGACCGCCCAGTTCGATGGCGGATCAACTGGGGAGGGCATAAGCGTGGCTGTTGAAGGCTTGGACCTCGAAGGCTTGCTGGCGCCGATCAGCGATGAAACGCCGGTGGGCGCGGATGTTCGTGAGGATTTTTCGCCCACCTCACTTTATTTCCGCCTGCGCGACGCGCGGGCCGATGCGCGGGCGGCGGAGCGCGCGGCCGATGCGAATCCGGGGGAGGTTGCCTCGCCCGAGGGTTGGCGCAACGTGCGCAGCCTGGCTGTGGAAATATTAAGTCAAAAAGCCAAGGATCTGGAAGCGGCCGCGTGGCTGACCGAGGCCCTGGTGCGCAGCGATGGGCTGGCTGGTCTGGCTTTTGGCGCCAGCCTTATTGGCGGCCTCGCGGAACGTTATTGGGACCAGCTCTATCCGATGCCGGATGAGGACGGGATGGAAACCCGCGTCGCGCCCGTTACGGGGCTGAATGGCGAGGGCGGGGATGGAACGCTGAGTCAACCCTTGCAGAAGCTGCCCTTGTTCAAAGATCCCAATGGTGAAACGGTCATGCTGTTCCAGTATCAACAATCAGCCGAGCTTGCGGCGATTGCTGATCAGAAGCGCGTGGAAGCCCGGATCGCCGCGGGTGTGGTGCCGTATGATACGATGATCGGTGCCGCGCGGGCAGCGCCGCCGGGCGGGTATATCCTGTTGCGGCGCAATTTGGAGGCCGCGCGCACGGCCTGGGCGGCCATGGGTGAAATTCTTGATCGCCTCGCTGGGCGGGATGCACCGCCCACGGGGCGAATTGCCGAAACGCTTGAAATTGTCGGCGAGTTTGTCGCGCGTTACGCGCCCGCTGAGGCGGTTGCCGCGTCACCAGAGGGCGAAGCCGGGGAGGCTGGCGCCGACAGCCAGGCGGAGAGGGGGGGCGAAGCAGGGCCCGGCAAGCCAAAACGCTTAGCCAACCGGGAGGATGCTCTTGCAACCTTGTCCGAAATCGCAGAGTATTTCCGCCGGACGGAACCGCAATCGCCCCTGGCTTACACAATCGACGAGGCGATACGCCGCGGCCGGCTTTCATGGCCTGAGCTCATTGCCGAGCTGGTGCGGGACGATCAGGTGCGGAACAGCATTCTTAACAGCCTTGGCCTGAAAACCGAGGGATAGACGGGCGTTTAGTTTCATCATCCAGCGCGGCCGCAGATGATCCGGAGGAAAGCAAAGCCATCGCCGACCGTTCCGTATTGTAAGGGACCGCAAGCCTTTCGGGAGACCTAAGAAATGAGTGGCAGCGTACACAGCAAACTGAACCGGGTTCGTAAACCGCGTGTTCACATCACTTACGACGTCGAGACCGACGGCGCGGAGATCCAGCGCGAGCTGCCCTTTGTGGTGGGCGTGATGGGCGATTTCTCGGGCGATCCCACCCAGCCGCTACGGCCGATGACGGAGCGTAAGTTCACGCAGATCGACCGTGACAATTTCAACGACATCATGGCCCGCATGTCTCCGGGGTTGAACATGAAGGTTGAGAACACGCTGGCCGATGATGGCAGCGAGATGGCGGTGAATCTGAAGTTCAGCTCGATGGACGATTTCGACCCCGCCCGCGTGGTCGATCAGGTGCCGGCGCTGAAATCCCTGCTTGAAACCCGCAGCAAGCTGCGTGACCTGCTGAGCAAGGCGGACCGCTCCGAGGAGCTGGAATCGCTGCTGGAGCAAGTGTTGCAGAACGATGCCGAGTTGAAGGGGCTTTCCAGCCAGCTTGGCCTCGACAAGAAGGAGGGCTGATCAATGTCCGGTACCCAAACCAGCCCGCAGGGCGCGGGCGGCGCCACCACAGAAGGCGTTAGCTTTCTCGACCAGGTTGTTACTGCCACCAAGCAGACCGAGCCTGACCGCGCGCAAGACCTCGTCAAGAACCTGATCGAGCAGGCGCTTGCCGGCACTGTCACGTTCGACAAGAACCTGACCCGCACGATCGACAAGGCGATTGCCGCCATCGACCAGAAAATGTCGAAGCAGCTGAACGCGATCATGCATCATGAAAAATTCACCAAGTTGGAAGGCAGCTGGCGCGGCTTGAACCACCTTGTCATGAACTCGGAAACCGGCACCATGCTGAAAATCCGCGTTCTGAACATGACCAAGCGCGAGTTGAACCGCGACCTGACCAAGGCGGTGGAGTTCGACCAGAGCCAGCTGTTCAAGAAAATCTATGAGAACGAGTTCGGCACCCCGGGCGGTGAGCCTTATGGTACGCTGATCGGTGATTATGAGTGGACGAACCATCCGGACGATATCGAATCGCTCCGCCTCGTCTCCAATGTTGCCGCCGCCTCCTTCGCGCCCTTCATCTCCGCCGCCGGTGCCGGCATGTTCGGCTTTGACGACTGGACCGAGCTGACCAAGCCGCGTGACTTGGCGAAGATTTTCGACACGGCCGAATACACCAAGTGGCGCGGCTTCCGCGATACCGAGGATGCGCGCTTCGTCTCGCTGGTCATGCCCCGCGTGCTGGCCCGCGTGCCTTATGGTGCCGCCACCAAGCCGGTTGAGGATTTCGCTTACGAGGAAGCGCCTTATGACGCCACGGGTGCCGCCCAGGCGCTGAACCACAAGGAATATTGCTGGATGAACGCCGCCTATACCATGGGCGTGCGGATGACCAATTCCTTCGCGGAATCCGGCTTCTGCGTCGCCATTCGCGGCGCCGAAGGCGGCGGCAAGGTGGAAAACCTGCCTACCCATATCTTCCAGTCTGATGACGGGGACATGGACGGCAAATGCCCCACCGAGGTCGGCATCACCGACCGGCGCGAATTCGAGCTGTCCAATCTCGGCTTCCTGCCGCTCTGCCATTACAAGAATACCGATTACGCGGTGTTCTTTGGTGGCCAGACGGTGCAGAAGCCGAAGAAATACGACCGTCCGGACGCGACAGCCAATGCCGCCATCTCCGCGCGCTTGCCTTACATCATGGCCACAGGCCGCTTCGCGCACTTCCTCAAGGTGATGGCGCGCGACAAGATCGGCAGCTTCATGGAAGCCAATGAATGCGAGCGCTGGCTGAACCGCTGGATCACCAATTATGTCTCTGACAACCCGGATGCCGGGCCGGAGACCAAGGCGAAATATCCACTACGCGAAGCCAAGGTCGAGGTGAAGGAAATTCCGGGCAAGCCGGGATCCTACAATGCCGTGGCCTATCTGCGCCCCTGGCTGCAGATGGAAGAGCTGACGACCAGCATGCGCATGGTTGCCCGCATTCCGCAGAAGGCCTGATCATCCATGCCCGCCGCGCTGTTTATTATGGCGCGGCGGCTGAGGAGACTTCATGGCGGGAGACGAGGAAGATCCGGACGCGACCATCGTCTGGAGGCCCAGCCGGGTTCTCCCGCAATCTCCCGCGCCTGAACCACAGCCAGAGCCCGCGCCGCAGGCGGAAGCGCCCGAGCCGGTCCCAGAACTTCCACCGCCCGAGCCTGACCCAGAGCCTGAGCCGGCATTTCCGCCTTTGCGGGATGCCGTTCTGGCCGGGGCCTTCTTTGGCACCGCCCATGCGGAAACCGCCACCAGCTTGGCGGAAATGTTGTCAGGCCAAACTCCCACACTCTCCACCTGGTTTGGCGCCGACGCCAAAACTCTGATCCACGACCCCGCCACCCTCTTGGCCCGGCTGGATCACGACATCGCCCGGCTGGATGCGATGATCGCCCGCCAGCTCGACGAAATTCTGCACCATCCACGCCTGCGCAGGCTGGAAGGAAGCTGGCGCGGTCTCGCCTGGTTGGCCTCGCGCCTGCCACTCTCGGGCCGGGTGAAGTTGCGCGTGCTCACCGCCACCTGGGCTGAGATCTGCCGGGACCTGGAGCGCGCCGCCGAATTCGACCAGAGCCAGCTTTTCCGCCGCATCTATGAGGATGAATTCGGCATCGCGGGCGGTGAGCCTTACGGCCTGCTGGTCGCGGATTACGAGGTGCGCCACCGCCCCGGCCCGGGTGCCGTTACCGATGACGTCACCGCGCTGTCCTCCCTGGCCGCCGTGGCCGCCGCCGCCTTCGCGCCGCTCGCCATCGGCGCGTCCCCGGCTTTGTTCGGGGTGGATGAGTTTTCCGAGCTTAGCGGCGTCGCGGACCCTGCCTCCAGTATGGCGGCGGCGGAATATCAGCGTTGGAAACGCCTGGGCACGTTGGAGGATTCCCGTTTCCTCGCTGTCACGCTGCCGCGCTTGCTGATGCGCCTGCCCTGGGAGGAAACGCTCTCCCGCCATCGCGGCTTCCGCTATCATGAGCGGATGCGGGACGGCACTGGGCGTGTGACCAGCACGGCGGGCTATCTCGTCGCCGCCTGCGTCATTCGTGCCTTCGAAGCCTATTCCTGGCCCGCCGATATTCGCGGCTATGATATCGACCGGCTCGGCGGTGGCATCATCGAGGATTTGCCAGAGCCCTGGTTCTCCACCGATCCCGTGGACGGCTTTGGCCGCCCGGCCCCGGACGTGATGCTGACGGACAGGCAGGAGCGCGCCCTGGTCGCCGCCGGGTTGCTGCCCATCTGCGCTCTGCCTTATGGCGGGGAGGCGCTCATCGGCGCCGCCCGAAGCCTGCAAACCCCCACCACTAATTATGTCGGCCCCAACGCCGCTTCCGCCGCAGCCAATGCCAGGCTTTCGGCACAGTTCAACAGCGTTATCTGCGTCTCCCGTTTCGCCCATTATGTGAAGATCATGGGACGAGACATGACTGGCGCCTTCAAGACCGCGCCGGAAGTGCAGCGCCGCCTGCATGACTGGCTGATGCGCTACACTAACGCCAACACCTCCGCCGGGCTCGATACCATGGCCCGCTACCCGCTGCGCGATGCCAACGTGCAGGTGGAGGAAGTGCCTGGCAAACCCGGCGTGTTCACCTGCGCCATTCACTTGCAGCCGCATTTTCAGCTGGACGATGTCGCCGTCTCGTTCCGGCTGATGACCGAGCTGGCCTCCCCTGGCCAGCAATGACTTAAAGCAACTTCTGAAATGGATTTACGCACATGGTAGAGACCGAACTTCAGGCCGCCGATCTGTTCCGCGCCGGCCGCCTGGCCGATGCCCTGGCCGCCGCCAATGCGGAGGTGAAGAAGGCCCCGACCGATCTCGGCCGCCGCGTGCTGCTGGCCGAGTTGCTGCTTTTCTCCGGCAATCTGGAGCGCGCGGATGTGATTCTGGATGCCGCTGGCCAGCTCGACCCCTCGGTTGCCGTGGTCGTTTCTGAATTCCGCCAGCTGTTGCGCGCTGAAACCGCCCGCCGTCAGCTCTACCGCGATGGCCGCGTGCCGGAATTGCTGGGCGATTTGGAACCTAGCGGCCAAGCCTCCATGAAGGCGCTGGTGGCGCTGCGGGAAGGTAATCTCGCCGAGGCCACCGCCGCCGCTGCCGAAGCCGAGGAGCTGCGCCCCCGTGTATCCGGCACCGTCAACGGTCAGCCCTTCGATGATTTCCGCGACGCGGACGATCTTATTCCCGGCTACATCGAAACGCTCACCACCACCGGCAAATATTTCTGGATTCCGGTGTCGCGCATCGAGAGCATGGAATTCCATCCGCCGAAGCGTCCGCGTGATCTTGCCTGGCGCCGCTGCTCGATGAGCGTGAAGGCCGGGCCGGATGGCGATGTTTATATCCCCGCCATCTATTTCGCTGATGGCGAGCCGGACGAAGCGCACCGCCTCGGCCGCGCCACCAGCTGGAGCGAGGGCGAGGGCCCGGTGCGCGGCGTCGGCCAACGCGTGTTCCTGGCCGGGGAGGAGGATTTGTCCATCATGCAGCTCAATGATGTGAGCTTCCAGCTTCCCGAATGAGCGACGACACCCTAAGCCGCGGCGCCAACGCCAATATCTTCATCGACCGGATGCGCGATTCCGGCGCGCGGGTGAAGCTTTCCGTGTTGGACCGTTTGCTGGATGACGCGCCGGAGATGGAACGCGACCGTCCACTCTCCGCCACGGAGGCGTTGACGGTTCTGCGCCGCGCCGTGCGGAGGGATCTGGAAGCGCTGCTGAACGGCCGCCGCCGCCTGGCCTCGGTGCCCCCTGGTCTCGCGGAACTGGCCAATTCCTCCTTCACCTTCGGCCTGCCGGATTTCACCGCCGGGGCGATGCAGGAAGATGGGGCGCGGGAAACGCTGCGCCGGGAAATCGAGCGCAGCATCCGCCAGTTCGAGCCGCGCCTGGTGCAGGTGGCGGTGAAGCTGGTGCCCGCGAAAGAGGAAGCCAGCACCACGCTGCATTTCCGCATCGACGCGCTTTTGCACGCGGATCCGGCGCCGGAGCCGATCAGCTTCGAGACATTGGTGAATGCCGCCACCACCGACATCGCGGTTACCGGAGGCGAGATTGGCTGATTCCCTGTTGCCCTATTTCAACCAGGAGCTTACCGCCATCCGCCAGCTCGCGGCGGAATTCGCCCAGGCCCACCCCAAGATTGCCGGGCGGCTGCGCATGAGCCCGGACACGGTGGACGACCCGCATGTGGCGCGGCTGCTGGATGGCGTGGCGTTTCTTTCCGCCCGCGCCCAGGCGCGGCTGGATGACGAGTTCCCGGAACTCACCGATACGCTGCTGAACATTCTCTACCCGCATTATCTGGCGCCGTTTCCCTCCTGCGCCGTCACCCAGTTCATTGCCAAGCCGGACCTCGCCGCGCAGGTGGATATTGCACCTGGTTTCGAGGTGGAGACAGAGGCCGTGCGTGGGCAAAGCTGCCGTTACCGCACCACCAGCCATCTCACCCTCTGGCCGGTGAAACTGGAATCGGCGCGCCTTACTGGCCTGCCTTTCACCGCGCCGGTGAACAACCTCGCCAATGGCGCGGTGGCGGTGCTGCGGCTGGTGCTCACCACGCTGAACCCGGAGGTGAAATTCAGCCAGCTCGGCATGGATAAGCTGCGCTTTTTCCTGCGCGGCGGCCCGGCGGCCTTGCGGCTTTACGAGCTGATGGTCGCGCACACGCTGGGTGTGGCGCTTGCCGATACGCCGAACGACATCGCGCCGGTATTGCTGCCCAAAACCGCGATCCAGGAAGTGGGTTTCGCGCCGGAGGAAGCGCTGCTGCCCTGGCCCGCGCGCAGTTTCGAAGGCTTTCGTCTGCTCAGCGAATATTTCGCCTTTCCGCAAAAATTCATGTTTTTGGATATTGCCGGGCTGGGGGCGAAAACCCTGGTGCAGGAGAGCAACAAGCTTGAGATATTCCTGTATCTCAAGCACACCTCGTCCGAGCTTGAGCGTACCGTGGATGCGGACATGTTCGCACTTGGCTGTACACCCATCGTCAATTTGTTCCCGCAACGCTGCGAGCCGGTGGCGCTGGACCACACCACCACCGAATACCGGGTACTGCCGGATGCGCGGCGTTCCAGCGTCACGGAGATTTGGCAGGTCAACAGTGCCACGGAGGTAAGGCAGGACAGCACGACCCGCCCCTTCAATCCCTTTTACCGCCTCAGCCGCGATGATGCGCCGGTATCTGGTCAGACTGGCTCCTATCTCGTCACCCGGCGGGATGGCCCGGCCAGTCTCGGTGGCACGGATTGTTTCATCTCCTTGTTCGACACGGGGTTCGACCCAGAGGCGAAACTGGACAGCGTACTCTCGGTGGAGGCGCTGTGCCTGAACCGGGATTTGCCATCGGATCTGCCCTTTGGCGGCAGCCGTCCGGCCTTGAAGGCTTTGCAACCCCATACGGGTGTGGCCTCCATGGCTTGCGTTACCCCGCCCACGCCAACCTTGAGGCCGGAGCGCCGGGCGCGCGGCGCCTGGCGGTTGATCTCCCATCTTTCGCTCGGCCATCTTTCCGTCACCGGCGGGGCGGAGGGTGCTGCGGCTTTGAAGGAGATTCTGCGCCTCTACGACCTGCGGGATACGGCGGACACGCGCGCGGCGGTGGAAGCACTGCTTTCCGTCAAGGCCAGACCAGGCACGGCGCGGGTGCCGGGCGCGCGGCTTGGCGCTTTCTGCCGGGGATTGGATGTGGAGTTGGAGTTCGATCAAAGGGCGTATCAAGGTTCCGGGCTTTATCTGCTGGCGGCGGTGCTGGCACGGTTTCTTGCTCTGCACGCCAGCATCAATTCCTTTGTCCGCACGTCCGTGCGGCTGCGCGGCAAACCGGAAGAGGAAGTGCGTTTCCCGCCTCGGGCCGGGGCCAAGGTGCTGCTCTAGCCCATGGCTTTGAAATCCCCTCTCGAACG
>JAGXAE010000204.1 GCA_018971725.1 Pseudomonadota bacterium | reverse complement strand
TGAAAGCCGTTCAGTGGCAGCACGCCGCGCGAATCCGGGTCCAGCCAGTGCAGGGTCCGGCTTTCCCGCGACTCCGCCATGGGAAACAGCCCCAGCCGGTAGGCGCGAAGCAGCAGATCCGGTGTGAGAACAAATGGCCGCGCGGACATGAGGAGAATTTCACATCGTAAGGCGCGGAGTTCAAGGTAAACCCGCATGCATGAAAAAAGCCCCAGACCAGCGGCCTGAGGCTTACGCCTGCGTAAGCGGACGCTTTAGCGCACGGTTGAGGACATGGCCCAGAAATGGCCATGGACCAGGCCATCGTCGTGGTGGTCTTCCTTGGCTTCGCGGTCCCGGGAGGGTTCCGCGCCGCGCGGAGCCGGAACGGATAGATGCTGGTAAGGATGGGCATCACGCGCCACCACCGCACCATTCCCAAGCCCGTTGGGAGAGAGGCTCGGGGTCGTTTGAAAACGCATGTTGGCACTCCTTTCCTGAAAGAGATGTCTTCACCAACGCGGCTGGGAAAGTACGGGGTGGGAAGGGTGCCGCGCCGGTGAAGATGAGAGTGAAATATTTACATTGCGCTGCAAATTCTATGGTGATTTTGTGCGAACCCATGGAAACCAGTACGTGACTTTACGGTAAATTTTTGCGATTTGTAAAACATGTCAAAAATCATGATCGGCAAAACCGTGCGCCGGTTGCGGATGGAGCAAGGCTTCACCCAACAGGGATTTGCGCAGAAATTAGGAATTTCAACGTCTTACCTGAATCTGGTGGAGCATGACCAGCGGAATGTGACGGCCTCTCTGCTGTTCAAGCTGACCGAAACGCTGAAAGTGGATCTGGCGGCGCTTTCAGGCACGCAGGAGCGGGAGTTCGAGGTTGCGCTGCGCGAGGTGTTCACCGATCCGCAATTGGATGCCCAGCCAGTGCCGGAGGCCGAGATTCAGGCCCTGGCGGCGGCGCCAAACGCGGCGCGGGCGGTGCTGGCGTTGCACCGGGCTCTGGCTGGCGCGCGGGAGGAAGGCGGTGGGATAACATTGCCGTCTGGCCGGAAATTGCTGGTGCCGAATGAGGAGGTGCGGGATTTCTTCCATGCCCATGAGAATCACTTCCCGGCGCTGGAGGATGCGGCGGAGGCGATTTGCAAGGCGCTGGATGTTGCGGGGGTTGGGTCTTCCCACGCATTGGCGGAGCGGCTGCGGCGCAACCATGGGCTTGTGGTGCAGGTGCGGCCATTGCCGGGTAGCTTAAGGGTTTTTGATGCCGCGAACCGGATGCTGACGCTCTCCGAGGATTTGCCGCGGGAAAGCCGGGGGTTCCAGATGGCGTTTCAGCTGGCGCTGCTGGAGGCGCGAGCGCCCGTGGAGGCGATTGTGAAACGCGCCGAGCCGACGACGAAGGATGCGGCGGAGCTGTTGCGGATTGGGCTGCTGAACTACGTGGCGGCGGCGCTGTTGATGCCCTACGAGGCGATGCTGAACGCGGCGCGGGAGCTACGCTACGATGTGGAGGCGCTCGCGGCACGGTTTGGCGTTTCTTACGAGCAGGCCTGCCAGCGTTTGTCCTCTATGCAGCGGCCAGGGATGCGCGGCGTGCCGTTTTTCTTTCTGCGCGTGGATGCGGCGGGGAATGTGAGCAAGCGGTTTTCCGCCGCTGGGTTTCCGTTCATGCGCTATGGCGGCACCTGTCCGCGCTGGGTGGCGCACTCGGCCTTTGCCACGCCGGGCGCGATACGGGTGCAGGTGGCGGAGCTTTCGACCACCGAGATTTTTCTGTGCTTCGCCCGCACCATCACAGGCCGCCCGGCTCGCTGGGGCGAACCGCCGCCGGTGCGGGTGATCGCCATGGGATGCGATATCTCACATGCGCGGGAGGTGGTTTATGGGGATGGGCTGGATTTGCAAAAAGCGGCGGTAGGAATTGGACTTTCCTGCCGGTTATGCGAGCGGCAGGAGTGCCGGTCCCGCGCGTTTCCGCCCATCGCGCACCGGCTGGCGCTGAGCCCGGATTTAACAAGTGCCAGCCCCTACCGGTTTAAAGCAATGCCGGGGGATGCGAAGTAATGGCCAAGCAGCGGGCGGATGTGATGCTGGTGGCGCGCGGGCTGGTGGAAAGCCGGGCGAAGGCGCAGGCGCTGATTATGGCCGGGCTGGTTTATGCGGGCACGAAGCGGGTGGGCAAGGCCGGAGACACGCTGCCGGAGGACGCGCAGCTTTTGGTAAAGGGGCAGGAGCACCCCTGGGTTTCGCGCGGTGGGGTGAAGCTGGCGCATGGGCTTGCGCATTTTGGGCTGGACCCGGCGGGGCTGGTTTGCCTGGATGTGGGGGCTTCCACCGGCGGGTTTACCGATGTGCTGCTGCAGGCCGGGGCGGCAAAAGTTTACGCGGTGGATGTGGGGCATGGGCAGCTGGCGTGGAAACTGCGATCTGACCCGCGCGTGGTGGTGATGGAAAAGACCAATGCGCGGCATCTGACGGCGGAGATTGTTCCGGAGCCGGTTGGGGCTTTGGTATGCGATGCGAGTTTTATCGGGCTGCAGACGGTGCTGCCCGCCGGGTTGGCGTTGTGTGCGAAGGGGGCGTTCGCGGTGGCGCTGATAAAGCCGCAATTCGAGGCCGGGCCGGGGCAGGTAGGCAAGGGCGGGGTGGTGCGCGATGCGGCGGTGCATGAGGAGGTTTGCGCGCGGATAGAAGGCTGGTTTGCAGGGCTGCCGGGGTGGGAAGTGCTGGGGATTACGCCCAGCCCGATTAAAGGGCCGGAGGGGAATGTGGAGTTTTTGATTGGGGCGCGGTTTGGGGGTGAGGGAGAAGAACCTAGTTGCATCGTTCTCTAGCAGGCCGCTGCAAAACTCATCTATGTAGGTGAGTTTTTCTTTTTTGCGTCGTTTGGGCGGGTGCGGGATTTGTTGCTTCTTTGGCCTGTTCCGGGCCTGCCTTGTGTATCACGCGGGCTGTTGGTTGAGTAGTTTTGGCA
>JAGXAE010000038.1 GCA_018971725.1 Pseudomonadota bacterium | reverse complement strand
GGGTGGCTTTTCGAACCCGACGCGCTTGCCCAGGACCGAGCGCAGGCGAAGGACCAGAAAGATCGCGATGCCCGCGAAAATTACCAGGACGACTGGAAAGCCGCCGAGCGATTGGAGTGCGTTACCGGCCACTGTCATCCTCGATTCAGGTTCTAAACTGGCGCAATGCGCCCGGCGATGCAAGCCGGGGCGGATTGCCAGGGCTTGCGAAATTGAACCAGACAGCTGTTGGCGCGGGGCGTGACATATGTTGCAATGGGGTGCGCCGGCAAGCCGATGAAGGAAGTTTCATGTTTCTGCTCCGCCACGGGCAAAGCTATTTCAATCTGCACTTTACCGAGACAAAGCGGGACCCGGGCATAGAAGACCCGGAGTTGACCCAGCTGGGCCATGCCCAGGCCCGGGCCGCGGCGGAGGAATTGGCGGGGGCAGGCATTACGCGGGTGATCGTCTCGCCCTATTTGCGCGCGTTGCAGACGGCGCAGCCGTTTCTGGCGCTGCCGGGGGTGAGCGTGGAGGTGATGCACGAGGTACGCGAGCGCACGGCGTTCGTCTGCGATATCGGCACGGCGCCCGCGGTGCTTGCGGCCCGGTTTCCGCACCACGAATTCGCGCATCTGCCCGAACGCTGGTGGCATGAGGAGGCGGAGAGCGAGGCGGAGATTGTCGCCAGGGCGGAGGCGTTCCGGGCCGATATGCGGCGGCGTAAGGATGAGCACACGACGCTGCTGGTGAGCCATTGGGGATTCATTTTGGCGCTGACTGGGATTTCTGTTGGAAATGGCGAGTGGATTGAGTTTCATCCCGCCATGGAGCGGCCCGGACGCATAAGCTGGCAGCATTGAGAGGGGGCGCGATGGGGCTGCTGCGCGAGGACGAGGCGCCGGTTTACGAATTGCTGCGTGAGATGGGGCAGAGCCCGTTTTTGTTGACGGCGGACCATGCGGGGCGGGCGATTCCGCGCGCGTTGGGGGATTTGGGGGTGCCGCGCGCGGAGATGGACCGGCATATCGCCTGGGATATCGGCATTGCGGGGGTGACGCGGCGGCTGAGCGAGGCGCTGGATGCGACGGCGATTTTGCAAAACTATTCGCGGCTGGTGATTGACTGCAACCGGCAGCCGCATGTGCTGAGCGCTTTTCCCGAAGTGAGCGAGGCAACCCCTATCTCCGGCAATGAAGGGCTGGACGAGGCGGCGAAGGCCGCGCGGCGGGCGGCGATTTTTGACCCGTATCATGGTGCGATCGGGCGGCTGGTGGTGGAGCGGGCGCGCACGGTTTATGTGGCCATGCACAGCTTCACGCCGGTTTATCTGGCGCAGGCGCGGCCAATGCATGTGGCGGTTTTGTTTAACCGAAGCCCCAGACTCTCGAAGATTTTGGCGAATTTGCTGCGGGCCGAGGGCGGGCTGGTGGTGGGCGAGAACGCGCCCTACCGCGTGACCGACGAGACCGATTATGGCGTGCCGGTGCATGCCGAGCGGAACGGGCTGGATTACCTGGAAATCGAGATACGGCAGGATTTGATCGCCGGAGAGGCCGGGCAGGCGGAATGGGCGGGGCTTCTGGCGCGGCTGCTGCCCGAGGCTCTGAAGCAATTGGACGCGGGAGCAAAAACGTGAAGGATTTTGGACTGAGCCGGAACGTGCCCGTGGTGCCGGAGCGTACGGCGCTGCTGGTGATAGATGTGCAGAATTACACCATGGAGGACGGCGGCGAATATGCGAGCCTGGACCCAGCGGAGAAGGAAGCGAAATATGGCTTCTTCTTTAAGGAAATGCGCGGGCGGGCGATTCCGAATATGCAAAAATTGCTGACGGCGTGCAGGCAGAAGGGAATCGAGGTGGTTTATACCGTGATGGCGGCGCAGACCGCGGACGGGCGGGATTTGAGCCTGGATTATAAGATTACAGGATTTTTCTGCCACAAGGATAGTTGGGACGCGCAGGTGATGGACGAGGTGGCGCCGGCAGGTGATGAGATGGTGCTGCCGAAGGGTTCGTCCTCGGTTTTCATTTCGACGAACATACATTATCTGCTGCGTAACATGGGTAAGACGCAGTTGATTTTGGTGGGCGCATTGACGGACCAGTGTGTGGATTCAGCGGTGCGGGATGCGTGCGACCTGGGCTATTTGGTGACGCTGCCGGTGGATGCCTGTGCCACGCAAAGCCAAGTACGGCATGACAGCGCGCTTTTCAACAATAAGGGCTATTGCAGGCAGGTGACGACCGAGGCGCTGTTGGCCGAAATTTCGATGGTGATGTGAGTATGGCGCGTAAAGTTTTGGCGAAGACACCGGTAAGGCTAGCGGAGCGCAAGCTGCTTTGTTTTCTCGACAGGACCGGCGAGGGCGAGATTGGCGGCTGGGCGGTGGATTTCGATAAGCCGGCCCAAAGCCTGAAGATGCGGGTGGCGATCGACGGTGCGATCGAGGATATCGTGATCTGCGATCTGCATCGCGATGACAGTCGGCTGGTGAATTTGGCCAATAGCCGGATCGGGTTCAGCTACCGGATTCCAGAACGCTACTGGGACGGGGTGCGGCATGGGATACGATTTTATGCGCTGGATGGTACGGCCCTACCGATCAGCTCCCGGGAGGGGGGGGCTGTGGAGGAATACAGCTTCGTGCTGGAGAAGCCGGTGCGGCTGATGGCCGTGGTGGACGGCATGGTGGACGGGTTGATCCAGGGCTGGGCGCTGCGGGTGGACGACACGGCCGGTACTAAGCTGGGTGGCGTGCGCGTGCTGGTGACGCATGAGGGGCAGCCTATAGCGGAGCTGCTGGCGGACCAGTTCCGGGGTGATGTGGCCGAGGCGATAGGATGCGATGCGGCCTGCGGCTTTGCCTTTGCGCCACCGCCGGAGCTGCGCCGCCGCGAACGGGTGACGCTGAAACTCTTTTCCTTACCCGAGCGCGAGGAACTGAACGGGAGCCCGTTGGAGATAACCTTTCCCGGTGATTCGGCGCGGGAGAAGATCGAGGCGCTGATACGGCGCACCGACGAGCTGTTCAGCTTTGCGTATCATTTAAAGAGAGAGTTGAAGGCAGCGATACCGCGCGAGCGGTTTTTGCTGGCGGATTATCCGCGCTGGGCGCTGGCAGCCCGCCCGCTGGCGTTGCCCAGGGCGAAGGCGCGCTATGGCGCGGCGGATGTGGCGGGGGAGCTGGTTTCGGTGATCTGCCCCGTTTACCGCCCGGGCATTGGAGATTTTCTCGCGGCGGTGGATTCGGTGCGCGCCCAGACCCATGAAAATTGGGAGCTGTTGCTGATAGACGACGCCGGGGGCGATGCGACGCTGACGGCGGTGATGAAGGATCTGGCGGCGCAGGAGCCGCGCATAAGATTGCTGCCGCGCAAGAAGAATGGCGGCATAGCGCGCGCCACGAATGACGGATTGAAGGCGGCGCAGGGCAAGTTTGTTGCGTTTTTTGACCATGACGACCTGCTGGAGCCGGCGGCGCTGGAGATTATGCTGCTGGCCCAGGCGGCGACCGGCGCGAAGCTGCTCTATTCCGACGAGGACAAGGTGGAACGCGGCGGAACGTTCAGCGAACCGCATTTCAAGCCGGGATTCAACCATCGCTTCCTGCTGGACATAAATTACATCTGCCATCTGGTGCTGGTGGAAGCGGAAACATTGCGCACGGCGGGCGGCTTGGACCCGGAGTTGGACGGCGCGCAGGACCATGATTTGCTGCTGCGGCTGACCGAGAGGCTGGCGCCGGAGCAGATTCATCATGTGTCCGAAATACTATATCACTGGCGCAAGACAGCGAGTTCAACCGCCGCGGCGGGTACGGCCGCGAAGCCAAAAGCGGCCTTGGCGGGGGCGCGGGCGGTGGCGGGGCATATCGAACGACTGGGCCTGCCGGCCGAGGTGGAGCCGCGCGGCAGCCTGACTTGTTATAAGGTGGAGTGGAAATTTCCGGCGGCGCGGGTGAGGAAGGCGAAAGTGTCGATTCTGATTCCGTATCGGGATCATGTGGATATGACATTGGAATGCGTGAACGCGATCAGGAAACATACAAAGGGCGTCGGGTACGAGATTATCCTATTGGATAACTGGTCGACCACGCCGGAAGCGGCGAAGTTTGCGGCGGCGCAGGGAAATATTGAAGGGACGCGGGTGCTGCGCATTGCAGAGCCGTTCAATTACTCGCGCATCAATAATATCGGCGCGCGGGAAGCCAGGCACGATTTCCTTTTGTTTATGAATAATGATGTGTTTGTGGACGAGCCCGGATGGCTGCGGCGCATGCTGGACGAGGCGATGGCCGATGAGGCAGTGGGGGCCGTGGGCGCGAAGCTGCTGTATACCGACGGAACGGTGCAGCATGCGGGGGTGGTGCTGGGTGTTGGCGGCGTGGCTGACCACGCCTTCCGTGGCTTGGGCCGTGATGCGCCGGGCTATATGGCGCACGCCATTGCGGCGCAGGAGGTTTCCGCGGTGACGGCGGCCTGCATGCTGGTGCGCAAATCAGCCTTCGATGCTGCCGGCGGATTTGACGAAAGCGAGCTTTCAGTGGCGTTTAATGATGTGGATTTATGTGTGAAGTTGCGGCAAGCCGGGCACAAAATTGTTTTCATGCCGGATTCGGTTGCCGAACATCGGGAAAGTGTTAGCCGGGGCGATGATTTCGACCACGCCAAGCTGGCGCGATTTATGTTCGAGAATGAAGTGATGCGGCAGCGCTATGAAACGGTTCTGCCGAAGGATCCGTATTATAATCGCAATTTTTCGCGGGAAAGCGGCGTGTATCGTGAGTTGCGGCTTTTGCAGCCAGGGGAAGAGTGACGGGCGGATAATTTTTTAATCCACCTCGTATCAAAGACTTAAGGAGTTTTTTGGGCTTTAGCTGCGCGCCAGACGGCGTGCTGTGAGCAGGAGCATTTTGCGATCTTCCGCCGAGCAGGCGCGGTAGAGCCGCATCAGGGCAAGCTCGTCACCCTGCAGGGAGCCGGTTTCTCCAGAAACCAGGTAACCCAGCGACGTGTTCAGTATCTTTGCAATTTTCTCCATATTTTCGCGGATTTGGCCGGCGCGGTCGGTTTCCCACTGTGCGATGGCGGAGCGGGAAACATTAAGTTTTTCCGCGAATTCATCCTGAGTCATGTTGGCTGCGAGGCGTAACGCCCTGATTCGGGCCCCGACGGTTTCAGAAGGGGACTGCTTCTTTGATGCCATACAGCCACTCTAACACGCCCGACCACAAACTCAATGTTAGTATTTCTTGACGTATATAGTTAGTATGACTAACATTACGCCAGACGGATGGAGAATGAGATGCCGCAGGCTAGAGTTTGGACGCAGGCCGCCGACCGCGTGATTGTGACGATGCGCCACGAAGGCGCGACGTGGGCGGCGATCGGCAAAGAGTTGGGACTGTCCAGAAATACGGTGATTGACCGGGGGCGGCGCCTGAACGCGGCGTTGCCGTTACGCCCGGCGCCGGTGATGAAGAACAAGGATGAAGATGGGTTGGATGACCCCAACAGGGCGCCGTTGCGCGCCGGGCACCCGCTGACCTGGGGATTGCTGACTGACGCGCCGTTTCCGGAAGGAGAAGAATGATGGATGGGACGATAACGGCCGAAATGATTGTGGAACGGCTGGAGGAAGCCGGGGCGACGGTGCTGGCCATGCCCTCGCGCGGGTATTCCACCGGACTGCGCATAACAAAGATGGATGTGGTGCATACCGCCTTAGAGGCCTATGGTTGGGAAGGTGCGAGGATGCGGGCCCCCACACCGTCTGCAGCCGCGGTGACGCGGATGGATGAGGCATTTGCCTGGCTGCTGTTTATTCCGGAGAAACAATATGTGCTGCGGCGGATCGCAGGGGCGCGGGCGCTGGTACACCCGCTGACGGGACGGCATCTTTATCCCTGGCGCCGATTGGGAGAGGCGCTGGGAGCGGACCATAAATCCGTGCAGCGCTGGCATGGCCAGGCCATTAAGCGGATACAGGCGGGATTGGCAGAAAGATAGTTTTTCTAACTTAATGTTATTTTCTAATTGCCCACCTGCCCCAGTCTGACGTATATCTCTTTTCACACTGGTTCTACTGAACACGGCGGGGATTTCATCAATAGGCTAAGCGAAGCGGCGGGGTTTCTGGAATTCTCCCGTCGGGCGATGAGCGACGTGGGGCAGAACCCTGCCCCGCATCATGAATTGCTGATCCGGCATTTGCAGAGTGTGGCCGATGGCGCGTGCGACCGGCTGATGGTGCAGATGCCGCCAGGATCGGCCAAGTCAACTTACGGCTCGGTTCTGTTTCCGGCCTGGTTCATGGCGCGGGGCAACGGCGCGCAGGTGATCGCGGCGGCGCATACGGCGTCTCTGGCGCATTATTTCGGTGGCCGGGTGCGCACGACATTGGCGCGGCACGGTGATTGGCTGGGGGTGGAAATTGCGAAAACCGCCAAGGCATCTTCGAAGTTTTCGCTTGCTGGCGGCGAGGAGTATTTTTCCGCCGGGGTACGCGGGCCGATTACCGGGCGGCGGGCGGATCTGATTGTGATCGACGACCCGGTGAAGAACTGGGCGGAGGCGGAGAGCCAGGCGCAGCGGGACATGCTGTTTGACTGGTACCGCGCGGAATTGACGGCGAGATTGAAGCCGGGCGGGCGGGTCGTGCTGATTATGACACGTTGGCATGAGGATGACCTGGCCGGACGGTTGCTGGCGACGGAGGGCGGTTGGCGGTGTTTGCGGCTCCCGGCTCTGGCTGAAGCGGGTGATGAGTTGGGCCGTGCCCCGGGCGAGCCATTATGGCCCGCCTTACAGAGTGCGGAGGAATTGGAACGGCGCCGCCGCGAAGTGGGCGAGCGGGCTTTTGCGGCCATGTATCAGCAGGCGCCGAAAGCACGGGAGAGCGGGCTCTTTCGTGTGGGGGCGGTAACTAGGCTGGCGGCGGCGCCGGATGTGAAGATGAGTGTGCGGGCCTGGGATTTGGCGGCGACCCAGGCGGGCGGCGGGCGGCGGCCGGATTACACCGTGGGGCTGAAGCTGGGGATGACAGAAGATGACAGGCTGGTGGTGCTGGATGTAAGGCGCTTGCAGGGCTCGCCGGCACAGGTGGAGGCCGCGATTAAGGAGACGGCGCGTTTGGATGGCTTGGGGACGATGATCTCTTTACCTCAGGATCCCGGACAGGCGGGGGCGGCGCAGATTGCGATGCTGGCGCGGGGGCTGATTGGGTTCCGGGTGATTTCGAGCCCGGAGCGGGATGCCAAGATGGTGCGGGCGATGCCGGCGGCGACGCAGGTGGATGCAGGAAATTTCGAAATCGTGGCGGGGGGTTGGAATGATGCATTTTTGGCAGAGATGCGGGAATTTCCACATGGGTTGCATGACGACCAGATCGACGCGCTTTCACGCGCGGTGAACAGTCTGGCGACACTTGTGCAGGCGCCAGCTCGGCGTTTGAACGTGCCCTTACTGAGCCGATAATAGGGAAGCTTTTAAATCCATGTTCGATACGATTTGCGGCACCATACCGGTGGATGGGGCGATGCCGTCGCGCGTGGCGCGGTTGGAAGCGCTGAAGCGTGTGCTGGATGGCACGCTGTATGACAATTTGCCCTATCAGTTCCATGAGGAGCGCAATGGCGCAGGGGAATATATTCCGTTGCGCGACCGGCGGCCGTCAGTGCGGTATGGGTTGTGCCGCGTGGTGGTGGAGGATTCCGTGGCATTGCTGTTCAGCGCTGGGCATTTTCCGACAATAGAAGCGCAGGACGCGGCATTGGCGCGGATGCTGGCGGATATATTCGCTGAGGCGCGGTTGAATGAGGTGATGATCGACGCGGCGCTCCGGGGGGCCGTGGGCTCGGTGGCGGTGCTGTTCCGGGTGCTGGGCGGGCGGGTGTTTTTCTCGGTGCTGGAGAGCCAGTATCTGACGCCGGTATGGAGTGCCGAGGCGCCGGATACGTTGAGCCGGGTGACCGAGCGCTACAAGGTGGGTGGCGCGGATCTGGCCGCGCAGGGCTATGAGGATGTGGACCCGGCGGGGCTCTATTGGTTTCAGCGCGTGTGGGACACGCAGAGCGAGACCTGGTTTCTGCCCTGGCCGGTGGATGAGCCGATGGCGCGGCCAGTGGTGGATGCAAGCCGCAGCGTGGCGCATGGGCTGGGGTTTGTGCCGGTGGTATGGATTAAGAATTTGCCGGGCGGCGAGGGCGTGGATGGAGCGTGCACGTTCCGCACCGCGATCGATACGAATATCGAGATCGATTACCAGCTGAGCCAGGCGGGACGGGGGTTGAAATATAGCTCTGACCCGACGCTGCTGATTAAGGAGCCCGCGACAAGCGACAGCGAGATTGTGAAAGGTGCTGGCAACGCGCTGGTGGTTTCAGAAAAGGGCGATGCGAAGCTGCTGGAGATTGGCGGGACGGCGGCGGAGGCGGTGATCTCTTACGTGCGGACGCTGCGGGAGTTTGCGCTGGAGAGCGTGCATGGCAACCGGGCGAGTGCCGAGAAGCTTTCTGCTCCGCAATCCGGCCGGGCGCTGGAGCTGATGAACCAGGGGTTGATCTGGCTCGCGGATAATTTGCGGATTTCCTATGGCGATGGCGGGATTCTGGCGTTGGCTGGGATGGTAGTGAAAGCCTCGCAAATATTCCCGCTGACGGTGCGGGGCGAAGCGGTGGGCGCATTGGATGGCACGCAAAGGCTGAGCTTGCGTTGGCCGCGCTGGTATCCGCTTTCCGCTGATGACCGGCTGAAGGAGGCGCAGGCCGTGGCGACGCTGGTGAATGCTGGGCAGATGTCCAAGGAGACCGGCGTGAAGACCATGGCGGCGGCGAATTTCGTGAATGATGTTGAGGCGGAGTTGAATGCAATTGATCAGGACGCGCCATGAGCGATGAAACAACGGCGGGCGAAAACTGGCAGCTGAGGGCCGAGGCGGCCGAGGCGGCGCTGGAACGGGCACAGGCGGAGGCGCAGGCGCGGATTATCCGTGCCGAGTTGAAAGCCGAGGCGGTGAAGGCCGGGATGGTCGATCTGGATGGGCTGAAGCTGATCGATGCCGAAGCGCTGCGGGTGAACGAGCAGGGAGAGGTTGAGGATGCGCCAGCGGTTTTGACGAAGCTGAAACGGACGAAGCCATGGTTGTTTGGGGGTGGGAGGTCATCTTCCGCCGCGGCGAGCGCGCCGAGGCCGGAACCGCCCCGCCAGCGCATGGCGACGGAGATGAGCCGGGATGAGTGGCTGCAGGCAAGAGCGGCCTTGCTGAAGCGCCGGTGAAGGAGTCGCCTCTCCGGCGAATTTAGATAACGGTTTGTTAGATGGATCGCTTCGCGGCGCGGTGCGCGCAGCGGTAGATTTTTGCGTCTGAAATTTGGGGATTTACGAGATGGGCATTCAGAACTTCCCGGCTGCGTTGCAGCCGATTATTCAGCAGGGATTCCTGGAACGGGAATTCGAGACGGCTTTGAAGTCGCGACTTGGTTACCGCATGATCGCGGACCGTGAAGAATTCGCCGTGGGGATTGGCGAGACGCTGACCAAGACGCGCGCCGGGCTGAAGCCGAGCGTGACCACGCCGCTGGCCGCCGCCAGCAACACCAACCTGGATAACGGACTGGTTTCCAGCAATTGGGGGGTGGAGCAGTACACCATTGCGCTGAATTTCTACGCCGCGACGCAGGACCTGAACATGGTGACGAGCCGCGTGGGCATTGCCTCGCAGTTTTTGCAGAACGCCGCGACCAATGGTGAGCAGGCCGCGCGAAGCCTGGACGAGCTGGCGCGCAATGCGCTGTTCGCCCCGTATTTTGGCGGCAATACCCGTGTTGCGACCACGCTGACCAGTGCTGGGCCGGTGGTTGAGGTGGATGATATTCGCGGCTTCCAGAATGTGTTCGTGAACGGCGTGCAGGTGCCGGTTTCGGCGGGTGCTCCGCTTTCCGTGACGGTTGGCGGTGACCTTTATACGCTGGTGGGCGTGGTTGCCGATGCAACCAATGCCTCGACCGCGCCGGGTGGTGTTTCCGGCCAGCTGACATTCTCCGCCAATGTGACGATTGCGGATGGCACGGCGGGCAATCCCGTGCAGGCGGCGACGGCGAGCGCCATTGTGCGCCCCGCCAGCCGGTTGACCACGGCGGCGTTGCAGGCGACCGACATGCTGACCATGAGCAGCCTGCTGGATGCCGTGGCGCTGCTGCGCCGCAATGCCGTGCCGACGGTTGAAGGCGTTTACAACTGCTATCTTGACCCCGTTTCCGCACGCCAATTGTTCTCCGATGCGGATTTCAAGCAATTGTTCCAGGGCGCGACCTCGGCCAATGCGGTGTTCCAGCAGGGCATGGTGAGCGACTTCCTTGGTCTGCGCTTCATCACCACCACCGAGGCCTATGTGCAGGCGCATCCGAGCATTTCCGGGTTGAATGTGCGCCGGCCGATTGTGTGTGGGCAGGGCGCGCTGATCGAAGGCGATTTCGCCGGGATGGCCGCCGATGACGTGGCGCCGAAGGACAGCCTGGTGCAGGTGATTGACGGCGTGGCGATGGTGACGCGCGAGCCGATCGACCGGCTGCAGCAGATTATCGCACAGAGCTGGTACTGGATTGGCGGGTTCTGCGCGCCCTCCGACACCACCACCACCCCAACCACCGTGCCGACCGCGACCAACGCGAATTACAAGCGCGCCGTGATGCTTGAGCATGTGGGCTAAGGAGACGGAGAATGGCGACAGGGTCAACACAGCCGTTCCGCCCGGCCGGGACGGTGGGGGCGTCTGCCTCCACCACCAGCGCCAATGTGGCGCTGGCGGGCGGCGGCCAGGCAATTCTGGTTTATAATGCCAGCACTTCCGTTGCGTTTTTCCGGCTGGCGGCGGCTTCTGGGGTGGTGGCGGCGCTGAGCGATACGCCGGTGCCGCCGGGCGGCAGGATGCTGGTGGATGCGGGACCGTTTGTGACCAACGCCGCCGTGGTGCTGAGCGCAGGGACGGGTGCTGTGTATTTCACCCGTGGTGATGGGGACGCCTACTGATGTCCGGCGCGCTGCCTGCAAGTTTCACGGATGGGCAGAAGGCGGATGTCAGGCGGTTCTGCGGGTATCCGGCCTATGGCGCGGGGGCGGCTGGGTTTAATTCCTGGCGGTTCTTCCAGGCCTATGGGACGCTGGAGTACCGGATGAATAATCTGGCGCCGGCGGAAGTGGCGGTGACGCTGCAATATATCTCGACGCTGGCCTCGCTGGAGGCGGCGGTGCCGCCGACCTCCGATAATCTGGACACGGAGAGTGCCGCCGCCTGGACGCATAATCCGGATGAGATGCGGGACAGGATCAATCTGTTTGATGGCTGGCGGCGGAGGCTATGCGGGTTTCTGGGCGTGCCGCCCGGGCCGGCGCTGGCGCAGTCTGGTGGCATAACATTGGTGGTGTGAGATGGATGGTCTGCGGTTGGCGGACAGGCTGGCCTATGGAGCCGGATGTGCCGCGCGGCGGGTGGGGTTTCTGCACGACGCGTATCGCCCGGCGGGGCCGTGCGAGCCGCTTGAACTGGAAAACCGGTTCATGCGGCTGGCCGTGGCCTTTGTGCTGCCGGGTGGGGCGGTGAGCGGGCCAAGCGGGCTTGGCGTGCCGTTCCGGCAGGCATGGGCGGATTGGTCCTACCTGCAAGTGGGGGATTATCTGGCCGGACCGGAGGGCGTGGCCTTTGTGGCGAGCATAGAGCCGCCGAAGCCGATGCTGGTGGTGATGACCAATGCGAAGCTGACGTTGGCGCGGCCCGGCACGGTTGGGCAGGTGGGGTTGAGCGGATATAGCGCGGTGAATCCGGCGACGGAAGTAAGTCTGATCGCGGGGTATCCGGCGAGTTTGCTGGCGGGCGGGACCGGGGACAGGACCCGCAATGGGCTGCCGGATGACACGAAAGTGCCGGGGTTTACCGCGCTGCTGCCAGTTGTGGAAGGAATTGTGCCGCAGGTGGCTGATATTCTGATTAATGAACGCGGAGAGCGCTATGTGGTGAATTCCGTGGAGGAAACTGGCGGGGTGTGGCGGCTTTCGGCCGTGCAGGCGGTACGCTGATGGCCGACCAGGCGGATGTGGAAACAGCCTTGGCGGCGATTGCCGCGAATGCGGTGTATCCCGCGGGCACGGCTGCCGCGAGCGCGGTGGGCGCGGCGGCGAAGATTTATCGCGGCTGGCCGGTGGCGCCGGTGCTGGATGCGGATCTTGCAGCAGGGATCGCGCATGTTTCCGTAAGCGCGACTGACGGGGCGGTGAAAAATGTGACCCGTTACCCGCGCGTTTGGCAGAATCTGGCGCCTGCCTCGGGGACGTTGGCCGCGAGCGTGAACGGGTTGACAGCGAATTTTTTTGGCACCTGTTCCGCCGGGTTGCTGGCGGGCGTGATGGTGGATGGCGAGACCTATCCTTACGCCGTGCAGGCGAATGACAGCGCTGCAACGGTGACGAGCAATCTGGCGGCGCTGCTGCGGCAGGGCGGATGGATTGTGGAATATGCGGGCACGACGCTGGCTGTGCCGGAAGCGACGCGATTTGCCGCGCGGGTGGTGGCGGGTGCCGGGGCGTTGCAGGAAATAAGGCGCCAGGAACAGGAATTCCGGGTGGCGATGTGGTGCCCCTGCCCTGCCCTGCGCGATACGATTGTGCCGGTGGCGGATGCGGCGCTGATGGCGAATGATTTTATCGCGCTGGCGGATGGTTCTTACGGCCGCATAAGATTCGCGAACGGGATGACGACGGATGCGAGCGCGGATGCGGCGCTGTACCGGCGGGATTTGATCTATACGGTCGAGTATCCGACGACCTTGGCGCAAATGACGCCGGCGATGCTGTTCGGGACCATGACGGCCACCGTGAATACGGTGGTGCTGGCGACTGATAGCGTTTGATAAAACCAAAGGGTTTGTCCAGCGCGTTTATCAGTCACCCATTGAGGCAAGTTTTCAGAGCTGAGGCAAAAATGAATTTTCATCTGGTGGTATTGAAGCCGTTTGGCAGTTTCAAGCGGGGTGACATGATTACGGACGCTGCGACGGTGCAAAAGATTTTGGGCGGCGCGAACGCGGGTTCGGTGGTGCGCGTGATGGCGAAGGGGAACTGAACCATGCCGATTGTTCAGCAAGGGGCGATTAACACCACGGCGTTGGTGGTGCCGGATCTTTATGTGCAGGTTGTGCCGCCGCAATCGCTGCTGCTTAATGGCGTGCCGACGGACGTTTTGGGCGTGGTGGGCACGGCGAGTTGGGGGCCGGTGGGTGAACCGACCGTGATTGGCAGCATGAGCGATTATGCCGCCGCGTTTGGCCCGGTGATGGCACGCAAATATGACATGGGCACGCAGATGGCGACCGCCGTGCAGCAGGGCGCCGCGAATTTCCGCTGCGTGCGCGTGACCGATGGCACCGATACGGCGGCAAGCTTGGCAGTGCTTGGCGCGATCACCTTCACCGCTATTTATACAGGCAGCACCGGTAATGATCTGACGCTGACATTCTCAGCTGGCTCCGCCGCCAATACATGGCGGCTGACGATTGCGCTGCCGGGGCAGAGCCCGGAAGTGTTCGACAACATCTCCGGCACCGGGGCGTTGTTCTGGCAGAACATCGCCAATGCTGTGAATACCGGGAATGGCGTTCTGCGCGGGCCTTCGCAGCTTGTGGTGGCTTCCGCGCAGTCTGTTCAGGCGACGCCGGTGGCGGGGGTGTATCTGTTCGCCTCCGGCACACCGGGCAGCGATGGCGCGAATGGCGTGAACGCTGCGGCGCTGGTGGGCAGCGACGTGCTGCCGCGCCGGGGCATGTATGCGTTGCGTTCGCAAGGCTGTGCGCTGGCGCTGCTGGCGGATGCGGACGACGCCACGCAATGGAGCGTGCAGATGGAGTTCGGGCTCTCTGAAAGCGTCTATATGATTCTGACCGGGCCCGCGGGCGACACGATTGAGAACGCGGTGATCGTGAAGGGTGAGGCGGGCATTGACTCCTATGCCGCCAAGCTGATGTTCGGCGATTGGGTGTATTGGTTCGACCAGACCAATGCGGTGACGCGGCTGGTTTCGCCGCAGGGGTTTGTGGCCGGGCGGCTGGCGAATTTGTCGCCGGAGCAATCATCCTTGAACAAGCCGCTTTATGGTGTTGTGGGGACGCAGAAATCCGGGCAGCCGGGTGGGGCGACCGCGACATCCTACGCCAGCGCGGATTTGGCGGTGCTGTTGAGCGCGGGCATTGATGTGATTGCCAACCCGCAACCTGGCGGCGCGTATTGGGGCGTGCGAGGGGGGCATAACTCGTCATCCTCCGCGGCGGTAAATGGTGATAACTACACGAGGTTGACGAATTACATTGCCGCGACCTTGCAGGCAGGCATGGGCGGCTATGTGGGGCAGTTGGTGAATTCCACGCTGTTCCAGAATATCCGCTCCACGTTGCTGGCCTTTTTGAATGGACTGTTGCAGCAGGGCATGCTGGGCAGCACCGATGGCGGCGTGCCGTTTGCGGTGGTGTGCGATGCCACCAATAATCCGGCAAGCCGCACTGGCCTTGGCTATGTACAGGCGGATGTGCAGGTGCAGTATCAGGCGATCAACGAGAAATTCATTGTGAATGTGCAGGGCGGGCAGACGGTGCAGGTGAGCAGCCAAACCGTGCCGACTGCTTAAGTGAGGATGGTGAAAGATGCCGTTTAATACATTCACGGTTGGCAGCGATTGCCAGATTGTGGTGATGGGGCCGTTTGGGCGTGTGGATTTGGCTCATGTGACCGGATTCGAGGCAAACCAGGTGACGCAGCCGATACGGGTGGACAGGCTGGACGGCGTGCAGCTGGCCGCCGAGCTGCCGAAGGGATGGAATGGAACTTTCCTGCTGGACAGGGGAAATTCCGCCGCGGATGATTTCATCGCGCAGATTGAAGCGGCGTATCATAATGGGCAGACGATTAATGGCGGGACGCTGTACCAGTATGTGAATGAGCCGAATGGCTCGACCTCGACCTATCAGTTCAACAATGTGGTGTTCAAGCTGGCGTCAGCCGGCATGTACAAAGGAGATGCGCCGGTGGCGCAGAAACTGAACTTCTATGCCTCGACCCGGACGAAAGTATGATGGCGCAGAGCGTGACGGATAAGGCAGGGCGCGTGCTGGAGCTGCGGCGCGTTGGCGTGCTGGAACAGCTACGACTGTATAAGGCGCTGGGGCCGGAGCTTTCTGAAAACCAAGCCTATATGGGGTTAGCGCGGGTGGCCGCCGCCGTGGCGGCGGTGGACGGCGTGCCCTTGCCCTTCCCGGCGCATGAGGCGGGGATTGAGGCCGCGTTGGAACGGCTGGGCGAGGACGGCGTGGAGGCTGTGGGCCGGGCGCTGTTGGCCCATGAGGAGCGCAATCTGGCCGCTGACGCGGGAAACTAAGCCGGCACCCTGCCCTCACCGATTGTTTGTATCTGGTGCGGTGCGGGGTGCCTTACGAGGTGGCGTTCAATCTGGATGAGGCGGAGCGGCTGGCGTTTATTGTGACAATGGGAACGCTGGAGGGGCGCGTGTTCGATTGGACGAGGCTTTGCTGGAGCGAATGAGATGGGCAATGTCGTGCTTTCGCTGGGCAATGTGGCATTCCAGGATATGGAAGTGCCGGAGAAGATCAGCTTTGGAGGCAAGCAACGGCTGGCGATACAGAATGTTATCGGCGGTGGGCGAGTTGTTGAAGC
>JAGXAE010000037.1 GCA_018971725.1 Pseudomonadota bacterium | reverse complement strand
TGGAGCGAATGAGATGGGCAATGTCGTGCTTTCGCTGGGCAATGTGGCATTCCAGGATATGGAAGTGCCGGAGAAGATCAGCTTTGGAGGCAAGCAACGGCTGGCGATACAGAATGTTATCGGCGGTGGGCGAGTTGTTGAAGCGCTGGGTATCGATGATGGAGAAATTTCGTTTTCCGGGATTTTTTCGGGCACGGATGCGGTAAGCCGTGCCCAGCTTTTGGATATGGCACGGGCGCTGGGTGCGCAATTGCCGCTGGTTTGGCAGGGGTTTTACTATCTCGTCGTTATCGCCGGATTTACCGCGGAATACCGTAAGCCAAATCTGATCCCCTTTTCCATCACCTGCGTGGTGGTGACGGACCCGCTGGCGGCCGCGGCGAATGCCGTGGCGCCGATTGCTAGTCTGATCTCGGGCGATTTGGCTGCGGCGGCGGCATTGAGCGGGCAGGCGGGTTTTTCGACGATGAGCGTGAGCGCAGCAAGCCTGGCGGCGCTGGGCGTGACGCAGACCGAAATCTCAGGCGCGATAGCGGCAAGCGGCAATGTGCTGAGTGGGGCGGTGTCATCCTTGAATAGCGCACTTACGCCCGTGACGGGCGTTAATGCGCTGGGACAGATTGGCGGCAGCTCCGCACAATTGGCGGCACTTTCCGGAATGTCTGGTTACGTGAACCGTGCGGTGACGAATCTTGGATTGGAGTTGCCATGAATCGCAGAATTATCGTGGTGGCGGGTGGAAACCTGTTCACACTGGCGGCGCAATATCTTCAGGACGCGACGCAATGGATCAGGATTGCGCAGGCGAATAATCTTTCTGATCCGGTTTTGCAGGGCGTGAATACCCTTGTGCTGCCTGAGGTAAACCCGGCGGCGGGGGGTGGCGTTGCCGCTTAGTCAGCCTCAAGGCCGCGTAAGCCTGGATGGTGTGCCGGTTGGCGGATTGATTGAACTGGAAGTGCAGGCGCCGGGACCGTTCCTCGCCGGACGATTTAGCGCGGCATTTGCCATGGGAACATTCCCTGCTCTGGCCGCTGGTGAGTTTGCGGCGCTGGGTAATGCGCCGGTTGTGATCGAGATCTCGACCGATGGGCTTAGTTATACGACGCTGCTGACAGGGCAGGTGGAAAATATCCGCGTCGACCTCGCGGCGAATACCGCGAGCCTGCAAGGGCGCGATCAGACGGCCTTGTTGATTGACGCAGAGATTTCTGAAAGTTTTGTGAACCAGAGGGCAAGCGAGATAGCCGAAACAATCGCGATGCGCCATGGGTTGATACCGAATGTGACGCAGACTTTCCCGCCGGTGGGGCAATATTATCAGATTGATCATGCGAGGACGGCGCTTAAAATAGGGTCGCGCGCGACGACGGAATGGAACTTGCTCTGCCGGCTGGCGGAGGCGCAGCAATTTGGTGTTTCGGTTTCCGGTGGTGCGCTGAATTTCGGGCCGATGGCGGTAGGGACGCAGCGTCCCGTGACGCCGGCAAGCTTTGCCAGCCTGCAGGTAGATCTGGTGACAGCACTTCCCGCGGCGGTTTCTGTATTATCTTGGAATTGCCGGGATAAGATGGCCGTGAGTGAGGGCGTGGGTGGCGGTAATGCAACCAACATCGTGCGGCCTAATCTCACGGCGGCGCAGGCAAGCAGTTATGCGTCTTCCATGCTGGCCACGATGCAGCAGCACGGCAAGGTTTTGTTGGGTAAAATGCCCGGAGAAACAGCCATTAATGTTGGTGACGCCTTGCTGCTCGCGGGTACGAATTCCGAATTGGATGACAGCTATATCGTGATGTCTTTGATGCGGCGATTGAACGGCGCTGGGGGGTTTTTGCAGATGGTCAAAGCATATGCGGTGGGCTAACTGAATGAACCTGCTTTGGAATATGATTAAAGCCGGTGCCGGCGGCCTGGATGGGTTGACGGGGACGGTAAGGTTTGGGCTCGTATCGAGCTTTGATCCTTCAACGTATTCGGCAAAAGTGATGATACAGCCAGAGAATGTGCTGAGTGGTTGGTTGCCGGTGATGTCTTCCTGGGTAGGGAATGGCTGGGGGTTGGCTGCACCCTTGCCGCCTGGGACGCAGGTTGTGATTCTGGCGCAGGAAGGCGATGCGGAGCAGGGTGTGATCGCGGGCGCGGTGTGGTCATCGGTAGATAAACCCTTGACGGCGCCGGCGGGAGAGTTGTGGTTGCAGCACCAATCGGGAAGCTTCCTGAAACTGTTGAGTAACGGGACAATTCTGCTGAATGCGCCGACCGTGAACGTACAGGGAAATTTAATGGTTAGCGGTGATATCTCTGACCATAACGGAGCGCATAACACGCTGGCGGCGTTGCGCAATGCCTATGACCAGCATGTGCATCCCGCGCCGGGAGGGACAACCGGATTGCCTTCGGAGATTGTTTGATGGCGGATTTGTCTTTGCAGTTCGGCGGAGATTTGTCGATTGGACCAACAGGCGATCTTGCCGTGGTGGACGGACAGGCAGTGACGCAGCAGCGTGTGTTGAGGCGGCTGTTGACCAATCAAGGGGATTATATTTGGCAACTCTCCTACGGCGCCGGGCTTGGGCAGTTTATCGGCAGGCCCGGTGTTCCGGATTTGATTTCGGGTGTTATCCGCACACAGATGCAACTTGAGACGCAGGTTATGCAATCTCCCGCGCCATCGGTTTCCGTAAGCTTGGCAGATGATGGGAGAGCTATGGCCTCAGTAAGCTATGTGGACGCCGTGACAGGCCAGACCGCGCTTCTTTCCTTTTCCGTGTAGGTTGAAATGAAATTATCGCTGCAAAACTTCTCCACGCTTGTGGAGGGAATGGCTGCGTCTGTGCAGGGCGCGGCGACGACATTGATGGATTTGACGGTTGGCTCGGTTCTGCGCGCGATTTTGGAAGCGAATGCAGCCTTGGCGTTATGGCTGCAATGGCTGATTGTGCAGACGCTGAGCGCAACCAGGCTGGCGACCAGCAGTGGCGCGGATTGTGATAGTTTCGGTGCCGATTTCGGATTTGCAAGGCTGCCGGCTGTGGCGGCAACTGGACAAGTGACGTTTTCCCGTTTCACCCCAACCCTGCAAGCGCTGATTCCGGTTGGAAGCTCAGTTACAACAGCCGCAAATGCGCAAAGCTTTTTGGTTGTGGCGGATACGAACAATCCCGCATACAGCGCGGCGCAGGGCGGTTATGTGCTGGCGGCGAATATCTCCGCAGTTAACGCGCTTGTGGTAGCAGCCGTTGCGGGCGCTACGGGAAATGTGCAGCCTGGAGCTATATCTCTGCTGAGTTCCGCGATTGCTGGCGTGGATACGGTGACAAATCAATCCGCGTTAGCGAGCGGGCTGGACGCGGAGAGTGACGTGGCGTTCAAAAGCCGGTTTGGGTCGTATTTGGCGGGCCTTTCCAAGGCGACAAACGCCGCGATTGGAAGTGCGATCTCGGCCATTATGCAGGGCTTGAGCTATTCGGTGGTGGAAAATGTGAATCAGGCCGGTGCAACACAAATGGGACATTTTGTTGTAACGCTGGACGACGGGACAGGAGCGCCCTCCGCGAATTTGCTCGCCACTGTGCAACAGGCAGTGGATGCCATCCGACCAGTGGGAACGAGTTTCGCGGTGCAAGGCCCGATGGTCACGCTGGCAAATGTTTCCATGACACTCACCACGGATGGCTCAGCGGACCATGCACAGGCGGTTGCCGCTGTTGCTGCGGCGGTAGACGCCTACATAGCAGCGTTGCCCGTTGGCGGCGCGCTGAGTTACACGAGGCTGGCTCAGCTTGCCTATGATGCAGCCAGCGCAGTGACGAATATATCGGGCTTGTTGTTGAACGGGGCGGCTGCCGATGTCGTACCGGGCTCATTCGGTGCAGTTCGCACTGGCGTTATCGCGGTTTCCTGAGATGATTGGGGACATGGCCGATATGGCCGGGCGCATTAAACAGATGCTGCCGGCGAAGTGGTTTGCGGATGATGCGCCAATTCTGGATGCCGTGTTGAGCGGACTTGGGCAGGCTTGGGCGAATGTGTATTCGCTGCTTCAACAGGTGCGCGCGCAGACGCGGCTGGCGACCGCGACAGGCATTTTTCTGGATATCGCATCGCAGGATTATAACGGGACCACCCTGCCGCGCCGCGCCGGAGAGGCCGATACAGAATTTAGTGCACGGCTAAGGTTAAACCTGCTGGCACCGAGGGCGACCCGCACCGCTTTGGTTGCGGCGGTGACAAACCTGACCGGACGGAGCCCGGTGGTTTTTGAGCCGCTGAATGCAAGTGACACAGGCGGCTACAATGTGAACATGGGTTATGGTGTGGCGGGAGGATATGGCTCCTTAACGATGCCGTACCAGTTTCTCTTGACCGTGTACCGGCCGAATAATCTGCCCGCCAGTCATGCGGGGGGCTACGGTGTTGGGCCAGGGGGCTATGACGAGGCGCCGATATTCTATGCCTCTGCCGCGGAACTAGCTGGCAATGTAAGCGACGCTGAAATTTACAATACCGTCGCATCGGTCATTCCGACTTCCAGCATTGCCTGGACAAAAATCACGAACTGAAGGTTTTTCCATGGATCGCAATATTGTTTATCCGGGCAGCATTCCGCTTGATACGGACATTCTTTCGACGAATCGCAACGCCATGGTGGGTATCGCGGCGCTGACGGCCGCGACGTTGGGCAACAGCGTGGTGGCGGACGGGCTAGCTTGCACACCGACCTCGCCACCCTCTCTTGCCGTGGTGGTGGGACCGGGAAGCATCACGCAGTTGGCCGCGCTTGATGCCACCGCGTATGGCTCGCTTTTAGCTGATGTTACGGACCAGATTGTAAAAACCGGCGTTAATCTGCAAGCGACAAATTTCAGCCTGTCTGCGCCAACCGGCTCGGGCCAGTCGATCAATTATCTGATCGAAGCAGCATTTGAGGAGAGCGACACTGATCCGGTTGTGTTGCCTTATGTGAATGCGGCGAACCCCACGCAGCCATTTTCCGGCCCGGCGAATTCTGGTACGGCACAGAACACGCAGCGGGTTCAACGCGTGCAGTTGCAGGTAAAGCCGGGAGCCGCGGCATCTTCAGGCACGCAGACAACGCCCGCTGTGGATGCGGGATGGGTTGGGCTGTATGTGGTTACGGTGAATTATGGGCAGACCGCGATCACCGCTGCCAGCATCGAGACGTTTCCGCAGGCGCCGTTTTTGCCTTTCAAGCTGCCGGCGCTGCGGCCCGGATTCTCGACCATGCAGGTATTTACATCATCCGGCAGCTTTGTGGTGCCGAGTGGCGTAACGGCTGTCAGGGTAAAAGTTGTCGGTGGTGGTGGCTCGGGTGGATATCACAATACCATGCCAAGCGGCGGTGGCGGTGCTGGTGCGCAGTCGATTGGTGTGGTGAGCGGTTTGACGCCCGGCCAGGTGATTTCGGTGACGGTTGGCGCTGGCGGAGCGGTGCCGGGAGGCTATGCGAACGGCAATAATGGTGGAGCTTCCAGCTTTGGCAGCTACATGACCGCTGGAGGTGGTGTGGGCGGCAATGGCGGTACGACAGCCAACTTTGCCAATGCGGGCGGCTCGGGTGGAGCGGCCTATGGCGGGCAGTTGAATATCAGCGGTTCGGTGGGAACAGATTCGATCGTTGTGGCATGCCGCGGCGGCGATGGCGGCGGCCCCGGCAATGGCCGTGGAACAAGCGGGCCACTCCCGGGTATTGCGGCGGCAAGCTATGGCGGCGGTGGTGGCGGCGGCGGTTGCTCCTCTGGTTCCAGCCCTGCCGGTTCGCCGGGCGGCAGCGGCGCTGGCGGTGTTGTGATCGTTGAATATTAAGGGGGATGCATGACGACGCCAGCAACGCATTTATGGCGGCCATCGAATGCGCGATATGTACAAATTGATGGATTTGTCGCGACTCCACGTGGGCCACAAGTTCCGCCTCCGCAACCTTTGGCTTGGCCAGAGAAAGATCCCGCCGATACGTTAGACTACATATTTGATATCGCGCCGGCGCTGATCGCCAACGCCGGAGATTCCATCAGCACGCTGGACGTGACAGTGAACCCGGCCAACCCCGGTGATTTGGTGCTGATGTCTGCCGTGGCAGATGGACCGCGCGCTGTTTTGTGGTTGAGTGGCGGGCAGGCACAGACTACCTACACGGTGACTATAACTGTTGGGACTGCTGGCGGACGGATGCTGGCACGCAGCATCTCGCTGCCAGTGGTGGCCTTGGCGGCGGTGCCGGTGCCGCAAAGCGCCCTGACCACCGTAACAGGGCAGGCCCTGACTGATCCTACAGGCACGCCACTTACGACAATTTGAGGTAGAGTCTTCATGACAACCATCGGTCAGCTGCCGCTTGCAGCGTCGGTTTCAGACAGCGCTGAACTCGCGATATTTCAGAATGGGCAAACTCTGTCCGCGACGCGGGCGCAAGTTTTAGCTGGGGTACAAACGGCACTTACGGTGCCGCAAAATTCACTATTGGGCGGCGTAGGACCCGGGACGGCGGCGCCCGTACCCATCACGATTGGGGCAAACCTAGCGTTATCTGGCAGCACCCTTTCTGCAACGGCCGCACCTTTCGAAATTGGGTCGTTAACAACAGGAAACGTGCCGGGTGCCAGTGATGTTGTGCCGCTGGGACAAGCTGGCGAGAACCAGGGTGTTTCCTATGCCAATTTCATGGCTGGACTGGGTGGCCTTACGGGAGTGCCCGGAGGTACTTTGACGGCCACAGCGAATGGCGGAACGGTGGCGCGGACCATTTCGGCGTTGGCGGGCAATGCTGTCTCCATCGAGGATTTCGGCGCTGTTGGCGATGGGGTTACAGATGACAGTGCGGCGCTGTTGGCAGCGATCGGGACTGGGCAGCCGGTGCGCTTGGGGGCAAAGACATATGCGATCGCCGGGGAGTGCGATATTTCAGGGGCGGCTTGCAGCTTGCTGGGCGTTCCGGGCCTTTCCATTCTGAAGCGAAACGCGCAGTCGAAAACCGGGACCGCGAATACCGCGACGTGGATTAATGTCGTCTGCACCAGCTTTTATGCGGATGGCGTTATTTTTGATGCAAATGCGTCGATTACCGTGGGTACGTTGGCTGTTGCTATTCAAGCAAGTTGCACAAAAACCCTTATTACACGTTGTGTTTTTCAAAATGCCATGGGCGGTGGCAATGGGAACGGTTTAACATATCTGGCGAGCGATCCCAACACAACGAACCACCATGTTGAGGACTGTGAGTTTGCGTTTAACGCGAATAACGGGCTCGCGATATTTGCGACGGATGGGATAAGCGTTACGAACTGCCGAGCCCACGACAATTCCGTTAACGGGATTTATGCCGATAGCCGCGATCCAACTTTCACGCAAAAAGCGCGGGCCCTGCACATTATTGGCAATAGTTGTTGGAATAATGCCCAGGTCGGCATACTTGTTGGCAATTTTGTCGCCAACAATGTGTTTACGCAGCCGTTTCTTTATGGAAATGGAAATCCGGATATTCTGGGGGCGATTATTTCCGGTAACAATTGCTATGAAAACGGAATTTACGGAGTTTATATTTCGGGTCGTAATATTCTTGTTTCGGCGAATCTGTGTACCAATAACAGCACGAAGGTTTCGTTTGGAGCGGGGATTCTGTGCGATACAGGGTACTGCAAGATTACCGGAAACATGATTACCGGCGCGACGGCATTCGGGATAGATTGTGGTGGTGCCGCATATACGGAGGTCGAGAATAATTACATCGACGGTGCCCATATTGGATTGAATATCGGAGGTGGCCAATATTGCACGGCACGGTCGAATTTTATTCAAGACCCCGTTGGTGCAGGGATTACGGTTCAGAATGTTGAATCCAACGGAAACGGCGATAATTTTGGACTTGCCTGTGTTGGGCTTTCGATTGTGTGTAACTGGATAAACTACAGCGGTAGCGTAACGGGTATTCTTATCCGCGATGGCGCACAGAATGTTCGCGTGGAAGACAATATTATTGTTGCGAATCCAGGTGCAAATCTGACAACGGCTTTGTCAGCTTATACCGATTCGATCATTCTGCGACGGAATGTTCTGAACTATACCACGCGTTGGGCGCTTAGCCCGGCGACAGTGAATGGTGTATACACGCTGACCGTTCCTGATATTGCCGATGCGGTCAGTATTTCTCAAGCCAGTGCGCCTATAGCGAGCATCGTGACCACCCAGGCTGCGCAGGTGACAGGGAGCGTGACATTCATCAAAGTTACCAATGGTGGCTCAGCTTATACCACGGCGACCGTGACTATAAGCGGTTCGGGGTCAGGCGCCAGCGCATCGGCATGGATTTATGGCGGCAAGATCATTGGTATTCAGATGTCCGCATTTGGGAGCGGCTATGGAACTGGGACGACAGTAACGATCTCTGGAGACGGTACCGGTGCGACTGCGACCGCGCAGGTGGGGCTGCCAACCTGGCCGGGCAAGGAGTTGACGATCGATTGTTTGGCGGCGGTTACATTTGCCGCTGCGGGAGCATCTCCGGGCCAGACCAATTGGACGGGCGCGCCGATTACCGTGCCCGCCGGGGCGAGTATTGACTGGATTGGTACCGGCGCAAATGGCTGGCGAGCGGCCCGCTTTTCCCAAAGCGATTATGTTTCTCCAAACGGTGACGGCAGCCTGACTTTAAAGACACAATCTGGCGATATCTCCATACATCCGGCAGGTAGCGGTGGATTGCGGCTAATATCTGATACCGAGTCCACCGGTGTATTGGAACTGATTGGGAGAGGTTCGCCACTGAATGCGATCTCTGCTCCGGCGGGATCAACGTTTCGGAATTTAAATGGCGGTGTGGGCGCGACGTTCTGGGTTAAACAATCGGGTACCGGATCCGCTAACTGGGTCGCGGTTGCGTAAGGCACATACATGCCTTTTTTAAATCATAAAATATAGGGCCATTGCATGACAACGATTGCGCAGCTGCCTGCGGCATCTTCCGTGGGCGCAGGGGATTTGCTGCCGATTTCTCAGGCGGGACTTGTTTATTCAGCCACCGTATCGCAGATAACCGCCGGCCTGCAGCCGGCGATTAATGTACCCTCGGGATCGCTGTTAGGACGGGCAAGCATAGGGGCGGGCGGCCCGGAGGCTGTGGGCGTAGGCACCGGGCTGGCAATGTCTTCCGGGACGCTGGTGGCTAACGGTGCCGATCATGCCGGATTTCCGGCACAGACGGCCTTGAGTGTTTCCGACGATATTGTGATTAATGCCGCAGCAGGGCTCGGGCTGTTGCCGGTGACGGCGTTGCGCGATCTATTCGCTGCTGGCTCTGGGATCTCTATCGACGCGAATGGCGTTATTGCTGTCACCGTATCGGCTGTTGCCGGCCCCGCAGGGCCGCAAGGCCCGGCTGGCCCGCAAGGCGTGGTTGGTCCCGCTGGACCAGTAGGGCAGGCAGGGACGGGATTGCTGGGGCCGGCTGTGGACACGGCTACCAGCAGCGTGGGTGCCTCGGATTATGTGCCGCTTTGGCAGAACGGGGCATTGGCGTGGATTCCGTTTGGGCAGTTGTTGGCCGGGCAGACGATTGACGAATTGCCTGCCGCCGCGCCGGTGGCCGACAGCGATGAGCTTCTGGTGGCGCAAGGCGGCAATGCCCTGAGTGTACAAACGTTTGGCACCGTGTGGAATTATGTGCAGGACAAATTGCCCAGCTTCCAGCAAGGCGTTGTTGAGCTGACGGCGAATACGGTGCTCGACTCAACGGCGCATAATAATCGCGTACTGGTTGCCAGCGCACCGATGACCTTGACCGCAAATTTTGAGAATGCCGGCCCAGGATTTGTGTGCACGTTGATTAATCTGTCGGCCGGAGCGGTAACCATGGGAACCGGCATCAGTTCGGGATCCGGCGGTGCAGCATTGCCTCCTGGCGCTTCGACCACGCTTATGGGTATCAGCTATTCGGGAGGTTCGCTCGTATGGTGGAGCGGGCTGATTCCGAACGCACCGACGATAACGATTGGGACGATTACCGCACCGGCGGCGGGCGCCTCGTTTGTTATTGGTGGCGGTATCTTTAATGATGCGCCGGCGGCGTTGGATTACTCATCGGATGGAGGGACAACGTGGACGGCGGCAACAAGCCCGGTCATTTCCAATAACGCTTATAGTTTCACCATGCCTGGGCTTGCGGCGGGGACGTATAGCATTCGTGTCCGGGATCACGGGAATGCAGCAGTCGTTGGAATTTCAAACAGCTTTACGGTTTTGGCTCCTTCCGTAACACTGAACGCGGTGCCGTCAGTGGTGACGTTGAATAAAGCGCTCAATGTTTCCGGTGCAGTTGTACCTGCGGGCAGTGCGATTCAGATAGGGCTTTCGACCAGCGCGACGGTTGCGCCGCCAATCTGGCTTACCGCCACGGTAAACAACGATGTTTGGTCTGGCACGGTAACACCATCCGCAACGGGGACCATTTATGTGTGGGCACAGCAGACCAACGCGCCTTCGGTCAATGTGGTGTCGGCCGCCATATCGGTGGTGCAGGCAAGCTTGACGGTATCTGCGCCGGCGACGGGTACAGCCGGTCAGGCGCTGGCCGTGACAGGCAGTGTGGTGCCGGCCGCAGACGCGGTGAATATCCAGCTTTCCACAAGCAACAGCATGGCGCCGACTGGTGCATGGACGGTCGCCACGAACAGCAGTGGCAGTATTACCGGATCGCTAACACCATCAGCGGCGGGAACCTATTATGTTTGGGCACAGGATACGGCTAGCGGCCTCACGGCTGTTTCCTCTGCGGTTACCGTGGGTGCCGGAGCGGCCGTGACATACGGCATCAATAATCCCGGCGGGAGCTATACCCATGGCTCAGGCACAATTGGATTGAACGGATCGGTTTCTCCGGCGCAGGCAATAGCAACGCAAGTCGCACTCTCAACATCGGGTACTGTTGTGCCTACGAGTGGATGGCAGGCTGCCTCGATCATCGATTCTAACGCGCTGTGGGCGGTATATTACACGACGCCTGCGACGGCTGGGAGCTATTATGTCTGGGTTCAGACAACTGCGGGCGCCGACACGGCTGTAAGTAGTTTCACGATTTCGGTGACTTGATCCCATGGGAATGTTATTTAACACGGCTGGGTCGCCTCTGATCTCCGGCTCGGGTATGCGCATCTTGACTTCAATGCTGCCCGCCGGGACCGCGGCGCCTTCCGGTCTTTTTACTGGTCCTTTCCCTTCCGATATTTCCGGGCTCTCTGGGTGGTGGGATGCCGGGTTGATCAGCGGATTGCTGGATATAAACGGCGCTCAGCTTGCGTCCAGCAACAGCATCGTGGGCAGCGTGGAGGACAAATCTGGTCAGGGCAAAGCGCTTTTCCCTTACCATATAACGGCTGACACCACCCCGGTTTCGACAATGGCGGCGCCGCGTGTGAACGGATATTTGGGGGCGGTAGGCGCGCCATCCGCAACCATTGTGCATTATGGGCCAAGTCTGGACCCTGACTGGGGTTTGCTCCACCCGGGTTTAGAGTTTGGTTCAGCCGAAGCGTGGACACGCTATCTTGTATGGACCCGGCCGAATTGGCGCCAGGGCACATATTATGTGAATGCCCAGCCGATTCCGCTGATTCATACGACAAGCGGTGCGGGTGCTACGATTTTGCAGGCGGATAGTTCCGAGGGTAGCAATCTTGTGTTGTTTCCTGGAACCGCAAGCCAGACGGTTCTGACCTCGACATTGGCGCGCCGGCACAGCCATGCCGTGATAATACGGAACACGCCTGGCACTGGCGTTGATGTGTGGCTTGACGGTGTTCAGGTTGCAAGTGCGGTGGGCAATCCATTACCGGCTAGTGCTAATGCCGAAGTTCTCCTGTTGCATGACGGGACTCTTCAGGGTTCAGCGCAATGCTGGTTTCATGAGGCCGCAAGCTGGGAACGGGCATTAAGCAGCTCAGATATAGCGCAGTTGATTGCGGCACAGGCTCGCTGGGTGCTGGGTGCGCGGCGCGGGGTAAATTTGCTCGTCATGGGGCAATCCAATGCGGCTTGGTTTATCAATGCTGGTGCTCCACTTGCGTTGGCGCAAGGCGTGGCATGGTATACAGGCGCGGCGGCTTATGGATTTACGGCGGCGATTTCGGGAAGCTTCGTATCGCCGAATCGTTATTCTGTTATATCCGGTCACCCGATTTCAAACTCCTCGCCACCATTGTTTCCGCCCGGTACTGGGAACGGAACATTTCTGACGAATCCCGGGGATGGGTCTGATCCTTCGGGATGGAGTGGTGGCCCGGACTTCACGGCGTTAACAGATTACCTGACGGGTAGTTCCTCGATTGTATCCACGATTGATGAAGAAGACATCGCGTTTCTTGTATGGCCGTGGTCCGAGCAAGACAGCACGATGCCCTATTCCAGTAAGCAACTATACAAGGGAACTGTTCTGCGTTTGCTTGGGTTAACCCGCGGGCTGTTGAATCGGACGGCTGCCCAGCTACCATTGCTTGCGTGGAACGCCATTCCGTACGAAACAAATGATGGCGTGCAGATGGTACGTGAGTCCATTGCAGATTTGATGGCGGATTCGAGCAACAACATCGCCATGTTTGCGGCGCAGACGGCGGATTCGAATCCACTAAATTCATCATACGACGCAGCCACGGGGTTGTTTAGCGGCGGCGACCCTGAGCATCGGGATGAGCCGGATCTTCTGCGTTACGGGCGTGTCGGTGCGCACGCGGCTGGGCAGTTGGCAATTAAGAGCGGGTTGAGTGATGCAATTCCGGCAAGCGCACTGCCAACTACCGGACTGCCAATGAAGGGGGGGCCGCAGATTGCGCATGCTTACCGGGCGTCAAACACCGAACTGATCCTAACAATCAGCCATGACGCCGGGAATGACCTGATTGTTCCGCTGCAAGCTGCAAACGGCGCCGGGTTCACGGTAATGGATGGCGGGTCCGTTGCGTCCCCCGGTGTAATCATAACAGCGACGGCGGCGACGCGGATTGATTCAACACATGTTTCAATCACCTTGAGCCAAGCCATTACCAACCCGTCCTCGTCAGTTCTGCTCTTCTATCCGTATGGAAGCGCACAAATAGGACGCGGAGATGCGGTGACGGATAACGCCGCAAGCATTGCGCCGCCGGGCAATTGGAACATCGGGCATGATCTAGGGTCGGCATGGGCGATCAATTTTCCTCTGCAGGCGACTTGCTATCCGATCCCATTATCGGACGTGTCGGCATAAAGGATTGCAAATGGATCAAGATATATTTGGTGCCTTGCGTCTTGATTTCGCGGGAATTCGAAGCGACATCAGCGCGATACGTCAGGATATAAGTGTATTGGAAACGAAGGCTGATTCCATCGAAGCGTGGAGGGTTCGGTATCTGGCTCAAGAAGATCAAGTGGTCGCGAAAATCTTCGCGAAAGTTGATGAGCTTGTTACCGGCCTGGGCGATATGCGGGCCGATCTGTTCAGGATTCGCGGTGAACGGGACGCGGAACGGCGCCTAAGTTTGATGATTGTTAGCATTCTCTCCGCCGTATGTGGTGGGTTAGTGACGAGCTTATTCCATGGATAATTTTGAAATCTGCTTGAATTTTGTTTTGGAGGCCGAAGGCGGGTATAGCGATAATCCCGCTGATCCGGGCAATTGGACTGGTGGCGCGGTAGGTGCCGGCGAACTGCGCGGCACAAAATGCGGAATTAGCGCGGCGGCCTATCCGACGCTCGATATACGTAACCTCACCCAGCCACAGATAAATGAAGTCTATCTGCGAGATTATTTTGCCCCTGTGAGAGGAGAAGGATTGCCATTCCCTTTAGCGATGGTGGCTTTCGATGCGGCTGTGAATGCCGGTGTCCATCGTTCTGTCATATGGCTTCAGCAAAGCGCGGGGGTACTGACGGATGGTATCTTTGGTGATGTGACGCTGAAGGCGCTCAATAGCGGCAATGCACTAAGTTTGGCTAATGACGCGTTGGCGTACCGGCTTGATTATTATGCTGGCTTACAAAATTGGTCAATTTTTGGACTCGGCTGGGCAAGGCGAATTCTCAAATTGGCACAGAAAATTCAACATTAACGGAGAGTAGAATGAATTTAAAAAGTTTCCTCGATTCACCGCAAAATCGGACGGGGTTGTCGATTTGGATTGGAACCGCGGTAACGGCGTTTTTTCAGCAGTTCATTGCGCATCAATCTTTGTCAACCGTGGATCTCCTGGGCTTAGTCTTGGGGTTTTTGAAAATCGTTGAGCCTGAAACAACGGTGACATTGGCGCAACTGCAAAAGTCTTTGTCAGATGTCAGAAGTCTGGTTTCTGTGCCCAAGGCGGATACAATCGCGGGTGTTATTTCTGATGTGAACGGAATTGCTCAGGCAATCAGCAAATAATTTGGCTTTTAAAGGAAATTATGATGGTAGACATGACGCAGGTGGATACGGGTTTAGGCGTAGCTTCAGTTGCCGGTAGTGTTATTGGTGGAACGGTTGGTGAGGCTGTTACAGCTGGAGCCACCGCGGCAGAAGCTATTATTGATGCCGTAGGCACGGCGCAGGCGAATCATGCTTCTGCTTTCGCTACGGCGTCTTCCGCGGTTTCGGCGCTGCAGACTGCGGCGGTACCGATTCTCACGACACTGCCGGCGGCGGATGCGGAAAAAGCCGCGACCGGCATCAATCTGATTCAGACGATTCTCGCTGATCTTAAGTCGTTTTTCGCTCTCTAGCGGCGCTTTGTGAAGACAGGGCGGATAAAACTCTAGGAGTCGGCGCAGTTGATAAATAAATTTGAATTTCATCTGGAATGGCTTGATGCGTTTAGGTCTGCTCTGTCTTTAAGTTTGCGAAATTATCGGCAGCGCGGCGAGCCATTACAGACCTTGGCTTTGCGTCTTGGTGCGCGGTTAGGCATGAAATATGCTCCGATCTGGCGAGATATGGACTTGGATGCGCGACGTCATCGTGCCGGCGCGAGACTTATGTTGCCTTCTCTCCACGATTTAGGATTGGTGGGGCGTGTGGGTCTGTTGACGCCCGCATATCAGCGGCTGGTCCCACACTTGCTTGGTAGTGCTTACAAATGGCCGCTTTCGACAATTGTTCACAAACAACATCATGCCGAAATCGCCGAAAAACGTGGACCCGTGGCTAGCTCAGGCGCTGACTCTCCTTTGCGCCGTTTGCAGCAGGGCACAGCCACAAAAGAAAGAAGCTTTGCGCCGTCGCCCACATCGGTGAATGCTACAGTGCGGGATATGGTGCGCACGCGACCAAACGAGCAAGGTTTCATAAAGAAAATTTCCGGGCGGGGCGAAGCTGACGACTCCACCTCGGTCTTGCCGCTGGAGCTTCCGTTTGAGGGCGCAGCCATTGGCGTTGGGCAAAGCTCAATGGCCAGGGATATGGATAGCATTCGGTCAAGAGTCGAGCCGCCTGCTTTAGGTGGAAGTTATGCCTCGGGTATGGATTTTGGTGATGCGCTTGAAGAGTATTTCTTTCGGCAATCGCGATTGGCGCCTTCTGGTGGGGCGGCGTTTGATCCGAGGCTGAGTCCGCTTTGGGCTGGCTTGAAGCTGCCGGGTTAGGCACTATCGACATTCAGGATTCCCAAACGGCTTAAACGCTGATTCATATGGTTCTGTGCATTGGTACGGAGTCGGGAATGGCGGTTAAGCGGTATGAGTTGAGCGAGGCGCAGTGGCTGAAAATTGCCCCTTTGCTC
>JAGXAE010000036.1 GCA_018971725.1 Pseudomonadota bacterium | reverse complement strand
TTGAAGGCCATCATAGGATTTGAGGCTATCCGTGTAGAGCGTAGCGCCAGCTGGAACAACGGCGCGTACCTGCTCATGCACCTGAGGCTTGCGGCGATTTGGGATGTGCTTGGCAATCGCTTGGCTCGGCTCGTCGCCGTTTCCGCGACGCACAATCCCCATAACCACTTGCTTGCCAGCAACGCCACTGCCGGGAATAGACTTGGCCCGACGCTTGGCAGACATATTCTTGGCTTTGCCGCCGATAAACGTCTCATCCGCCTCGAACTCGCCACCCTGCGGTTCTTGACCGCCATTTTTGATAAACGTGCCGGTTTGCATCGCCAGACGAATACGGTGAAGCATGAACCAAGCCGACTTCTGCGTGACGCCAAGGGCGCGAGCCAACTCGTATGAGCTAATGCCGTTCTTGCAGTTGGCAACCTGCCAAACGGCGACAAACCATTTGTCGAGCCCCAAGGGGCTATCCTCAAAAATGGTGCCGACTTTGGCCGAAAACTGGCGCTTGGGATGCTTCTCTTTGCATTCCCAAACGCGACGGGTGGAGATGAAGCGCACGTCAACGCGCCCGCAGGTTGGGCAGCAAACCCCGGTCGGCCAACGAAGCTCAACCATGGTCTTATGCGTCACTTCGGGATCAGCGAAGTAAAGGACGGCTTCGGTAAGGGTTTGCGGCTCAGTGCTCATGGTGATTTTATGCCCCAAAAGCGCTTACTGAGTCAAGTATATTATTACCAAAACTTTAGAGCCGGATGACATGAGATCGAATCGCCCCGGCGATCGCTCTCATGTCTGAATCCGTCTCTGAATCACTGAATTAGAGGGCGATTCAGACTTCAGTTCCGCTCGCAAAGCGAGCGAACCTGAAGTCATCGCGCTCTAATGATGCATCAGCACCGGCAGGTCGAACGCCTTTAAAATCTCCGCCGTTGCACCGCCGAAAATCGCCTCACGCAGCCGGCTATGGGTGAAGGCCCCCATGATGAGCATATCGGCCCCTGCCGCATGTGCTTCAGCCAGCAGCGCCTCGCCGATATGCCTGCCATTCAGCTCGAAATCCCGCATGTGGATTTTGGCGTTGGTTGATTGCACCGTTACGTTCAGCTCCAGCGATGGCGAGACCGGAAAATCCTCGCCGTGTCCGCCATTCAAAATCGTCACCTCACGCGCGTTCTGAATTAGCGGGCGCGCCGCCTCGGTGGCGCGCTGCGAGGCTTCGCACGGCGCCCAGGCGATGGCGATATGCCGGCCAATTTGCGCCGGGATGTTTCTTGAAGCCAGCAACGCGGCTTTTTTCAAATCGAACAGCACGGTTTCAAGTAATATCTTGGCATCCGGGTCGGCATGCGGGCTGCCGAGAACCACTAGGTCCGCGCCGTGCAGAACCCGCTTCGCCACATCCTCCCGCCGGCCCCGCTCCTGGTGCAGCGCCGGAAAGCCCTTTTCCCGCCAGGGCGCTGCAATCTTCTCAAGCGCCGCGAATATACCCTCCCGTTCCGCCTCGAATGCGGCTTTGCGGTCCTCTGTGTAAACCTCCTCCGTCGGCATCAAATCGGGGTCTACATCCGGGCGGATATGCAGCAGATCAAGAGAGGCGATCTGAAACGCCTCCTTCGTTTTCTCCGCCGCCTTCAGCACGGCGGGGGCAGTTTCTGGCAAGGTGAGCAGCACGGCGATATGTTCCATGGCGGCACCCCCCTCAAGACGCGTCTTCTTCAACAGCCGCCTGCGCCACCTGATGCGTGGCCGCGCCGCTGAGCTTATGGCCGGACTGATACCCCGCCGCCACGGCAAGAAGGCAGAACATTACCGAAATGCCGATATTCAAACAGGCCCGCCCCACCGCGCCGCCGCGCAGCAGATCCAGCGTTTGCAGGCTGAAAGAAGAAAAAGTGGTGAACCCGCCGCAAACCCCCACCAGCACGAACAGCCGGAGATTCTCAGATGCCGGCAACCGCCCATGCGCCACGGTGAGCGAGCCGAAAAACCCGATGATGAAGGAACCGATGATGTTAATGAGGATTGTGCCCCAGGGCAGATTGCGGCTGATGCCCGCCGCCGCCAGGGCGAACCAATAGCGCGAAACCGCACCAAGCGCGCCGCCCAGGGCCACAACCAATGTCTGCATCATCCTTCAACCCTCCTTCCGTTCGCGGGGGCTTAAAGCGCGCGCCTCCCGCAGTGCATAACGCCTGCAGGAGTCATCAGCTCCCCCGAAGGAGCGGTTTTGGGGGACTCCATCCCCGTGCCTCTTTTCTACTTCGGCATTTTGGCTTTCTCAAGCCGTCAAATGGCTTCCCCCAGCAAATCCGCCAGCGCCAGCGCCACCACTTTCGTGGCGCGGTGCAAATCGGCCAGAGGCAAACGCTCATCCGCCCGGTGGGCATTCGCCTCCTCGATGCTGCGCGGCCCAGCGCCGTAGAGCACAATCGGCACGCCCGCGGCGGCGTAGTGGCGCGCATCGGTGTAAAGCGGCACGCCGGTGGTGCCGATAACCTCACCGAAAACCTCCGTGGCGCGGCGGGTCAGCGCCTTGGCCAGCATGTCTGATCCCGCCAGCGGCGTCAGCGGCAAAGCCAGCAAAATGCGCCGGGTCTCCACTCGCGCCCCCGAAACCGCTGTCACCGCCTGCGCGATCAGCGCGCGCAAACCCGCTTCCACCGCCTCGGGGTTTTCGTCCGGCGTAATGCGCCGGTCCAGTCGCAGCGTCACCTTATCCGGCACCACGTTGGTGTTGATGCCGCCAGAGATCAGCCCCACCGTCAGCCCCGGCGCGCCGATGCCGGCAATGGCGGAAACTTGTTCCTTCAGCCTGTCCCTCTCCGCATAGAGCGCGTTCAGCACAGCGGTGGCGGCCTTCAAGGCGTCAATCCCCGTCTCCGGCTTGGCGGCATGGGCTGAGCGGCCAAGCACCGTCACCTCCAGGTGCAAACAGCCATTATGCGCGGTGACGACATTATAGGAAAACCCGGCGGCAATGGCGCAATCCGGCCTGGTAATGCCCTCGGCCAGCAACCAGGCGGGACCGATCTCTCCGCCCGTCTCCTCGTCATAGGTAATGTGCAGCTCAATAGTACCGCGCAAAGGCAACCCGCTTTGCTTCAGCGCCTTCAAGGCGAAAGCGTAGGAGCAGATATCGGATTTCGAGACCGCGACGCCGCGCCCATACATCCAGCCCTCGTGGATTTCCGCGCCGTACGGGTCGGCACTCCAGCCTTCGCCCGGCGGCACCACGTCGCCATGGGCGTTCAGCGCGATGGTTCGGCCCGGGCCAAAGCTGTGGCGCACGATGAGGTTAATGCAACTCACCATGCCATGCGCCGCCACCAGGGCCGCCGGCACCTCATGGCGTTCCACGCGAAACCCCAGTTCCTCCAGCAATCCCGCCGTCAGCCTCGCATGGGCGGCGCAGTCCCCCGGCGGATTATCCGATGGCTGACGCACCAGCTTGGCGAGAAACGCCTCGCGCGGCGCGCTGTCAGTGTCAATCAAGGCGGCCAGGTCGCTTGTCTTGTCCATAGGGCGCAGTATGCTGGGGGTGACCGCTTTCGCCAATATTCGGAGCCATGCTTGATCACCAATGCTGGACCTTTTCTTGGCCTGTTCGAACACTCTCCCTGGGTGGTGGAGCGCGCTTTTGCCGCAGCCCCCTTCCCAGACAAATGCGCCCTGCACGCCGCCATGATGCGCGTGGTAGAGGACGCCACCGCCGCTGAGCGGCTTGCCCTCATCCGCGCCCACCCAGAGCTGGGGGCAAGGCAAGCGCCGCTTACCGAAGCCTCCGAGGCTGAGCAACAGGGGGCAGGGTTGCGGGCGCTGAGCCCTGAGGAATTCGCCCGCTTCACCGCGCTGAACGAAACCTACCGGGAAAAATTCGGCTTTCCCTTCATCATCTGTGTGCGGTTGCAGCCGGGCAAAACCGCCATTCTGGAACAATTCGCCAAACGGCTGGAAAACGACCCGGATATCGAGAAAGCCCAGGCATTGCGGGAAATCGGCAGCATCGCCTGGCTTCGTTTGCAGGACATAAACCCATGAAAGGCCTCACCACCCACGTTCTGGATATTGTAAAAGGTACCGGCGCCGCGGGGATGCATGTGGATGTGCAGGCGCCCGGCAACCGCAGCTTCACCATCACGCTGGACGAAACCGGCCGCGCCACCTTGGTGGAAGTACTGGAGGCAGGGGCTTATGAGTTGCGCTTCCACGCCGCCAGCTACCGCCAGGCGGCGGAGTTTTACGACGTCATCCCCGTGCGCATCCTGGTTCACGACCCGGCACTTCATTACCATGTCCCTCTCATCCTGAGCGCCTATGGCTATTCCACCTATCGAGGCGGTTAGAGCGGGATGACTTCAGGCGCGCTCGTAGCGAGCGAGCCTGAAGTCTGAATCGCCCTCTAAAAACTTTGATGCGAGGCGGATTCACGGTTTAGGTAGGGTCATGAGAAGACCCTACCTAAACCGATCCGGCTCGAGCACCCCCGCTTTCCCGCGCGACTTGGCCGGTTACGAGGGCCACCCGCCGGTTGTCTCCTGGCCCGGCGGAGCCAAACTGGCGCTGAGCTTCGTGCTGAATTACGAGGAAGGGGCGGAAAATTCCGTGCTGCACGGCGATGCCGGGGCGGAAACCTTCCTCTCCGAGATCGTCAACGCCCCGCAAGTCTCCGGCATGCGCCACCACAGCATGGAAAGCCTTTACGACTATGGCAGCCGCGCTGGGTTCTGGCGGATCAGGAAGCTGTTCGAGGAACACGGCCTGCCACTGACCGTCTATGGCGTAGCGATGGCGATGCAGCGCAACCCGGCGGCGGTGGAGGCTATGCTGAAATCCGGCTGGGAAATCGCCAGCCACGGCTATCGCTGGATCAATTACCAATATGTGCTGGAAGAGGTGGAGCGCGAGCATATGCAGCGCGCGGTGGAGATCATCACCTCCCTCACCGGCCACCGCCCGCTCGGCTGGTACACCGGCCGCACCAGCCCCAACACCGCGCGCCTCGTGGTCGAGGAAGGCGGGTTTGTATACGATGCGGATTCCTACGCGGACGACCTGCCTTATTACGACACCACCTGGGGCAAGCCGCAGCTTATCCTGCCCTATACGCTGGACACGAACGACATGCGCTTCGCCGCCGTGCAGGGCTTCAACACCGGCGAGCATTTCTTCAGCTATGTAAAGGACGCCATCGACGCGCTGATTCTGGAAGGCGAAACCAGCCCCAAAATGCTCTCCATTGGGCTGCATTGCCGCATTATCGGCCGGCCAGGGCGCATCGGCGCTTTGCGGAAAATCCTTGATTACGTCGCCAGCCTGCCGGATGTGTGGGTGGCGAAACGGATCGACATCGCCCGGGAATGGCTATGCCAGGCACCGCCGCCGGAAGCGTGAAGATTCAGCCCTGCTTTTGCCGGTATTGCGGCCGGATGCCCCGGAACAGCAAAATGGCCAGCGGCATCGCTATCACCAGCACCAGCAGGATAATACGATAAACCGGAACCAGCGGTGCCGAGGCGCTAAACTCGTAAGAGCCAAGCGTAAGCTTGAAAACAACCGCCGCATAAAACGCGGTGAGCAGCAAATGCAACGCGCCGATACACGCGAAAATCACCGCGTTCAGCACCGGCCGGTTGCGCCGGGTCAGCGCGATATGGGTGGAAACCACCACAAGAAGAAAGACAAGCGTTGACCATACGCCAAGGGTCACCAGGCCTGCGAACCCATCGACACTATCCGACCGCCCAACCGCGAATAACGGCACCAGGGCCAAATAATCGATCGTGGCGCAAAGTGGCCAGGCTAGAATGGCGGCGGCATCACGGGCCCAAAGCGCCAGATGCGGCGGCGGTGGAAAATTCTCAGCCGCCCGTTTGGCGCCGCGCCAGACAAAGCGGAGCGTAAACGCGCTGAGAATGGAAAACGGCAGCGCCAGAAAAAGAAAATTGAGCGCAGCTTTGCCGAAAACCGCCAAGTCGAGCAGCGCCAGAACCAGCAAGAACACATGCGCACAAACAACGAAACGGGCGAGCCGGCACCAAAGCGCGGCCCTGGCCGAGAAAAATGCGTATTGGAAACCCAGAACCGCCCCGATCACAAAAGCAGGCGCGACAAAGGCGCTGGCATCGAGCCAATTCACATAGGGCGCGAAAAGCGGAGATTGCGCCGCCGCCGCCGCCAGCGCCTGTCCGATAAAACCGCCAATGACCGCGCCATCGGAAAGCGCGAGGAGGGCCATGGCTCTTTCCGGTCCGAAAAAACCACGTGCGGGGGCGGCTGGCAGCGGCGCCCGTATAGCGGGGCGATGGCGCGTCATTGCGCCTCGGCCTTGGTTTTGCTGGTTATGCCCGTTTGCAACGCAATATGCCCGGCGGGCATGGCAATACCTTTGGGGCGTTGCGGCCAAAGCAATTTCACAATCCGGTCACGCAGGGCGTTTGCCTCATGCGCGGCAGCCTGGAAGGGTTTGCTTGGGGTGGTCCAATTGTCCCGGGCCGTGAACCCAGCCGCCACGGCAGGTGCCGCGAAGCTGCTGGGGGCGTTCACCATAATCGTGCTGTGCAGCTTCAAGGTAAGCTGGCTCGCCTTGCTATCGGCCAAGGCCGCCCTGGCCGCCAGCTTGCCCGCTCTCACGCGAATCCTCGCAGCCTTCTGGTCCAGGGCGTTGGCATGCCATCTCGGCGCATCCGCGGCGCGGGTCGTTAATTGGTTCGCCTTGGCTAATTTGGCCGCCTCCTGGGCCTCAAACGCATCTGCTGCGGCCCTGGAGTTCTCAATTTTGTCGGCGGCCTTGGAAATATTGCCAAGGTCGCGGAACGTGAGAACGCCACCCACCGGCAAATCCGGCAGCGCCAGCGCCAAAGAAAGAAGCGACATGGTTTGCGCCAGATCGCTGTCGCCCCACTTGTCGGCGGCGGCCTGGCCATTGAAAATACGCAGGGCAAGATAGCGGCTATCAACAAAAGCGCCGAGTGCAGCGCCCGTGCCGGCGGCAGCCCCGGTATAGGGCGCTATGGCGGCCAGCGTTCCCATCACGCCCATCTCCACCTCCCCCGCCACAGGCACGAACAACAGGGCGAGTGCCAGCAACCCCAGCAGGTCAAACCCAAGGCCGACTGTATGCTCGCCCGTATTACTGCTCAAAAACTTCAAAACAGCCTGGCTCATGGCCAGGTTCGCCTGGGCCTCGGCCATCTGCTCCTCGCCGTACGAGGCCATCGCCTTTTCGAAAAACGCTTCTACACGCTCCCCGAAATTCCGGGGCGGCGCTGGCGGCGGCGCAACCGCCACCCAGCGGGCAATAAGCGTATGGCCAAACCCATCCCCGCCAAGCACCGGCTGGCGCAGCACCATGCAAGCCCGGCCATCGCTCCAGATGATGCCGCTCTCGGGGCCGAGCGAGGCATTGGCGAAAGACACGAGATGCGCCGCGGCCTCCCCTTGGCCGATATATGGCCCCCAGCCCACAGGATCGGAAGCGTCGGTCATTGGTGTATTTCCATGCTTGCATCCTCGATTGTGGTGGCAACGCTACCGTTTTGGCATAGCTCGGGAAAGCCCCAGCAGGCTTCTGGGGGTGGACAGAACCGCCCAAACGCCATCCAATCAGGGCGCATATAAACGCGGGGGGCCCCATGGCCGGACAGGATAAGAAACCCAAGACCCTTGGGCTAAACGTGCTGCTGGTTTGCGACAAGCTGCAGGAACCAACCGCCCTAGGCCGCGCCGCGCGGGCGCTGCTGGCCGATCTGCAAACCCACGACATCCACGCCACCATCTCGCTTACCGCCGCCGATGCGCAGGACGAGGTGGAATCCGACCCGCATCTGCAAGCCATCATCCTGGACTGGGATCTGCACCAGGATTCCGGCCATACCCATGCCAAAACTCTCTTGAAAGCCATCCGCGCCCGCAACGCGAAAGTTCCGGTTTTCCTGCTGGCCGAACGCAACGACGCCGCCCACGTGCCCGCCGAAGTGATGAGCGAGGCGGATGGCTTCATCTGGCTGCTGGAGGATTCCATGGAATTCATCTCCAGCCGCATCCTGGCCGCCATGCGCCGCTACCGCCAGCTGCTGCTGCCGCCGATGTTCGGCGCGCTCACCAAATTCGCGGACGAAGCGGAATATTCCTGGCACACGCCCGGCCACACGGGCGGCTCCGCCTTCCTGCGCTCCCCCGCCGGTCGGATGTTTTATGATTATTTCGGGGAGAAGCTGCTACGGGCGGATCTCTCCATCTCGGTGGCCGATCTCGGTTCTCTATTGGACCATACCGGCCCCATCGGCGCCGCCGAGCGCTACGCCGCCCATGTGTTCGGGTCAGACCGCTCCTATTTTGTCACCAACGGCACCTCCACCGCCAACCGGGTGGTGATGACCGCCTCTGTCGCGCGCGGCGAGATCGTGCTGGCGGACCGCAACGCGCATAAATCCATCGAGCATGGGCTGGCCCTCACCGGCGCACGGCCCGCCTATCTGCTGCCCTACCGCAACCATCTGGGCATGATCGGCCCCATCCCGCCCGCCTCTCTGGCGAAAGACGCCATCGCCCATAACCTCGCCATCTCGCGCCTCACCGCCGGCAGCGATGACAAGCCGGTGCTCGCCATCGTCACCAACTCCACCTATGACGGGCTTTGCTACAATGCCGCCAGGGTGGAGGAGCTGCTCAGCCCCTCGGTGGACAAGATCCTGTTCGACGAAGCCTGGTTCGGCCATGCGCGCTTCAACACGCTCTACCACAACCATTACGCCATGCGCGGCGAAGCGTCAGAGGCCAACCGCACCGGCCCCAGCGTATTCGCCACCCAATCCACGCATAAACTGCTGGCGGCCCTTTCCCAGGCTTCCATGGTGCATCTGCGCGAGCGCCGGGCGAAGATCGAGCATGTGCGCTTCAATGAATCTCTGATGATGCACGCTTCAACTTCGCCCAACTACGCCATCATCGCTTCCACCGATATCAGCTCGGCGATGATGGATGGCGCGGGCGGGCAGTTGCTTACCTCCGAGGCCATCGCAGAGGCGGTTTCCTTCCGTCAGACTATGGCGCGGCTGCAAGCGGAATTCGCCGCGCGCGGGGATTGGTTTTTCGGCGTCTGGCAGCCGGACATGGTGCGCGACGGAGCCACCACCCTGCCCTTCATCGACGCACCGGCGGAGATGCTGGCCGAGCAACAATCCTGCTGGGCACTGGAACCCGATGCCGCATGGCACGGCTTTTCCGGGCTGGAGCCGGGTTATTGCATGCTGGACCCGATCAAGGTCACCCTCACCACCCCCGGCATGGCGCGTTCCGGCAAGCTGGAGGATCGCGGCATCCCCGCCCCCTTGCTCAATCATTATCTGGCAGCGCACGGCATCACCCCGGAAAAAACCGCGAACTTCTCCATCCTGTTCCTGTTTTCCATCGGCGTGACCAAGGGAAAATGGGGCTCTCTGGTAAATGCGCTGCTGGATTTCAAACGCGATTACGACGCCAACACCCCGCTCATCCGCGCTCTGCCGCAGCTCGCCGCCTTGTACCCGGCCGCCTATGGGGCAATGGGGCTGAAAGACCTCGGCACCGCCATGTTCGCGGCCATGAAACTCACCGCCTACCCGGAGCGCTTGCAAGAGGCTTATAACTTCCTGCCCCAACCAGAAATGATCCCGGCGGAGGCGCATGACCGCCTGATCCGTGGCGAGGGCGGCATGGCAAGCTTGAGCGCCCTGGCGGGCGGCGTCGCGGCCACCGCCATCGTACCCTACCCACCCGGAATCCCGCTGCTGATGCCGGGGGAAAATTTCGGCGCCATCGACGGCCCGGTGCTGCGCTACCTCTCAGCCCTTGAGGATTTCGACAAACGCTTCCCCGGCTTCGCGCACGACACCCACGGCGTGGAACCAAGCGAGGCCGGGTATCAGGCGCTGCGGTATTGAGGACAGCGTTGGTAAGGGTTTCGGGCGCCGCGAAGCGGACATTTCCGCATTCGGCAGATTGGTTATAGGTTATAAGTGTACAGAAGCAGAGGTAGACCAAGACCAGAGCAAGTAACCCTCGACTCAGCCTGTGGCCGTGCGGCAATGTTTCGGTGAGCGCCTGAAAGTCAGGCTTGATCTCAAGAAGGCAGCCAGTGGGAGAACATAAATGCCCTTTGATCCGTCGTCATTTTTTGTTGTCCATCCGAGCCTTAACGGCTCGACATTTAGCGGCCAATCGCAGGTTTCCATCTACGATATTAGACAAGTAGGCTATGCGGTACGTGACAAAAACCAAAAACTTTTTCCGGCACAGACGCCCGCCTACCTAATCGTATCGGTCGACTCCAAAAACCTTCTGCCTGACGGGTGGCTTGAAGACATCAACGTTTTTTGGTGTGGATATGAACAGAATAAGACGCGCTACTCAATGTTGGCTGGCGCAAGTGGGCCATCAATTATGCTTACAGCAACGATGGACGGATGCAGCTTTGGAATAGGCCATAGCGCCTCAGATGGCAGCATTATTGTCACTCATGCAAACAGCGCTCAGAGTCAAACAGGAATTGGCGATACAAAAGGAATGGAGATTGCTCAACAATCTTCCATCAAAAAATTTTTTAAGATCACCCCTCAATCTTTAAAATATACGCTCAAGCCGAACGATTATCGATGGATGAAGGATTCCATGACCAAAAAGAAAGTCTTTGGTGCTTCTGCAAGTCTCTATGGCGTACGCGAAAAAAATCATTGGCGTTTCTATCGTCATGTCTATGAAGCTGGCGCCGGTGACTACACTTACCTTGGGACAAAGCGTGTTAAGTGACGAAGATGCGCGTATTTGCCAGCGACTACTGATTTCACGGAGGCAATCCGCAATGGCCGTTGATCTTACTCCCGCCAGATATGCAATATTTGATAAGATTGCCGTTTCTTAGAGAGACTATCCGTTTCTAAAATATTATCCTTCAAGAATATCCCGCTTTTTTTGCAGATATTCTTCGCGGTTGATCTCGCCACGGGCATAGCGTTCATCAAGCGCATGCAGCCCTGCCGAGTTCGCGCGGTTATGGTGCATCGGCTGATGCGGTGGACGGGCCGTCCAGGCAGATAAGCGAAAGATGAATACCAAAAGCGCGACGATGATCATCGTACCCAAAATCATCATGATCCAACCTCCCCCGCCATAGCCGCCCCAACCGCCATATCCCATCATGGGGCCGCCGCCCCAACCACCCATCATCCAAGGCCCCGGACCATAACCACTCCAACCCGGCCCCTGAAAATTACCCATACCATTAACAACCGTGCCCGCCGCCGGTGAATCAGCCAAAGCTGCCGGCACGGTCGCTGCCAACACCAAGCCAGTTGCTGCAGCCTTATGAAAAATCGCTTTCACAATGTTGCTCCTTATCTTTATTAATGGCTTTCTCTATATTCTTTCAGCCTCCCTACAATTGTGCAGGCTGACATGTGGTAGAGCTTATGAAACAACCAGCGCCCATGATACATAAACGCGCTCCTTGGGTGAACCCGGTCAACGTACAATGAACTTGCCATACATACCTTCCTGGGCATGTTGCGGGGCAGGGCAAACATACCAGTATTCACCTAATTCGTTTGCAATGAAGTTTTCGCCCAGCGCGGCATACTGCGCGGCTTTCACATCACCATCGCTCCGCCAGGGAAGCTCTGGCATGGGCTGCACCTGAGGCGGGCCAAGATACATCATGGCCATGTAGGGGTAAGGCGGAGGCGTTCTGGTGATCACCGCCGTATGCTCCATGTTGTTGCCGTAATCCATATTGAGCAGATTAAATTGCACGTTGGCGCCATACGGCACGATGATCGTGGGATTGGTGAGGCCATGCAGTTCGAATGTCTGATCTTCAAATCCTGGCTGCACGGCAATGAGGTTGATCACCACGTCATTCCCGGTGAAGGTGACACTGTTGGCCTTGGCATCCGCAGCGCCATGCGTCTGGCCGTATTGGATGTAGCTTTGAGCCTCGGCATAGTTGAGAACCTTGCCGCCCCAGTTAGGCGTGACGGGGTAATTGCCCATTGCCCACCCCATCATGCCGCCGCCCATCATACCAGGGCCCATACCATACCCAGGTCCCCAGCCGGGGCCAAGCTGGGCAAAGGCAGCCCCCGCAGAAAGCAGGGCAACCGTAACAACCGACAGCCGAAAGGCAGAAGGCAGATGCTTGAACATGCGTGCAACAATACACGCCCCCAACTGTTTTAACATTGATAGATGTCAAAACAGTCTTGCGCGTATAAAGATCAGGCCGTTGTGGTGGCGGCAATGTCGGTAATCACGGCCTTCAACTGGTCTCGCACTTTTTGCGCAACCTCGCCAAGAGCTGGATTTTCAATGGACTTCATGGAGGCCACCGGGTCAACTGCCGATATCTCGACCATGCCATTACCGTGGTCCTGCAGGATTACATTGCAGGGCAACATTGTGCCGATCTTATCTTCAGCCTGCAGCGCCTTGTATGCCATTTGCGGATTGCAGGCACCAAGAATCCGATACGGCCTAAAATCGACGCCTAGTTTGTCTTTTAGCGTCGTTTGCACGTCGATGGTCGTGAGCACGCCGAAGCCGTGCTGTTTCAAAACAGCTTTGGTTTGTTCCACGGCCTCCTCGAAGGGCGTCTGTATGGTGGCCGAAAAATGATAGGTCATGGCACTATTCCTTTCCGTCTTAGCTTTTATATTTGCTGCTCGACGTCGCGCACCAGACTCAATTCGGCCTAACGGCGACTTTCAAGGCAGCAACCACCTCCTGGAACGGCAATAAGGGGCGCATAGCGTACAGGCCAACGCCGACTAACGGCTAGTCCTGGGCTTCGGCTTGCCGTCTTCCTCCGGCCGGGCAGGCTCACTCCCACCCCCTAATGCCCTTTATGTTCCACCCTGTCCGTCACCGCCAGCAGCAGCGCCAACACGCCGAAAGCCAGCACGATAACAAGCTGCCAGGCCAGGTCACGATTGGTCTCCACGGTCTCGTCCAGCAGGCTGCGCAGCAGATGCACCGCGGCGATCACAGTCATGCTCGCCAGAAGTTTCAGCTTCAGCCCTGAGAAATCGATCCTCGCCATCCATTCCGGGCGCGGATCGCCTGGCGTCACTTCTACCCGCCGCACGAAATTCTCATAGCCGGAGAGGATCACCAGCACGACGAGATTGGCCGTCAGCGAGAGGTCAATCAGCGAGAGCGTCAGCGCAATCAGGTCGTTCTCGCTGATCGAAACAATCCCGGGCAGCGCATGCACAAGCTCGCCGACAAAATAAACGACGATGATGCCAAGCAGCACCAGCATCGCGAGATAAACCGGAACGATCAGCCAGCGTCCGCCAAACAGCACCGCCTCGATGATCCTCGCCGGGTTCATGCTTTTATCCCCTAAACATTGAAGCGGAATAGCAGAACGTCACCATCTTTCACCACATATTCCTTGCCTTCAACCCTCAGCTTGCCGGCATCGCGCGCTCCGGCCTCGCCTCTGCCGGCCACGTAATCATCATAGGCGATGGTTTCGGCGGCAATGAACCCGCGCTCGAAATCGCCATGGATCACGCCCGCCGCCCCCGGCGCCTTGGTGCCTTTTATAATCGTCCAGGCCCGCGTTTCCTTCGGCCCCACGGTGAAATAGGTGATCAGCCCCAGCAGCCCGTACCCGGCGCGGATAATCCGGTCCAGCCCGGAATCCTCCAGCCCCAGATCCGCCAGGAACCCGGCGCGGTCTTCTTCCGGCAATTGGCTCACCTCGGCCTCGATGGCCGCCGAGATCACCACATAAGCCGCCCCCTGGGCCGCGGCCATTTCCGCCACCTTGGCGGACTGAGAATTACCCGTGGCAGCCGAGGCTTCCTCGACATTGCACACATACAGCACCGGCTTGGAGGTGAGCAGGTTCAGCCGCTTCACCGCTTCCTCCTCCCCCTTGGGAATGCCCGCACGGGCCGGCTTGCCCTCCTCCAGCAATTTAATCAGCGGCTCGATCAGCTCCAGCTCCGCCGCCGCCAGCTTGTCGTTGCTCTTGGCTTTTTTCTGCAGCAGCGGCACGCGCTTGGTCAGGCTTTCCAAATCCGCCAGCATCAGCTCGGTCTCTACCGTCTCCGCGTCGCGCACGGGGTCGATCGAGCCTTCCACATGGGTGATATCGTCATCCTCGAAACAGCGCAGCACATGCACGATGGCATCCACCTCGCGGATATTCGCCAGAAACTGGTTGCCCAACCCCTCGCCCTTGGAGGCACCGCGCACCAGCCCGGCAATATCCACGAACTCCAAGCTCGTCGGCACAATCTTCACGGATTTGCCGATCTCGGCCAACGCCTGCATGCGCTTATCCGGGACCGCCACCCGGCCCACATTCGGCTCGATGGTGCAGAACGGATAATTCGCCGCCTGAGCCGCCACCGTGGCGGTGAGCGCGTTGAACAGAGTGGATTTGCCAACATTCGGCAGGCCCACGATCCCGCAATTAAAACCCATTATGTCTGCTCCCCGCTCACCCGCGCGATGCGGGTCATGAAATCTTCCGGCCTGCCCTCGGCCAGCAACGGCGCCTCATCCGCCACCGCATCCAGCAGCGCGCGCAGCCATTCCTGGTCCACTTTCGCAAAATCGCCCAGCACATGGCCGGTTACCCGCGCCTTGTCCCCCGGGTGACCAATGCCCAGGCGCACCCGCCAGTAATCCGGGGTGGAAAGATGCCTGTCCGTGCTGCGCAACCCGTTATGCCCGGCATTGCCGCCGCCCTTCTTCACCCGAACTTTTCCGGGTGCGAGGTCCAGTTCGTCATGGAATAAAGTGATGTCTGCGGGCAAGATCTTGTAGAAGCCTGCCGCTTCCTGCACCGCCTCGCCGGACAAATTCATATAAGTCATCGGTTTCAGCAGCAGCACGCGCTGCGCGCCAACCCGTCCCTCGGCGGTCAAACCCTTAAACCGGGCCTTCCAGGGGGAAAAACCATGGCGTGCGGCAATCGCCTCTACGGCCATGAAGCCAATATTGTGGCGCTGCCGCGCCATGCCCGGTTCCGGGTTTCCAAGGCCAACCCATAACAGCATGGCGCAGCAGCTTTACATGTTACTTCTTCGCGGGGGCCTTCTTGCCACCCTTCGCGGCGGCAGCGGCTGCGGCGGCGGCGGCCTCAGCGGCCAGCTGCTCAGCGGAAACCAGCGGCGGCGCGATGGTGGCAATCACGAAATCGCGGCCCGTGATCACCGGCTTGCAGTTCTCAGCGCCCTGCAAATCGTGCCAGCGCACGTTGTCGTTGATATCCAGCTTGGCGAGGTCGATCTCGAACCGCTCGGGGATATGGTCGGCATCCACCATCACATCCACCTTGTGGCGCACCACGTTCAGCACGCCGCCACGCTTCAGGCCGGGGGAGATGCCTTCGTTCAGGAAGTGCACGGCAACCGCCACCTTCACCGGCTCACCGGCCACCAGGCGCTGGAAGTCCACATGCTCCGGCTGGTCGGTCACGGGGTGGAAAGACACGTCGCGCATCAGCGCGCGGGTCTTGGACCCTGCCACGTCAATCTCATACAGGCGCGAGCGCCAACCGCCGCGCTTCAGCTCCTTCATCACGATGCGCGGGTCCAGCGCGATCAGCGCGGGCTCCTGGCGGGCACCATAAATCACGGCGGGCACTTTGCCCTCACGCCTCGTCGCCCGCGCCACCCCCTTGCCGGCACGCGAACGAGCAGAGGCCTCAATCAGTTCAAAATTGGCCATTTTCAGCTCCATAGAAACAACAAAAGCCGGCCTCCAGGGGTGCCGGCGGGCGGGGTTTATCCGGTTTT
>JAGXAE010000203.1 GCA_018971725.1 Pseudomonadota bacterium | reverse complement strand
GTCCCGCATCCAGCGCGGCGCTGCCATAGGCGGCGTAGCCGGCCTGTACAGTGCGGTAGGATTGGTTCGGGTTGAAGGCCATAGATATATTGCTCCTAGAACTGTGCCTGGTTCAGGCACACCGTACATGATTCGCAGGATTTGCCAGCATTTCAAGTAAAATAGGGGTAAAAGTCCTCCCCTATTTCGCTACGAACTGTAAATTACCCGCGATGCCGGGCTAGCGCCGCCACCATCCGGACTTTTTGGCCGCCGGGGTTTCTGGGGTTCCAACCAGGATCGGCCTCACCGCCGGCTCTGCGCCGCCTTCCGCCACCGGGCTGTCGGCTGCCACCAATTCTGGCACGGGGGCTGGTTCGGCTTGCGCCTCCTCGGGCTCTTCAGCTGGGGGCACCGCCACTGGGGCTTCTGCCTCAGCGGCGTCCGGTTTGGCGCCCTTCGGGCTCTTCGTAGTGGCTTTGCGCTTGCGGGGCGCGCGCTTGGCGGGCGCGGTTTCCGCTTCTTCGGAAGCGGCTTCTTCGGCCGCTATGGCTTCCGCCGGGGCGGCCTCCGCCTCCTTGCGCTTGCGCGGCGCCCGGCGGCGTTTCGGCGCGGCGGGTTCTTCCACGGGCGCGGCCTCAACATCCGCTTCAGCCGGCGGTAATGCCGCAACAGCCTCGTCAACCGCGCCGCCAAGTGCGGCCTCCAGCACCTGGTCCAGCTCGCTCAGCGGTTCTTCGGCGGACTCGCTTTCAGCGTTCTGGCTGGGTTCTGCGTTAGCCTGACCAGCCTCATTGCGCCGGCGCCCCCGGCGGCGGCGGCGGCGCTTGCGCTCACCGCGCTCCTGTGGCGCGTCAGAGGTTTCGGCCTCCTCGGTCTCGGCTTCGGCCTCGTCAGCCATAACCTGTGCGGGTTCCGGCTGGCGCTCGGGTTTCACGGGAGCCGGGGCGGGCGGCGGAGCGGTTTGCGCCCGCAGTCGCTCCAGCCGGAAATTGCCGCCGGTCAGGCTGCCATCCGGGTTGAAGATCACCCGCATGGCATAGCGCGCCTCGATCTGCGAGAGCCGCTCGCGCTTATGGTTGAACAGATAGAAGCAAATCTCCGACGCCAAGGAGACGGAGAGTTCCGCGGCGCGGAATTTCGCGCCCTCATCCTCAATGGCGCGCAGAATATGCAGTGCCGCGCTCTCCGGGCTGCGCACATGGCCCATGCCGGCGCAATGCGGGCAGGTGACGAGCGAGGCCTCGGTGAGCGAGGGGCGCAACCGCTGGCGGGACATTTCCATGAGCCCGAAATGGCTGATGGAGCCCACCTGGATGCGCGCGCGGTCGTGCTTCAGCGCATCTTTCAGCTTACGCTCAACCGCCGCATTGTTCCGGCGCGTTTCCATGTCGATGAAATCGATCACGATCAGCCCAGCCAGGTCGCGCATGCGCAGCTGCTTGGCCACCTCTTCGGCAGCTTCCATGTTGGTCCGCAGCGCCGTGTCCTCGATGGAGCGCTCGCGGGTGGAGCGGCCGGAGTTCACGTCGATGGCGACCAGCGCTTCCGTCTGGTTAATGACGATGTAGCCGCCGGAGCGCAGCTGCACCACCGGGTTCAGCATGGCGTCCAGCTGGGTTTCCACCTGGTATTTGGAGAACAGCGGCTGGCCTTCCTGCCAGAACTGCACCCGGCGGGCATTGGCGGGCATCAGCATGCGCATGAAGTCCCGCGCCGCCTTATAGCCTTCCTCGCCATCCACCAGAATATCCTCGACATCCTTGGTGTACACATCGCGGATGGCGCGCTTGATGAGGCTGGCTTCCTCATAGATCAGCGCGGGCGCGGAGGATTCCATGGTCTTGTCGCGGATATCGTCCCATAGCCGCAGCAGATATTCACAGTCGCGTTTTATCTCCGGTTTCGGCCGGTTGGCGCCGGCGGTCCGCACGATCAGCCCCATGCCCTGCGGGATATCCAGCTCGGCCATCGCTTCCTTCAGGCGGCGGCGGTCGGTCTGCGAGGTGATCTTGCGGGAAACCCCACCGCCGGTGGGGGAGTTCGGCATCAGCACCGAGAACCGCCCGGCCAGCGAGAGATAGGTGGTGAGTGCGGCGCCCTTATTGCCGCGCTCCTCCTTCACCACCTGCACCAGCATGATCTGGCGGCGGTGGATCACATCCTGAATCTTGTAATTGCGCAGGAAACGCTGGCGCAGGCGCCGTTCCCTTGCCTCGGCGGCATCGTCGCCGTCGCCGCCCACCTGCTCCGGTGCCGGGGCTTCGGCCGCCAAATCTGGTTCGATTGTTTCAAACGTGTCGTTGCTCGGTACGGTTTCCACGCCGTTATCTTCGCCAGCTTCCCCAGCCTCGGCTGGCGGTGCCTCTGCGGGCATCGCCGGTTCGTCGCCCTCGCTTTCGGGCGGAGGTGCGGCGATGATCTCGATGGGTGTGATCTCAAGCGGCTGGGCGGTTGCCTCGGCCAATGCGGGGCTGGGGGCATCTGCCTCGTCCGGCGTCTGCTCCTCGGCGTCGGCATCGGCACGGTTCGCTTCGGCTTCCGCCTCCGCGGCGGCTTCAGCCTGCATTTCCAGCAGCTTCTGCCGGTCCGCGACCGGGATCTGGTAGTAATCCGGGTGGATTTCGCCAAAGGCCAGGAAGCCATGGCGGTTGCCGCCATACTCAACAAAGGCGGCCTGAAGGCTGGGTTCTACCCGGATAACCTTGGCTAGATAGATATTACCTTTAATCTGCTTGCGGCTGACGGTCTCGACGTCAAAATCCTCAAGGCGGTTACCATCCAGCACCACCACGCGGGTCTCTTCCGCATGGCTGGCATCGATCAGCATCTTTTTCGACATTAACAATAAAACTCCGGCGCGCGCCGGGCAGGGTGGGCCTTGCAAGGCGTCCCCGCATCATGGGCGCGCGAAAAGGATAAGGGAAAGGGGCAGCGGCACCGGACCGTGGCTTGGTCTTGAAAAACAACATTGTTTCAGACGGCGAAATGGTCATCGGTTCCGTAATTTTACCAGCGCTGGGGCGC
>JAGXAE010000202.1 GCA_018971725.1 Pseudomonadota bacterium | reverse complement strand
CGCCCCGGCACCCGGCCCCAGATCAAGGCGGCATCCTCACCCTGACGCTGCACACCCCGCTCCCGGAAGGCTTGGGTCAGGGCATCCACGTCGTTGGCCTCGCCAATCCCCGCCGCGATCAGCCCCTTGGCGGCGGCGATCCGGGCATCGGCGCCGTCAATCACCGCCCGCCGGTCGAATTGCTTGCTCAGCAATGGCAAAGCCGCCTGGAAGGCTTCCTCCAACCTCTGCTCCCGGCTTGGAAGCGAAGCGACCTCATTCGGACGCAATACGCTGCGATGCTGGTAGCCCAGCCTCGCCGCCATCGCCTGCCAGGCGGCCAGGTCGCTGACATCATCGCTTTTGGCCTCGCGCGGATTCTGCACCCCGGATTTGAGCAGGGCGATTTTCCGGGCGGGCGCAAGATTGTCCCAATCAAGGCCCTGCGATCGGGCATATTCGCGCGCCGCCTCCGTGCCGCTTGCGGTCCGTTTACTGAATTGCGCCACGACACTTTCCGGCACAGCTGAGAGCTTGGCCATTTCGGTGCGGGCATCGAGCTCCACCTCAACGCCATGGGCGCGCAGATGATTGGCGAGATAGGCCTGATACAGCGCGCCCCATTCATGGATCCGTCCCTCGAGCAAGGCGAGGTTGATGCTGCCCACTCGCCCGCTCGGCGTCTCCACAATGTTAAACAGCGCGACATGGGTGTGCATCTGCATGTCACCCGGCGCCCGGCCCTCCGTGCCGGTCAGGGTATGCAACTCCGTCACCGGCTCCCCGCGCTCATCCGCCCGGACGATCTCCACCGTTGGCCGCGCCGCGTAATGATCGAAGGACACCCAGCCAATGGCGCCAGCCTCATAGCCCCGCTTGGCCGCATCCCCGATCGAGGCGCGGCCAATCTCATGCTCGATAACCGCCATGACGCTGTCGATCGCGTCTCGATGCGCCTGGTGCAGCATCGCCTGCTCGGCTTTGGTGGGCGCGAAGGCCCAGGCGATGGAGAGGGATTTCGGCGCGGAGAAGGTCAGATCGATATAGCCAATCCGCATTTTGGCGGCTTCAAGAATGGTCTGGTATTGCCGGGCACCCATTTCCCGCCCCTCGGTATCCCGCCCGGCCAGAATATGCGCCCGCTGTTCGGTGGTCAGCGTTTTGTCTTTGACGCCCAGGCCCGAGAGCAAACGCGGCACCGCCCGCTCAGCTACCTCGGCGGGCAACGCCTCGCCATTGACCATCCGCCCCGCCAGCATCCGCGCCAATTGTTCGGGCGTTGGTACCTGGGCGGCATCCAAGCCAAAAATCTGCGCCAGCGGCAGGCTCGAGGCGCGCTGCACCCGCCCCTCGACGGCCCCGCCATCGGCGCGCTGGCCATTCAGAAGGCACGCCACCTCATCCGGCTTCAACCCACGATGCGGCTCGATCCCCAGCCGTCGTGCCAGAAGCGGATGCATGTCCCATCGTGGCGTTGCCGAGGCACTGCTGCGGTCTGGCGTGACGGCGGCCTCAGCCATCGCAGAGTTCAAGCGCCGCTCTTTGTCGTCTGCCCCCGCACCGCCCGCGTGGCTGGCTGGACCCGCCACAGACAGCCGAGCCAGACAGGCCAGCGCTTCTTTGCGGCCCGTCAACCCCGCCGCCGCGAAGGCCGCGACGGCACGCAAGATCAACTCATCCCCGATTTGTTCCAGGCCTTGCCCCCAAGATACGCCACTTTCCGCTAGACGCTCCGCTTCCACCCGCACCAACCCATCCAGCGTTTCCGGTGCCAAAGGCGTGCCACCCGCCATGAACCGGCCATAACGAGAGGCGGCGGCATCGGCGAGCGTTGGGGGCATCACGCCCTGCTCATAATATTCCGCCATCGCCGCCATTTCCGGGGACAAGGTCTGCTGCAATAAATGCTCGCTCATGAACCGCGTCGCACCCGGTGCCCCTGCCGCTCCGGTGCGATAGGTCAGCATTCAGCCGCCCTCACCATGCTTGGTCGGGCTCTGCTGCCAGTCCGGCCCGTTATAATCGGGCGATGCTTCGCCGGGCGGTACGTCAAAGGCCATGCGCAGAAGCTGTGCCAGCCCACCGAATTTCCGTTCCACGTCGCCAACTGACGCATCCAGCTCCATGATCGCGGCGGTCAGGCCCTGCAGGGTTTTGAGCAGCGGCGAAGGTGCTGAATCCTCGGTGGCAAATTCACCGAGCTTGCGCAGCAGCGTGGTCTGGACATGCAGCGTATCGAGCATCAACGCCAGCGCGCCATTCATCGCCGCGTGCCCGGCATCAAGTGCGGCCAGCCGCGTGGCAATTGCCTCCAGGGACAAAGGCGATGTTTTGGGTGGCACTCTCACCTCCGCCGTGTCTCACGGTGTCAGGCGCCGCCGGTGCGCCACGTCCAAGGGCGGTGCGTCCAGATCATTGAGCGTCGGCTGGCGCGCGCTATCAGGGATACGCGCTTCCGCCCGCTCATCACGCAGCGGGCTCGCCGCCCGCGCCAGGGCGGCATTCTTCTCCGGCGTGGATTTACTGGCCACCGAAAGCCAATACGCGGCGGCGGCGCAGTCAAAATCGGCATCTATTTCTGACATCGGTTCATGCTCCTTGTTGGTGTGGCTATTGCCTGGGACTGGCTTGATACCCCGGCTTGTGGAAGCGGTTCTCGGCAACCCGCGCACGCATCTCAGGGCGACGGAAATAAATCGCCCGCCCGCAGCGCAACGGCGCCATGCCGCGCGCCAGGACAAACATCTCGTCATCGCGCACGTCGTGCATCAGCTCCGCCTTGCGGATCAGCGGCCGGCCGATCTCGTGATAAGAGATATTCGAACCGCGCGAGAGCGAAGAAGATTGCATCGCTTTGCCGGATTTACCGGTATTCATGCCCTCGGAGCTTGCCATGACACCGTAGGTGCCAAACGAATTTTCCAACTCGGTGGCGGTGTCCAGATCCTGTACCGCCGCATAGCAGCGATAAGACACACCGTCATACCAAGACCGCTTGCCCTGCTCGCCCCATTGCTCGACGATCTGCCCGCTCGACTGGTAGAGCA
>JAGXAE010000035.1 GCA_018971725.1 Pseudomonadota bacterium | reverse complement strand
ATGGCGCGGTTTGGGCCGCGAATTGCCCAGTTCCTGCCGCCTAGCTATAGAGGCGGCGGTATTGGGTAAAGAGAGCGATGCTGGTCGGCTTACGGAAATTCATGGAGAGTTGGGTGGCGCGCGGGTTCTTCGCGCTGCTCGTGGTGATGTTCATTTTATGGGGCATCTCCAATGTATTCACCCTCACGGGAAGCTCCACGGCGGTGGCCACGGTGGCCGGCACGCCGATTGACGCGAGCGTGGTGCAGGCGGGCTACCAGCGCGCATTGAACCAATACGAGCAGCAAGGACAGCAACCAGACGAGACCACGAGGCACCAGCTTGCCATGCAGGCGCTCTCTGATGCGCTGCGCCAGGCGATAATGCGCCAAGCGGCGGCGCAATACGGCATAGGTGTGCCGAATGCGGCGGTGCGCACGTTGCTGGACGGCATTCCGGCATTCCAGACCAATGGCAGCTTCGACAAGGCGAAGTTTGCCGAGGTGTTGCAGCAGAACGGCATTTCCCAGGACGAGTTTATCAGCCAGATCAAGGACGAGGTGCTGGGCCGGCAGCTTGTCGCCCCGATTGTCAGCGCCGCCGCCGTGCCGGATGCCATGGCCAAGCCGATTTTCGCGATGCTGGACGCGCAGCGCACGGCCTCGCTTGTGCAGATTCCGGTGAACACCCAGCCCGTGCCGCCCACCCCGGCGGATGCGGTGCTGCAACGCTACTGGCTGAATCACCAAGGCAAATTCACCAACCCGGAATATCGTAAGGTGCAGGTGGTGATTCTCTCGCCCGCCTTGATGGCGCCGCAGGAACAGGTGCCGCCGGCGCAGATCGCGGCGGGCCTGGCCCGCGCCGAAGCAGCCAGCCCCAGCGTGCCGGTGCGCAGCGCGGATGTGCTCGCGGTGCAGGACCTCGCGGATGCCTCGCAGCTTAAAGCCGCGTGGAAAACAGGCGCCAACTGGACGCAGATGCAGACACTGGCCAAGCAATACCATGCCACGCCGGTGCCGCTGAGCGGCATGCAGCAGAACCAGATCCCGTCCAGCGCGCTCGCGCAGGCGGTGTTCGCCGCGCAAGCGGGCCAGGTGGTGGGGCCGGTGGCCGGGGATCTTGGCATGTATCTGTTCAAGGTCACATCCATCGGCACCAGCGGGCCAAACCCGGGGCAGCTCGCCGCGCAGGTGACGCAAGCATTGCAGTTGCAGATGGCCCAGACCGCGGTTGCGAAGAATGTTGACGCGCTGCAAGACGCGCTGGCGGGGCAGACGCCGCTGGATCAGCTGCCGGGCAATCTCGGCCTGGTGGCGGTGGAAGGCACGCTGGATGCCGGCGGGTTGACGCCGCAGGGCAATGCGGCACCGATTCCAGGCGGGGACGATCTGCGCAACGCCATCGTAAAGGCCGCCTTCGCCGCGCAGCCCGGCCAGGCGCCGCAGCTGGAGACCGGCCCGGATGGCAGCTACTACGCGCTCGCCGTGCAGCAGGTCATCAAGCCCGCGGTGCAGCCCTTCGCGCAGGCCAAGGCAAAGGTGCTGAGCGTTTGGCAGGGCGCGCAGCAGGAGCGCGAGGCGAATGCCGCCGCGGCTGATCTGATGCACGCCGTGAACACCGGTACGCCGCTCGCGCAGGCTGCCGCCGCGGCGGGGCTTACCGTCACGCAAAGCCCGGCCTATACCAGCGGGTCGCAGCCGCAGGACCAGCCGGCGCAGTTCGTGTCGGTGCTGTTCTCGCTGAAACCGGGTGAGGCGACGATGTTGAATGACGGCTCCGGCTTTACCGTGGCCGTGCTGACGAATGTGCAGGTTCCCACCCCGCAGAGCGACCCCGACGGCTACGCGCAGCTTCAGCAAAATCTGAATAAGAGCTTGCAGGACGACTTCGCGGAGAGTTTCCTGGCCGGACTGCAGGCGCAGGATAAGGTGACCATTAACCAGAAACTGCTCGCGCAGATTTATCAGTGAGGATGAAGTAGAGTTATCATGAACGCCGTTTCGCCAGACCGTTTCGAGAGCTTCCGCGCCGCTTACGACCAAGGCCGTGGCGCGCTGGTCTGGCGTCACGGGATCGCGGATTTGCTCACCCCGGTCGCGGCCTTCCTGAAGGTGGCGCATGGTCAGCCATACTCCTTCCTGCTGGAAAGCGTTGAAGGCGGAGTCACGCGCGGGCGCTACTCCGTGATCGGCATGGCGCCGGACCTGGTGTGGAAATGCGAGCATGGCGCCGCCTCCATCAACCGTGATGCGGCGCACACGCCGAACGCCTTCGCGCCGGTGCTGGAGTTGCCGCTTAAAAACCTGCGCGGGTTGATCGCGGAGACGCGGCTGGAGGTTCCCGAAGGTTTGCCGCCCGTGATCGGCGGGCTGCACGGCTATCTTGGCTACGACATGGTGCGGCTGATGGAGGAGCTGCCAGCGCTGAAGCCGGATGTGCTCGGTATCCCCGAAGCGATTTTGAGCCGCCCCGGCCTGTTGATCGTTTTCGACGGCGTGACCGACGAAATGACACTGGCCGCCCCGGTTTATCCGCGCGCGGGCATGGATGCGGCCCAGGCCTATGCGGCGGCCGAGGCGAAGTTGAACAAACTGGCCAACGCGCTGGAGCAGCCGGTGCCGAAACTCACCGGGCGTTTGCTGGAGCCGCTGGAACAGACCTCCAACATGGAAAAGGAGGAGTTCCTGGGTGTCGTGGAGACGGCCAAGAACTATATCCGCGCGGGCGACGCCTTCCAGATTGTCCCCTCCCAGCGTTTCGAGGCGCCGTTTTCCCTGCCGCCTTTCGCGCTGTACCGGTCCTTGCGCCGCATCAACCCGGCGCCGTTCCTGTTCTTCCTGGATTTCGGCACGTTCCAGGCGGTTGGTTCCTCGCCGGAAATTTTGGTGCGGCTGCGCGACGGCACCGTGACCATCCGGCCTCTGGCGGGCACCCGCAAGCGCGGCGCCACCACCGAGGAAGATGTGGCGCTGGAGCAGGACCTGCTGGCCGACCCGAAGGAGCGCGCCGAGCATCTGATGCTGCTGGATCTTGGGCGCAACGATGTAGGCCGGGTGTCGGAAATCGGCTCCGTGCGGGTGGCGGAGAGCTTCGCCATCGAGCGTTTCTCGCATGTCATGCACATCTCCTCCACGGTGGAAGGCAAGCTGAAGCCGGAGCTGGAAGCGTTGGATGCGCTCATCGCGGGTTTTCCGGCGGGCACGCTCTCTGGCGCGCCGAAAGTGCGAGCCATGCAGATTATCGAGGAGCTGGAACCCTCGCGGCGCGGGCTTTATGCCGGATGCATCGGCTATTTCGCCGCCAACGGCACCATGGATACCTGTATCGGCCTGCGCACCGCCCTGGTGAAGGACGGCAAAATGTATGTGCAGGCAGGCGTTGGCGTTGTGGCTGATTCCGATGCGGAAGCCGAATATATGGAAAGTGTGCAAAAGGCCCGGGCCCTGTTCCGCGCCGCCGAGGATGCGGTGCGCTACGTGGCCGCGCCGGAGGTTTGAGCCATGATTCTTCTGATTGATAATTATGACAGCTTCACCTTCAATCTGGTGCAGTTCTTTGGTGATCTGGGCGCTGAATGCGTGGTGAAGCGCAACGATGCGTTAAGCCCGCAGGACGTGCTGGCCATGGCGCCGGAGGCGGTGGTGCTCTCACCCGGGCCCTGCACCCCAAACGAGGCCGGCATCTGCCTGGACATGGTGACCGCCGCCGCCGAGGCAAAGCTGCCTTTGTTTGGCGTCTGCCTGGGCCATCAGGCCATCGGCCAGGCCTTCGGCGGGCAGGTGGTGCGGGCGCCAGAACCGGTGCATGGCAAAACCAGCCCCGTATTCCACGATAATTCGGACGTCTTCGCGGGCCTGCCTAACCCCTTCACCGCCACGCGCTACCATTCGCTCATCGTGCAGCGCGCCAGCCTGCCCGCCAGCCTGGTCCCCACCGCCTGGACGCAGGACGACATCATCATGGGGCTGCGCCACGCGGAGCTGCCGATTTATGGCGTGCAGTTCCACCCAGAGAGCATCGCCACCTCCCACGGGCACGATATTTTGCGCAATTTCCTGCGGCTTTCGGGCGCGAAGGTGCGGGTTGCGGCGTGAGCCCCTCGCTTAAACCGGTTTTGGCCCGGCTTGGCCGGGGGGAGAGTCTGTCCGCCGCCGAGGCCGAGGAAGCTTTCGGCGTGGTGATGGACGGCCAAGCCACACCGGCGCAGATCGGCGGCATGCTGATGGCGATGCGCGCCCGCGGCGAGACCGTGCCGGAACTTACCGGCGCGGTGACCGCGATGCGGCAGCGCATGACGCGGATTGAGGCGCCGGAGGGTGCTATCGACGTGTGCGGCACCGGCGGGGATGGCGCGGCCAGCCTGAATATTTCCACCGCCACCACCTTCGTGCTGGCGGCTTGTGGCGTACCGGTGGCCAAGCATGGCAATAAAGCGCTGTCCTCGCGCTCGGGCGCCGCGGATGTGCTGACTGCTCTGGGCATCGATATTGAACCGCCAATCGGCAAGCTCGCGGGTATTCTGCGGGATGTCGGCTGCGTGTTCCTGTTCGCCCCACGCCACCACCCGGCCTTGCGCCATGCGGCCCCGGTGCGGGTGGAGCTTGGCACGCGCACGCTGTTCAACCTCACCGGCCCGATGGCGAACCCCGCTGGCGTGAAGCGCCAGCTCATGGGCGTGTACGACCCCGCCTGGGCGGGCCCGGTGGCCGAAACGTTGCGGGACTTGGGCACACAGGCCGCCTGGGTGGTGCATGGCGGTGGCATGGACGAGCTGGTTTTGGAAGGCGAGAATCAGGTGGTTGCGCTGGCCGGCGGCGAGATTAAGTCCTTTACCGTGCGGGCGGCGGATGCGGGGTTGGCGTCCTGCGGCCTGGTGCAATTGCAAGGCGGCGATGCCGCCTATAACGCGCAGGCGCTGCTGGCCTTGCTGCGTGGTGAGAAAGGCGCTTACCGGGATACGGTGGCGCTGAACGCCGCCGCTGCCTTGCTGGTGGCTGGCCAGGCGGCGAGTTTGCCGGAGGGGGCCGCGCGGGCGATGGCAGCCATAGATGATGGTGCTGCCCTGGCGGTTCTTGAACGGTTGAAGAATGTCTCCGGAGAGCGGACATGAATGTGATGGTTAACGACATCCTGGCGAAGATTTGCGCCGACAAGCGCGCCGAAATTGCGGCGCTGCAGGCCGACAAGCCGGTGGAGGACTTAAAGGCCGAGATTCGCGATGCTGGCAAAACCCGTGGCTTTGGCCGGGCGTTGATGGATGCCGCGGCGGCCGGCCGGCCGGGTCTGATTACCGAGATCAAGAAAGCCTCGCCCTCGGGCGGGCTCATCCGGACGGATTTCGAGCCTGAGACGATCGCGCGCGCCTATGAGGCGGCTGGTGCCGCCTGCCTTTCCGTGCTGACTGACGAAAAATATTTCCAGGGTTCCGCAACGCATCTGCGCATGGCCCGGGCGGCTGTGGAACTGCCGGTGCTGCGCAAGGACTTCATGCTGGATGAGTACCAGATTTATGAAAGCCGTGCGATGGGGGCGGATTGCATCCTGCTGATCATGGCGGCGCTGGAGGACAGTGAGGCCCGTGATCTGGAAGGGCTGGCCAGGGCGCTGGACATGGATGTGCTGGTGGAGGTGCATAACGAGGAAGAGCTGGAGCGCGCTCTGCCTCTGCAAACCCCATTGCTTGGCGTGAACAACCGTAATTTAAAAACGATGGTGACGGATATCGCTGTCACGGAGGCGCTTTCCGTGATGTGCCCGCCGAACAAATTCCTTATCTCCGAATCCGGCATCAGGACGAATGCGGATGTTGAGCGGCTGCGCAAGGTTTGCGTGCAGGGCTTCCTGGTTGGTGAATCTCTGATGCGTGAACAGGATGTGGGCGCCGCGGTGCGGGCGTTGCTGGGCGCGTGAGCGGGCTTACCCATATCGGCGCGGATGGCGCGGCGCGCATGGTCGATGTCTCGGCCAAGCCCATCACCACGCGCGAGGCTGAGGCGAAGGGCAGGGTGGTAATGAAGCCTGAGACCGCCGCGCTGATTCGCGACGGCCAGCCCGCCAAGGGTGATGTGCTGGCGGCGGCGCGCATCGCGGGCATCATGGCGGCGAAGAAAACCGGGGAGCTGATTCCGCTTTGCCACCCGCTGCCGCTGGATGCGGTGAACATCGACCTGATGGTGACGCAGGATGCAGTGGAAATTACGGCCATCGCCCGCACCACTGGCCGTACCGGCGTGGAGATGGAGGCGCTGACGGCGGTGAGCCTGGCGGCGCTGACGATCTACGACATGGTGAAGGCCGTGGATAAGACCATGCGGATCGAGGCGGTGCGGCTCACGCGCAAGACCGGCGGCAAGAGTGGAGATTTTTCGGCGCCATGATTAGCGTTGAAGAGGCCCGGGCGCGGATCGCCGCGGGGCTGAAGCCGGTCGCGGCTGAAATTGTCGGGCTGGCCCAGGCGCATGGGCGGGTGCTGGCGCGGCCGGTGCTGGCGCGTCTCACCGTGCCGCCCGCTGATGTTTCCGCGATGGATGGCTATGCCGTGCGCGCCCTGGATGCCCGCGCCGGAGCAAGCCTGCGGCTGATAGGCGAGGCGCCGGCGGGCCACCCCTTCAACGGCAAGATGGGTCCGGGCGAGACCGTACGGATTTTCACCGGCAGCGTGATTCCCGAAGGCGCGGATACCGTGCTGATCCAGGAAAACGCCACCGCCAGCGGGCATAATGTGCAGGTGAATGAGGCGGCGGAAGCGGCTCGGCATATTCGCCGCCGGGGCGGGGATTTTTCCGCAGGCGACGAGGTGATTTCCGCCGGGCGGCGGCTTTCGGTGCGTGATATCGGTGTGGCAGGCGCGGCGGGGCATCCCTGGCTTTGTGTCCACCGCAAGCCGCGCGTGGCGATCCTGTGTACGGGTGATGAGATCAATCTGCCCGGAGAACCCGTGCCGGCTGGCGGAATCGCCAATTCCAACGCGGCGATGCTGGCGGCGTTCGTAGCCGCGCATGGTGGCGAGCCGCTGCTGCTGCCCATCGCGCGGGATACCGAGGATGCGGTGGCGGCGGGCGCCGAGGCCGCGCGCGGGGCGGATATTCTGGTGACCACGGGAGGGGCCAGCGTGGGTGCGCACGATCTGGTGCAGGCTGGGCTCGCGCAACAGGGCTTCGCCCTGGATTTCTGGAAAATCGCCATGCGCCCCGGCAAGCCGCTGATCTTCGGCAGCGTCAATGCCATGCCTGTGCTGGGGCTGCCGGGCAATCCTGTCTCTGCCTATGTATGCGCCACCTTGTTTCTGGCGGGGGCCATCGCCGTGCTGGGCGGGCTGCCGCCGCAAGCGCCAAGGCTGGCCAAGGCAAGGCTTGGCGCGCCGATGAAGGCCAATGACCGGCGCGAAGATTATGTGCGCGCCGCACTGGCCGAAGGGGGCGATGGCTGGGTCGTGACGGCGCTGCCGGTTCAGGATTCCGGCATGCTGCGCGCTTTGGCCAAGGCGGAGGCGCTTATCCGCCGAGTGCCGCATGCCCCGGAGGCCTTGGCCGGGGATGTCGTGGACATTCTGCTGCTGGACGCATCACAACACGCTTGACGCGAAAACGAGAACTAAACTAGAACATTCCGTGTTAGTGCTTTGTTCTTGAAGCCTCTATTCGGAGACGTTCGATGCTCACCCCGAAGCAGCATGAGCTGCTGCTATTCATCGACCAGCATTTACGCGAAACCGGCTGCAGCCCGAGCTTCGAGGAAATGAAGGAAGCGCTTGATCTCCGGTCGAAATCAGGCATTCACCGGTTAATCTCAGCACTGGAGGAACGCGGCTTCCTCCGCCGCCACAAGCACCGGGCCAGAGCCTTGGAGGTCACCCGTTTGCCGCAGGACCTTGGCCCGCGCCATGCCGGGGCAAAGAATTTCACGCCAAACGTAATCCAGGGGAATTTCGGCCCAAGGCTGCCGGGGCTGCGGGCAGAAGCGATGGAAGCAGGGGCGGTTTCCTTGCCGCTTTACGGCAAAATCGCTGCTGGTTTACCGATCGAGGCACTGCGCGACAGCGAGGAGACGATCGAGGTGCCGATGTCCATGCTCGGCGGGGGCGAGCATTTCGCCCTTACCGTCGAAGGGGATTCGATGATCGAAGCCGGGATTTTGGATGGCGACACGGTCATCATCCGCCGTGGCGAGACCGCCGATAACGGCCAGATCATCGTGGCGCTGGTGGATGAGAACGAGGTGACGCTGAAGCGGTTGCGGCGGAAGGGCCAGTCCATCGCGCTGGAGCCTGCGAATATCCGCCACGAGACAAGGATTTTCCCGGCCGAGCGGGTGCGCGTTCAAGGCCGGCTGGTGGCGCTGCTGCGCCAATACTAAGCGTCAGCTTTTGGCAGCACGCAGCCGCGTGGCCAAGCACTGCCCGATGTCGCCTCTGCCACCGATGATCAGATAGGTTTCCGGCGTTTACCCCTCCGTTTTTTATACGCAGGGGCGGGCGGGGTGGATTAGTCTGCCTGGCTTACGGCCGGCCGCCCTTGTTGCGGCGGCGACGCTGCTGCTCGCTCAACTTGCCTTCGTGCTTGGCGGCGTAGGGCTTGGGGGCGTGAGGTTTGACTGGGCCATTCTTCTTGTTGAAGGCTGGCTTGGCGGGGCCGTCATAATGCGGGCGGGGGGTGCTGGGGGGTGCCGCGGGTTCAATCCGCGCCTCGCTTTGCGCGGCAGCCGATGCCGCGAACGCCTTGGCCGCGTGCGGGGCAATCTCGAACTTTGTTTCACGGTCGAAGATGCGGATGCTGCCGATCTCCTGCTTGGTGACGCCGCCCGCCTTGCAGATGAGCGGCACCAGCCAGCGCGGATCGGCATTCTGCTTGCGGCCCAGCGCCACCCGGAACCAGGTGCCGTTGCTCACGGTCGCGCGCGGGCTGGGGCCGTGGCTGGTGGCAGCTCGCGGGGCGCGGGCGGGGCGGGTGGCCTCCGGCGGCAGAATGGTCACATGCGCCGGGGCGGGCAGATGCGCCTGCGCCAGCTTCACGAAGGCAGACGCGATCACTTCCGGCGCGGCGCGTTCCAGCAACCGGGTTGCCAGGGCCAAGGCGGCCTCGTCCGGCGCTTCGTTGAGCAACGGGTGGTTCAGCAGCCGGTCCTCGTCCTTGGCGCGGATATCCTCTGGCGTCGGCGGGTCCACCCAGATGGCGTCTGCATTGGCTTCGCGCAGCAGCATCTCGGCCCGGCGGCGGCGCATTGGCGGCACCAGCAGCACTGAAACGCCCTTGCGTCCGGCGCGCCCCGTGCGGCCGGAGCGGTGCAGGAAGGTGGCCTTGTTGGTCGGCAAATCGGCGTGGATAACGAGGTCGAGATCCGGCAGGTCCAGCCCGCGCGCCGCCACGTCGGTCGCGATGCACACCTGGGCACGGCCTTCGCGCAGGGCGGAAAGCGCGGCGTTACGCTCGGCCTGGGAAAGCTCGCCGGAAAGGGCGGCGGCGGTGAAGCCGCGCGCCATCAGGTTCGCGTGCAAAGTCCGCACATTGTCGCGCGTGGCGCAGAACACCAAGGCCCGGCTGTCTTGCGCGCGCAGAATATTCACCAGTGCCGCTTCCAGCTCATGCGCGGCCGCGCGCACGGCGCGGTATTCGATATCCGCATGCGGCTGGTTGGCGGCTACGGTGTCGATCCGCAGCGCGTTCTGCTGGTAGGTGCGGGCCAGCGCCGCGATCTCGCGGGCGATGGTGGCGGAGAACAGCAAGGTGCGGCGGCTTTCCGGCGCGGCACTCAGGATGAATTCCAACTCCTCGCGGAAGCCGAGATCCAGCATCTCATCCGCCTCGTCCAACACCACGGCTTCCAGCTCGTCCAGCCGCAGATTGCCGCGCTCGATATGGTCCTTCAGCCGCCCCGGCGTGCCGACGACGAAATGGCAGCCTCCCGCCAGCAGCCGGGCCTCACGGCGCGGGTCCATGCCGCCGACGCAAGAGAGGATGCGCGCCCCGGCAAATTCATACAGCCAGGTGAGTTCCGCATGCACCTGCAAGGCCAGCTCGCGTGTGGGGGCGATCACCAGAACCAGCGGCGCCTGGGTGGCGGGCATGGCCTCGCTCTCGCCCAGAACGGTGCTGGCCAAAGCCAGCCCGAAGGCTACGGTTTTGCCGGAACCCGTCTGCGCGGAAACAAGCAGATCCCGCCCCTCGGTTTCGGGGGTGAGAACGGCGCTTTGCACCGATGTGGGTTCGGCATAGCCGCGCTGGGCAAGCGCCCGGGCAAGGCTTGGATTGGTAACGGGGAAGGGCATGGAGGCGGCTCTTACGGGCTGGCGGCCCGCGGAACAAGCAGCACTTTAGCCGGGCAGATGCGCGGGCCCCCCGCAAAAAGCATGGCAACGGCGCTTCATTATGCGAAAATGGCGGGTATTTTAGCTAATTTGCACATATTTACGGTGCATTTCGGGATTGATGGCTGCCACGGCGTGGCCTATGCTAGCCAGCGCTAGGCTTGCGCCCAGTGCTCTGAAGTCTATTGAAGGACAGTTTTTATAGTGCGACCCCCGAAGAATGACCGCCAGCGGCAAAGCCGCCGCCGTGGTTTTGACGACGACAATTTTTATGGCAATGCGCCCTCTTTCCCTCCGGCTTTCTCGGGATTCGGCGCAGCTTCTACCGCACCGGAGGCCAAGGCTACGGTGAAATGGTATAACTCCGAGAAGGGTTTTGGCTTCGTTGAAATGGCTGACGGCTCGGGGGATGTGTTTTTGCACGCCAATTCCCTGCAAAGCGCCGGCTTTCAATCCGTAACACCAGGCTCCGTCCTGCAAATTCGTGTCGGCACGAATCACAAGGGCCGCCAGGTGGACCAGGTGATTTCCGTGACCGAGGGTGACGCGCCCCCGCCGCGCAGCGGTGGTTTTGGTGCTGGCGGCGGCGGTGGTGGTTTCGACCGGCCGCGCGCGCCCCGCGCTCCGCGCCCGCAGGCTTCCGGGCCGGCGGTGGAAATGACCGGGATTGTGAAATGGTACAACGCCACCAAGGGCTTCGGCTTCATCAGCCCGGAGAGCGGCGGCAAGGATGTGTTCGTGCACGCCACGGCTCTGGAAGCGGCGGGAATTTCTCCGCTGCAGGAAGGCCAGTCGGTTCGCATGAGCGTTGTCCAGGGTTCCAAGGGTCCTGAAGTTTCCACCATCAACGTGGACTAAGCGCTTAAATGCCGGAAAAAGCCCCGCTTAAGCGGGGCTTTTTTATTGAGCCGCCGGCCCTGGCCTGAAACAAAAAACCCCGCTGCCACAAAGGGTGACGGCGGGGGTTTGTTATGTAGCTTTTGCTTTAGGCTTGGCGCTTAGCCGCCATAACTATCGGTTGTGGCAATGCTCGCTCACCGGCACCTGGTTTTAGGCATAAGCATCGCGGGCGACCGTGCCGCGGTTGTCGAAGGAACTGGCGTTATCAGCGAAGCGGGCGTTTTCAGAGCCGCGGCCAGCTACAAACGCGCCGCTATTCTGAGCCTGTACGGCATGGATCGCGGGGGCCGAGTTGCGGAAATCGCCGGAGCGAGCCAGGGCGGCGAAGGGGGTCAGTGAGCCAACCAGAGCCATAACGGAAACAAACTTAACGAAATTCGACATGGTTTTGATCCTTTGAATGGAGCGGGGCACGATTGCCTCAATGAGTCGTTTGTATACGGACGTACGTAATGAATCAAAGTAAATACGTACGTAAGTACGTATAATTGCCATGCGTCATATGCATGGTGATGGAATCCCCATGCGCTCGGAGGTTAGCTTTTACGGGTTGGATGAAGTGGCGGCTCGCCAGATCCAGATCATGACCAGCAGATTCAGTGCCGCCGCAGTGAGCAGAATGGGGCCAGGGCCAAGCCCGCGCGCATAGGCAACGGCTTCCACCCCTCCGGCCAGCAATGTTGCCGCGCTGTTCAGCACATTATTCGCCCCCACCATGCGGGCGCGTTCAGCCGGCGCGGCGCTGGCTTGCAGCGACACGTAAAAAGGCACCGAAAACAACCCGCCGCAAATGGCGGTGAGGGCGAGGTCCGTCAGCGTCCGCCAGCCCGCGGCATGGGCTAAAAGGCTGGGTATGTCAGGCGCTGAGAGATGCGCCGTGGAGACCGCGAAATCGCCAATGAACAGGCTCATCCCTAGCCCCGCCGGGAGAACGAAATGCAGTAGCCGGCCCGCGTGCACGAACCGCGCGGCGGCCAGCGAGCCCGTACCCACGCCCACGGCGAACACCGCCAGCAGCAGTGTTACCACATGGCCATCCGCATGCAGGCGGGTTTTGGCCAGAACCGGAAAGGCGGCCAGAACCGTCGCCCCCAGCGCCCAAAACCAGGAAATACTCCAGCAAGCGAACCAGACCTGGCGGTTGACCGCAGCACTGCGCAGCAGGCCCGCATTGGCCCTCCAGAGATTCCAGTCAGGTTTCAGGCCAGGGGCGTGGGCAGGCGCTGAGGGTATCATCCGCGCGCTGGCGATGCCCGCCACCGAAAGCGCTATCGCCGCCAGGGGTGCCGCCAGCCTGCCATGCGGCAGCAGCACCAGAATGCCGCCTGCCACAGTGCCAAGCACAATCCCCGCGAAGGTTCCGGCCTCCACCGCGCCATTGGCCTTCACCAACCTGTCTCCGGTGAAACAATCCGGCAGCAAACTGTATTTCAGCGGTGAAAAAAACGCTGCCTGCAGGCCCAGCCCCAGCAAGACCGCCATCAGAAACAGGAAATCGCCGGTGAGGAATCCCGCCAGCGCCAGCGCCATCAGCCCCAGTTCCCAGTATTTGGTCAAGAGGATCAGCCGGGCTTTGTCATGCGCGTCCGCCAGTTGCCCGGCGGGGGCGGAAACAAGAATATACGGCAGCAGGAACAACCCGCCTGAAAGTGCTGAAAGCGCGCCGGCCTGCCCGGCGGAAAGCTTGTAGAGTGCCAGCACCACCAGCGCGTTCTTGAAGAGGTTGTCGTTCAGCGCGCCAAGTGCCTGGGTAATGAATAGCGGGATGAAGTGGCGGCTGTTCAGGCCGGGCTCAGCCACGGCGCGGCTCCATCAGCCGCACCGCAGCCCAGGCGCAGAAGCCGCCGGTGAGCAGGCCGCCCAGCACGTCGCTGACGAAATGATAATCGGCAAGGACGAGTCCGGTCATCACCAGCAGCACCACCGCCCCCACGGCCAGCCGCCAGCGGGGGCGCAAAATCCACAACACCCCCAGCGGGGCAGCGGCGTAACTGGTGTGGCCGGAGGGAAAAGCGCCATAGAGTGTGCTCTCAATGAACGGATGAAAGCCGTAGACCCCGTATTTCAGCCAGGTGCCGGGCCAGGCCCGGCCGAATATCCATTTCAGCTCGTCCTTGGCTGAGGCGGCGGCCAGTGTGGCGATGGCGATGGTGAGCCAGAGCCTGTCCGGCAAAGTCTGCCCGCGCATGTGTCGCGCCAAGGCAACGAGCAGGATGAGCCCCGCAGCGGGCAAAGCGAGAAGAGACGGCGCGGCTGCCGCCTGGAACAGCGGGCGCAAGGCTTGGTGCTGATACCAGAACGCCGCTACCGGCTTGTCCACAAACAATATGCACAGCACGCAGGCTGCTGCCAGCGCACCCGCCGCCGCGCCGTAAAGCAGCGGCGCGCCATTTGCTGCGCGCGGGCGGGCCATGGTTAAGGCAGCAGCACGGTGCTGCCCGTCGTCTGCCGTGCCTCAAGCGCGGCATGGGCCGCGGCGGCCTGTTCCAGCGGGAAGGTCTGGTTGACGAGAATTTTCACGGCACCGGAGCGCACGGCATCGAACAAGGCGGCCGCCCCGGTGGCGATATCCTGCGGCGCGGTCATATAGGTGGCGAAGCTGGGCCGGGTGAGGAACAGGCTGCCCTTGGTGACGAGCGTGGCGATATCCAGCGGCGGCACGGGGCCGGATGCGTTGCCGTAACACACCATCAGCCCCAATGGGGCGAGGCAGTCCAGGCTGGCGTTGAAGGTATCTTTACCGACGCTGTCATACACCACCGGCACCATGGCGGCCCCGGTGATCTGCTTCACCTCCGCCGCCAAGTTCGCATGGCCGATGATGGCGTGGGCGGCCCCATTGGCCTTGATGATTTCGGCCTTGGCCTCGGACGAAACCACGCCAATAACCTCGGCGCCCAGATGCTTGGCCCATTGGCACAAAATCAGCCCCACGCCGCCAGCCGCTGCGTGCACCAGAATTTTTTGCCCCGGCTGCACTTTGAAAGTCCTGTGCAAGAGGAAATAGGCGGTCAGGCCGCGCAGCATCATCGCCGCGCCTGTTTTGTAATCAATGTCGTCCGGCAGCTTCACCAGCCTGTCGGCATTTATCACGCGTTCGGTTGCATAGGCGCCGAGCGGGCCACCCGCATAGGCCACGCGGTCCCCGGGGGCGATGTGGGTCACCTTCTCGCCCACCGCCAGCACTGTGCCCGCGCCTTCTATCCCAAGGGTCGCGGGCAGAGCGGTTTTATAAAGTCCGGTGCGGAAATAAATGTCGATGTAATTCACGCCGATCGCCTCATGCCGGATGAGCGCCTCGGTGGCGTTGGGCCTAGGTGTGGGAACCTGCTCCCATTTCAATACGTCCGGGCCGCCATTGGCATGGATGCGGATGGCTTTGCTCATGCGTGGGGCGCCTTGGTTCGGCTCTCCAGCGCGAGCAGGAGACGTTTGGTGGCCAGTCCCTCCCCGCCGGAATAGCCGCCGATACCGCTGGTGGCGAGCACCCGGTGGCAAGGGATGAGGATAGGAATGGGGTTTGCGGCATTGGCGCCGCCTATGGCACGCGGGCTGCCGCCGGCCTCTCTGGCCAGCGCGGCATAAGACCGGGTTTGCCCATGCGGTATAGCTCGCAAAGCTGCCCATACTCTATGGCGGTATGGCGTGCCTGCGGGGTTCAAGGGCAGGTCGTCCGGCAGCTGTGCCTCGCCGTCGAAATACGCATCCAGCGCGTCTTTGGTTCGGCGGAGCAAAGCCGACGGGTTTTGCAGGCTGCCCCATCCCCATTCCAGCGCCACGATGGCATCATCCTCGGCGAACAGTGTGAGATCGCCGACAGGCGAGTGCATGGAAATTGCGGCCATGCGGGGGACGCTAGACAATGCGCCCCCCCGGATCAAGCGGGCTTGCGGCGCGGCCGCGGCTTCCGGCAGACTGCCAAAGCGATGAAGATGAGGATTGCACCGAGAGGTTGCGGCTTCGCGTGGGCGTCAGGCTTGGCGCTTGGCCTGGCCCTGAGCGGCTGCTCCGGCGGGCCAAGGCTTGAATCGCCTTCGCATTTTGGCACGCCCACGCATCTTAGCTGTGTGCCCTATGCCCGCGCCGTGTCCGGGATTCAACTTGAAGGCGATGCGTATGAATGGTGGGGCGAGGCCGACGGAATTTATCCGCGCACGCACCGGCCCAGCCTGGGGGCGGTGCTGGTGTTCAAACCGCACGGCGCCATGGATGTGGGGCATCTGGCGGTGGTGACGGCGATTGAATCCCCGCGCGAGGTGCTGGTGACGCAGTCCAATTGGTTGCCGCACCGCATTGAGCAGAACCAGCCGGTGGTGGATGTGTCGCGGGACAATAATTGGTCCCGGGTGCGGGTCTGGTACGAACCCGCCCATGCGATGGGAATAAGGGTTTACCCGGCCTATGGCTTCATTCTGCCGAACTGAGTAAGAGCGGCTGCATGATACGCGGCGCCTTCACGGTCGGAGCATGGACGATGGCGAGCCGCATTCTCGGCTTCGCGCGGGATATTCTGATCGCCGCTGTGATGGGTACCGGGCCGGTGGCCGATGCGTTCTTCGTGGCCTTGCGCCTGCCCAATCTGTTCCGGCGTTTGTTCGGGGAGGGCGCGTTTAACGCCGCCTTCGTGCCCGCCATCTCCACCATTCTGCACAAGGATGGCTTGAGCGCCGCCACGGAATTCGCCGAGGAGGCAACGGCGGTGATGGCCCTCTGGCTGGGCGGGGTCACGGTTCTTGGCGAGATTTTCATGCCCTGGCTGCTTTATGTGCTGGCACCGGGCTTCGCCGGGCATGGCGGGCGCTTCGGCCTGGC
>JAGXAE010000201.1 GCA_018971725.1 Pseudomonadota bacterium | reverse complement strand
CTGGGCTGGACGCTGGATGCCTTCGACTTTTTCATCCTGATCCTGACGCTGGACAATGTGTCGAAGGCTTTTGGCGTCAGCATCGGCTCGGTGGCGTTCTCCATCACACTCACCTTGGCGACTCGCGCGGTGGGCGCGTTCATATTCGGGCGGCTGGCGGATATTTATGGCCGCAAGCCGATCCTGATGCTGGTGGTGCTGCTCTATTCTTTCTTCGAGGCGCTGACTGGCTTCGCCTGGTCGTTTGCCTCCTTCATGGTCGTCCGCACCTTGTTTGGCATCGCCATGGGCGGCGAATGGGGCATTGGTTCTTCGCTCGCCATGGAAACCATCCCGGACCGCTGGCGCGGCTGGGTCTCCGGCCTGCTGCAAGCGGGCTATCCGTTCGGATTCTTTCTGGCGACCTTGCTGTTCGATTTCGGCCTTGGGCCGCTGGGCTGGCGCGGCATGTTCTTTGTTGGCGCGATGCCGGCCCTGCTGGTATTCTTCATTGCGTCCCATGTTGAGGAAAGCCCGGCCTTTGAGGCCATGAAGCACCGACCTGAAAAGGTGCCGGTGAGCACGGTGTTGCGCAAGAACGCCAAGTTGGTGGTTTACGGCGTGGTGATGATGGCCGCGTTCAACTTCTTCTCCCACGGCACGCAGGACATTTACGTAAAACTGTTCCTGGGCAAGCAATTGCACTTCGCGCATAGCGAGATGGCGAATGTGGCGCTCATCTTCAACGCCGGTGCGGTGATCGGCGGGATTCTGTTCGGTCTGCTCAGCCAGAAAATCGGCCGGCGCTATGCGATTATCGGCGCCTGCATCGTCTCGCTTCTGGCGTTGTGGCCGTGGTCTCATGGTACGGATTTCGCCACCATCGCCGTTGCCGCGTTCTTCATGCAGGTGGGCGTGCAGGGGGCGTGGGGCGTGGTGCCGGTGCATCTGAACGAGCTTTCGCCGTCTGAGATTCGCGGCACTTTTCCGGGCTTTGTCTATCAGCTTGGCAATTTCGTCGCCTCATTCAACGCGCCCATCCAGGTCTCGCTGGCGATGGGCCATGGCGGGGATTACGGCTATGCGCTGGCGCTGGTGGCGGGCGTTGTCGCCGTGATCCTGATCGTGCTGATGCTGGTTGGCCCTGAGGCCCGCAACGTCTCGATGGAGCACACGACAAAGGCTTGAACTGAGAACCGTGCGCGGCTGGTTGGCGCATTCAGGGACGGGGTTCTGGCGTGGGCCGGGCGGGGTGCGGGCCGGCTGGCGCGCGCTGGCCTACGCGCTGCTGCTCACGGCTTTGGTTTTCGCGGAGATTCTGCTGTTGGCCTGGGCAAAGCCCCCCTGGCTGCGGCAGGAACCCAAGATGACCCCCGGTTTCGCCGCCGTGAACGAGGCGCTGCTGTTCATCCCGGTTCTTGCCGCCGCGGGCTTTATGGCGTGGCTTGAGGGCCGGTCCGTGTTCGCATTCGGCCTGGCGGCGCGGCGGTTTGCGCCGAAGCTGGCGGGCGGGCTGCTGGCGGGTGTCACGGCTTTGTCCTTGCTGATGGCGCTGTTGGTGGCGGGCGGTTGGGCGGCGCCGCGCTGGGCCGGGCTGCCGCCGCCGGCTGCTGCCGAAAGCGGGCTTGCCTGGCTTGGCGTGTGCCTGTTGATCGGCCTGACCGAGGAGACGGCCTTCAGGGGCTATTTGCAGCACAGCCTAGCCAGGGGCGTTGGGTTTTGGCGCGCGGCCGTGGTTTCGAGCCTTGTCTTTGGCTTTCTCCATATCACCAACGCGCATGAGAGCGTGATCGGCATTGCGAATGTGTGTGGGGCGGGGCTGCTTCTTTGCCTGGGGCTTAAGCGCACTGGCTCGCTTTGGTGGCCCATCGGGTTTCATGCGGGGTGGGATTTTTCGGAGAACTTCATCTATGGCACGCATGATAGTGGCCAGGCCTGCGCGGGCGCGCTGCTGGACACGCTGCCCCATGGCGCGGCGTGGCTATCGGGCGGGATGGCCGGGCCAGAGGGCAGTGTGTTCGGCTTGGCAACGGAACTGCTGGTCTTAGGCGGGATGCTGCTGTTTTTGCGTTCCGGTAAAACAGTTTTTGATATGGATCATTGCGCTCCTTAGGGGTAAGCAGTTTTCATGAGTTCGATTGGCAAGGCCGTCCCTTTACGTCATCCAGTCGCCATCAATCTGGCGGAGCGGCCTACAGGTTCGGTTTGTGATGACTGCGGTGCGCGCCATATTGGGCTGTGCGATGCGCTGTCGGACGACGAATTGGTGTTTCTTGCCCGTGTCGCGCAGCATATGAGCCTTCCTGCTGGTAAGCAGTTTATGGAAGAAGGCGAGCCCGCCCAGCATTTCTACAACGTGAATTCCGGCACGGTGCGGCTGTTCAAGGCGCTGCCTGATGGGCGCCGCCAGATCATCGGGTTCGCCGGGCCAGGCCATTTCATCGGCCTCGCGGCGACGGATATGAACATCGTCTCCGCCGAAACGATGGAACCCGTGCAGGTGTGCCGCTTCTCCCGTGCCGGGCTGGACGCCATGCTCGCCGAATATCAGGTGCTGGAGCGCAAGCTGTTGGATGTCGCGATGCATGAGCTAGCGCTGAGCCAGCAACAGATGCTGCTTCTGGGCCGCAAGACCGCGCTGGAGCGGATTGCAAGTTTCCTGCTCTACTGGGCGCGGCGCCAGGAAGTTTGTGGCGAAGGAAAGCTGCCGCGCCCGAAAACAAAACTCTCTTTGCCGCTTTCGCGCACTGACCTCGCTGATTATCTGGGGCTGACAATCGAGACCGTCTCCCGCTCGCTCAGCCGGCTGAAAAAAAACGGGCTGATCGAGATACCCAGCACTCATGACATCGTTTTGCTGCGACCGCAGGCATTGGAGGATATCGCCGACGCAACCAATTGATGCGGATCAAGGTGTAAAACCGCCTAATCTGGCAGAAACAAACCAAGATGAATGGAGGATGCCATGATTGTCTCCGAGATTATGACCAGCAACCCGATCGCGGTGCAGCCGAAAACCACGGTGGCCGATGCGGCGCGGATGATGCTGGCCAACCATGTGAGCGGGCTGCCGGTGCTGGATGAAAACGG
>JAGXAE010000200.1 GCA_018971725.1 Pseudomonadota bacterium | reverse complement strand
CCGCGCGCCGTGCTTTACGCCCGCCTTCCCTGCCGGGTGCGTGGCATCGCGCCCGGCTATGCTCGCCCCAATCCCGGGGGGTCCAGACCAGGACCTGAGCTGATCTAGCCGAAGGGGGGACATATGCCGTTATATGAAACCGTGATGATCGCGCGCAGCGAGATCACCCAGGCTCAGGCCGACGCCGTGGCCGACGCCGCCGCCACCACCATCGAAACCGACGGCGGCGCCGTCAAGAAGCGCGAGTATTGGGGCCTGCGCCCGCTCGCCTACCGCATCAAGAAGAACCGCAAGGGCCATTACATCCTGCTGGGCCTCGATGCGCCTTCCGCCGCCGTGCAGGAAATGGAGCGCCAGCTCACCCTGCATGAAGACGTGCTGCGCTTCATGACCGTGCGCGTCGAAGAGATCAACGAGGAACCGTCCGCGATCCTCTCCCGCAAGGCTGACGAGCGCGACCGCGCTTTCCGTGGGCCCAAGCCCGCCGGGCGCTTTGAGAGCGGCCGCAAGCGCGGCTTCGATGAGCGTGAGGAATTCCGCGCGCGCGACGAGTTCCGCGCCGACCGTGATGAATACAGCGTCGAGGAGGATATCTGATGTCCGAGAGCAACGAACCGGCCTCCGGTCTGCGTCGCCCCGCCATTGGCGCGCGCCGCCCCTTCTTCCGCCGGAAGAAATCCTGCCCGTTCTCCGGCGCTGGCGCCCCGGCGATCGACTATAAGGACGTGCGCCTGCTCTCCCGCTTCCTCTCCGAACGCGGCAAGATCGTCCCGTCCCGCATCACCGCCGTCTCCGGCAAGAAGCAGCGTGAACTGGCCAAAGCCATCAAGCGCGCCCGCTTTCTGGCGCTGCTGCCCTACGTGCTGAACTAAGGAGCAGAGACCATGGCAAATGTTGAACTGATCCTGCTCCAGCGCGTTGAGAAGCTGGGCCAGATGGGCGAGCTGGTGAAGGTGAAACCGGGCTATGCCCGCAATTACCTGCTGCCGCAGGCCAAGGCCGTGCGCGCCACCAAGGCGAACAAGGAACGCTTTGAGCGCGAGCGCGTGCAGCTTGAGGCGCAGAACCTGAAGCGCCGCGAGGAAGCCGAGCGCGTGGCTGAGCGCGTTTCCGGCCTCACCGTCACCCTGATCCGCCAGGCCTCCGAGGCCGGCGCGCTGTACGGCTCCGTCTCCAGCCGCGACATCGCCGAGGCGGCAACCGCCGGCGGCCTCTCCATCGACCGCGCCCAGGTGCTGCTGGTCCACCCGATCAAGACGCTCGGCATTTCCACCGTGCGCGTCGAGCTGCACCCGGAAGTGCATATCGAGGTCAAGGTGAACGCCGCCCGCTCCCAGGAAGAGGCGGAGAAGCAGGCCCGCGGCGAGGTGATCGCCCGCGAAGAAGACGAGCAGCCGGATCTCGGCCCGCTCTTCGGCCAGGAAGAGGACGCGCCGGCGGCCTAACCGCCCCGCGCCATTCACCACCCGCAAAAGCCCCCGCGAAATTTCGCGGGGGCTTTTTTCTTGCGCATCTTCATTTCTTAATGGCTAATAACCAACTCCATCAGACTGTTATTCATCGGCATGACGGGCGCTCATATTTCAGATTGAACGCGGCAGACCGTTCGACCTAAAATATCCGCACGTTAGGACAAGGAGACTGACGTGATCTGGCTGTACCAAAAGCTGTTGGATCGCTGCCTGGCGAAACTGGTGCGGCGCGGTTCTTTCCTGGTGGTCTGGCCCGATGGGTCGCGCAGCGAATATGGCGGCACCGAGGGTTTCCGCGCCGGCATCCATCTCAAGACCGATGAGGCGGTCAAGCGGGTCGCCCTTAATCCTGGCCTTGCCCTGGGCGAGGCATACATGGATGAGTCGCTGACGCCCCTTAACGGCACCATCCACGACGTGCTCTGCGTGTTGATGGACAATCAAAACGATGTCCGGCTGCCCCTCATTGCCCTGGCGCAAAAAACCGGCCGACTGCTGCGCCCCATCTTGCAGGCCAACGACGCCAACCGCGCCAAGCGCAATGTCGCGCATCATTACGACCTGAACGGCCGGCTCTATTCCCTGTTCCTCGACCGCGACCGGCAATATAGCTGCGCCTATTTCACCTCGGACGATATGTCCCTGGACGATGCCCAGCTTGCCAAGAAGCGCCATATCGCCGCCAAGCTGAAGCTCGATCGGCCTGGCCTGGAAGTGCTGGATATCGGCTGCGGCTGGGGCGGGATGGCGCTAACTCTGGCCAAGGAATTCGGCGCGCAGGTAACCGGCATCACCCTGTCCGAGGAGCAGCTTGACGCCGCGCGCGCCCGCGCCGAGCAAGAAGGGCTGACCGAGCAGGTGAGCTTCGAGCTGATGGACTACCGGGCGATGAACCGGCAATTCGACCGGATCGTCTCCGTGGGCATGTTCGAGCATGTGGGCGTGCCGAATTACGAAACCTTCTTCAAAACCGTGAAATCCTGCCTGAAACCGGACGGCGTTGCGCTCATCCACTCCATCGGACGGTTCGAGGGCCCTGGCGCCACCAATCCCTGGATCGCCAAATACATCTTCCCCGGCGGTTACTCTCCCGCGCTCTCAGAGGTGTTGGGGCCGGTGGAAAAGGCCGGGCTGCGCACGACCGACATCGAAATTTTGCGCCTGCATTACGCCAAGACACTTAGCCATTGGCGCCGGCGTTTCACTGCCAACCGGGACGCCATCGCCAGTATTTACGACGAACGCTTCTGCCGGATGTTTGAATTCTACCTCTCCGGCTCGGAACTGGCCTTCCGCGTCTCAGACCATATGAATTTCCAAATCCAGCTGGTCCGCAAGCAGGAGGCGCTGCCCCTCACCCGCGATTATATGGTCGAGACCGAACGCCGCGCCGCGCAGTTTGCCTCCGCGGCGGATTGACGGATAATGGGGGGCATGTGGCTCCCCTTCTCCAAGCCTAAAATCCCTGTCGTGCAGCTGCGCGGCATCATCGCCGCGCGGCCGGGCATGCTCAACCTCGCCGGCTGCACGCCGATGCTGGAACGCGGCTTCGCCCTCGCCAAGAAAAGCGGCAAGCTGGTGCTGGCCATCGAAAGCCCCGGCGGCTCGGCCACGCAATC
>JAGXAE010000199.1 GCA_018971725.1 Pseudomonadota bacterium | reverse complement strand
ATCGACCCGCAGAGACCCATCATCCGATTCACCCGCTGGGTGTTCCATTCGCGCGCGCCTTCGTTGACGATAACACGCTGATATTCATGCCAGATTCGGCCCTCCTGTACAAGAAAATCCGCACTCATCCGGGAAATCCGGGCTCAATGTACTCTTCCAAGATCGTCATGGGCGGCATGACGGCGGAAAATCCCGGCATGGCCACGGTGATCAATGGGTGTTCGATCGTCTTTCATCGATCTGTACTGGCGCAGCTTGGATTTATGGACCCGCGCTTTGGCCATTACGGCCATGAACATACAGAGATGACATTCAGGGCAATTCGTGCCGGCTATGGTGGCGTGGTTTTAAGGCAACCCGCAGGCGATCATCATTTGTTCAAAGTGATCGAAGGCGGGTTGAAGCTTTTGCCTGCCGCCACCCATGGCACCGAAGCCGATGCGCAGGCAAATGGCGAGATCATGAGCGCGATAAAAGACGGCCCGATTTATCGTCATGCCTGGAGAGATGATGAGGAGATGGTGGTTTTTCTGTCGGAGCAGGAAAATGCCCTGCTGGCACAAGGCAAGCCAAGCCCGAACAATAGAAATGTATTCTCTTCGACCGGGGTTTATGGGCGTTTCCGCCAGGAACAAGGTCTCGATCCCGTGCCCGAATCACCGTTCTCATCCCGTCCCGATAACATCAGCTTCGGCAAATCCGCCCTGCAAAGCTCGCATTGCCAGTGGTCCTTCGCGCCCACGGCGGCGCAGGACGCCGCGCGCGCGGTAAACGGCATTATTGATGGCACCCGGAAATTCCACACGGATATCGAGGATAATCCCTGGTGGCAGGTCGATCTCGGCGGCATCGCCACCATCACGGAAGTCCATGTTCATAATACACGGGATTTTACCTGGAACCGGCTGACCGCGTTCAGCATCGGCGCGTCGATCGACGGTGAAAGCTGGGTTACCCTGGCCGAACATCATGGTGAACCGCCGCGGGAAGCGCCCTTCATCTGGGCCGGCCCTGGCACGGCCTGGGCACGCTTCGTGCGGGTTACGCTGCTTGGCCGGAACTTTCTGCATCTCGACCAGGTGGAGGTGTTCGGCCGTCTGTAACTACCGGGATCATATATTACGTAAACCATGGTCTGATTTTTCGTAATATTGCGCGGCTTTGAGCGTTTGCCGCTTGCGTTTCTTCGCGTTTGCGGCAAAAATAGTGGCGGGAAGGGTACGGGCGCTTAAGGAGTTGTCATGCCTGAACCCAGGATTTCGGTTGCCGGCTTGTCGGTCGCCACCATTCTTCACGACTTTGTAAATAATGAGGCATTACCGGGAACTGGGCTGGAAGAAGCGCCGTTCTGGGAAGGTTTTGCCGCGCTGCTGCGCGATTTCACCCGCACCAATGCGGTGCTTTTGGCTAAGCGCGATGAACTTCAGACGAAGTTGGACGGTTGGTACAAGGCGCATAAGGGCCAGCCGCATAACCAGAACGCCTATGAGGCCTTTCTGCGCGAGATCGGTTATTTGCAGCCCGACCCAGCGCCTTTCAGCGTCGATACCTCGAACGTGGATGACGAGATCGCCCTTATCCCCGGCCCGCAACTGGTGGTGCCGCTTTCCAATGCCCGTTACGCGCTGAACGCCGCGAATGCCCGCTGGGGCAGCCTGTACGACGCGCTCTACGGAACGGACGCCTTGCCCGAGACGGATGGCGCCGAACGCGGCAAGAGCTTCAATCCGGTGCGCGCCGATGCCGTGATCGCCCGTGCCCGCGCCTTTCTGGACGCCGCCTTCCCGCTGGAGGACGCGAGCCATGCCGATGCCCTGGGCTACGCGGTGGAAAGCGGTCGCCTGGTGGCGCAGATGCCCTCCGGCGATACGGGTTTGAAAGACCCCGCGCAGTTCGCTGGGTATAAGGGTGAAGCCGCCAGCCCCAGTGCCGTCGTGCTGAAAAACCATAATCTGCACGCCGAAATCGTGATTGACGCCACCCACCCGATCGGCAGGAACGACACCGCCCATATTGCCGACGTCATTCTTGAGTCCGCCGTCAGCACCATCATGGATGCCGAGGACTCCGTAACCGCCGTGGACGCCGAGGACAAGGTGGTGATCTACCGCAACTGGCTGGGGCTGATGCAGGGCACGCTCTCGGCCCAGGTGCGGAAAGGCGGCAGCAGCTTCGAGCGTAAACTCAACCCGGATCGTGAATACATCGCGCCGGATGGGTCTCCGCTTTCGCTGCCGGGGCGCTCTTTGCTGCTTGTCCGCAATGCCGGCAACCATATGCTTACCGACATCATCACCCAGGATGGCGCGGAGGTGCCGGAAACGGTGATCGACGCTGTGCTCACCTCGCTCATTGCCAAGCACGACCTCGCGGCGCAGCGCAATTCACGCAAGGCTTCAGTCTATATCGTCAAGCCCAAAATGCACGGGCCGGAAGAAGTGGCCAATGCCGACGCTTTGTTCGGCGCGGTGGAGGCGCTTCTGAAACTTCCTGCCAACACGCTGAAAATGGGCATCATGGACGAGGAGCGCCGCACCAGCGCGAATTTGAAAGCCTGCATCCATGCAGCCAAATCCCGCGTGGTGTTTATCAATACCGGCTTTCTGGATCGCACCGGCGATGAGATTCATACCTCGATGGAGGCGGGCGCCTTCCTGCGTAAGAGCGACATTAAAACGCGGCCCTGGATCAAAGCCTATGAGGACCGGAACGTGGATTTCGGGCTGGAATGCGGGTTGCAGGGCAGGGCGCAGATCGGCAAGGGCATGTGGGCCGCACCGGATCAGATGGGGGCGATGCTGGAGCAGAAGATCGCCCACCCCAAGGCTGGTGCCAACACTGCCTGGGTGCCCAGTCCCACTGCTGCCACGCTGCATGCGCTGCATTACCATGAGGTGGACGTGTTCGCCCGGCAGAACGAGCTGAAGAACCGCCCCGTTGCCAAACTGTCGGATATTCTCACCGTGCCTTTGGCCCATGACGTAACCTGGAAGCCTGACGAGATACAGCAGGAGTTGGATAATAACTGCCAGGGCCTATTGGGCTACGTTGTCCGTTGGGTGGACCAGGGGGTCGGCTGCTCCAAGGTGCCGGATATTC
>JAGXAE010000034.1 GCA_018971725.1 Pseudomonadota bacterium | reverse complement strand
CCGTGACGATGCGGGGCATCTGGCCGCCACCAAGCGCGCCCGTGCCATGCTTGCCGCCATCGCCGCCATGGCTCCGGCGGATGGTTCCGGCGGCATGATGGCGACGAGCGCCGCCGGCATCGAGGCCGCTTACGCCGCGGGCCGCCCTGGCATCGTTCCGGCTATCGAGAACGGCTACGCCATCGGGCGAAACCTGTCCTTGCTGGACGAATTCGCGGGGCTGGGTGTGCGCTACATGACCCTCACCCATAACGGGCATAACGAGCTCGCGGATGCCGCCATCGCTCTGCCAAGCCTTGATGACAAGGACGAGGCTTATGGCGGGCTCTCGGATTTTGGGCAGGCGGTGGTGGACCGCATGAACGAGCTGGGCATGCTGGTCGATGTTTCGCATGCCTCCAAGAAAACCATGATGCAGGCGGCGCTGCGCTCACGCAGCCCGGTGGTGGCGACGCATAGCTGCGTGAAGGCGCTGTGCGACCACAAGCGCAATCTGGACGACGAACAACTGGACATGCTGGCCGCGACCGGCGGGCTGGCGCAGATCACCATTGTTTCCAATTTCCTGCGGCCACGGGCCCGGGCAAGCGATCTCACCGTGGAAGACATTGTCGATCATGTCGATTACGCGGTGAAGCGCATGGGGATCGAGCATGTCGGCATCGGCACGGATTTCGACGGCGGCGGCGGCGTACGCGGCTATATGAACGCGGCGGAGACGCCCAACTTCACCGCCGCTCTGGCGCGGCGCGGTTATGGGCGGGAGGATATCGCCAAGATCTGGGGTGGGAACTTCCTGCGGCTGATGAGGAAGGCCGAGGAGGTTTCGGAGGAACGAAAGGCGGCGGCGGATTAGCGTGGCGTTCAGCGGGGCGGCCATAGCCAGGCCGCGCCGCGCACGCCGGAGGAATCCCCGTGCTTTGCCTTCACGATGCGTGGCGCCACTTGGTCTGAGAACACGTAAGGCCGCATCAGCCCCGGCAGAGCCGCGTAAAGATGCTCCATGTTGGAAAGCCCGCCGCCGAGCACGATGCAATCCGGGTCCAGCAGATTGGTGATTACGGCGAAGGCGCGGGCCAGCCGGTCGGCATGGCGGTCGAGTGTTGCCTGCGCCGTCTCATCCCCGGCGGCGGCACGGGCGGGCAGGGTGCTGGCATCGGTATAGCCCGGCCCGTCGCATTCGCGGGCGAGAGAAGGGCCGGCCAGATACAGCTCCAGGCAGCCGGTTTGTCCGCACCAGCAGTTGCGCAGTGGCAGTTCGTCCGGCCGGGGCCAGGGCAGGGGTGTATGTCCGAACTCCCCCGTCAGACGGTGGCGGCCTTCCAGAATGGCGCCGTTCACCACAATGCCCGCCCCGGTGCCGGTGCCGAGGATCACGCCGAACACGATGGAACAGCCTGCGGCGGCGCCATCCACGGCTTCCGAGAGAGCGAAGCAATTCGCGTCATTGGCCACGCGCACCTCGCGCCCCAGCAGGCCAGCGAGATCGCGGTCGAATGGGCGGCCGTTCAGCGCGTTGGAGTTCGCGTTTTTCACCAGCCCGGTGGCGGGTGAAATGCAGCCCGGTATCCCCACGCCCACGGTGGCGCCCGGCCCGGTTTCCTGCTCGGCTTCGGCCACCAGTGCCGCGATGTTGCGCAGCGCGGCGTCATACCCGGCGGGCGTCGGGCGGCGGCGGCGCAGCAATTCCGCGCCGTTTGCGTCCAGAACCATAATCTCTGTCTTGGTGCCGCCGAGGTCGATGCCGATGCGATGAGCCATGGCCGCGTTCTGGTCCGAAATGCTTTCTTGCTCAAGACATGGCGCTTGCCCAAGGCCGGGCTAAGGCGCATGACTCCCGCATGGGTGAACGTCTGATCGATGCACAATATCAAAAGTCGCCGATTCCCGTGCTGCGGGCGGCGCGCGCGCTGCGCGGGCTGGAGGTGGGCGAGAAGTTGCGGATTCTGGCCACCGACCCAGCAGCGCTTGCCGATATTCGGGAATTCTGCAAAGCCGCCGGCCACGCCTTGATCGCCACCAGTGAGAGCAAGGGCGTGTTCAGCTTTTCCATCAAATGCCAGCGAGGAGAAAAATGAGCGTCGCACTCTTCACCCATCCCGTAGCCTTGACGCATGACACGGGGCCGCATCATCCAGAGTGCCCGGACAGGCTGCGCTATGTGCTGCGCGCCCTGGAGGCGCCTGAATTCGCCCCTCTGTTGCGCGAGCAGGCGCCTGAGGCCACGCGGGAACAGCTGGTAGCCGTGCATGACGCGGCATTCGTCGACGCGATTTTTGCCCTGCCGCAGGACCGGATGATCGCCATAGACGGCGACACCATTTTTAGCCCCGGCACGCTGGAGACGGTTTTGCGCGGCGCGGGCGGTGCCGTGGCGGCGGTGGATGCGGTGATGGAAGGCAAGGCCAAGGCGGCCTTCGTGGCCATGCGCCCGCCGGGCCATCATGCGGAATCAGACCGCGCCATGGGGTTCTGCTTCTTCAACAATGCCGCCGTGGCGGCCCGCCACGCCCAGGCGAAATGGGGGCTGAAGCGCGTCGCGGTGGCGGATTTCGACGTGCATCACGGCAATGGCACTCAGGAAATCTTCTTCAACGATGCATCGGTGCTGTATGCTTCGTCGCATCAATCCCCCTGCTATCCTGGCACCGGCGCGCGTTCGGAAACCGGGGTGGGCAACATCTTCAACATGCCGCTGCCGCCCGGCACCGGTGGCCAGGGATTCCGCGAAGCTTGGCGTGAAGGCATTTTGCCGGATCTGCGGGCCTTCGCGCCGGAACTGCTCATCATTTCCGCCGGGTTCGACGCCCATGAGGCCGACCCGCTGGCGCAGCTGCGGCTGACGGAGCCGGATTTCGCCTGGATAACGGAGGAATTGCTGGCGGTGGCGGATGAGTGCTGCGCCGGGCGCGTCGTCTCCATTATGGAAGGCGGCTATAACCTCGATGCACTGGCTTCGAGCTGTGCCGTGCATGTGCGCGGCCTGATGCGCTTGTGATGCCATGGTTGTGATTCGGGCGCCGCGCGGGTAGGGGGGTGCATGACAGTTAATTCAGATATTGCCGCCATGTCCTTCGAAGAAGCGATGGCGGCGCTTGAGGCGATCGTGCGCGGCCTCGAATCCGGCCAGCAGAAGCTGGAGGATGCGATCACAGCCTATGAGCGCGGCGCGGCGCTGAAAAAACATTGCGAGGACAAACTGGCCCAGGCCGAGGCGCGGGTGCAGGCAATCGTGGCGCGGGCGGATGGCTCGCTGGCCCTCAAGGATGGAGAATAACAAAAATGGCGCTTGATGTGGTGAGCCAACCGGACGCCCTGGCCGCGGCGCTGGCGGAAACCGCGCGGCTGGTGGAGGCGCAGCTGGAGGCGTTGCTGCCCGTGCCGGAAGGCGCGGAGGCCAAGCTGGTGGAGGCCATGCGCTATGCCGTGCTGAATGGCGGCAAGCGGATGCGCGCCTTCCTGGTGATTGAGGTGGCGAAGCTGTTCGCGGTGAACCGCACCTGCGCCGCGCGCGTGGCCGCCTCGGTTGAGATGCTGCACGCCTATTCGCTTGTGCATGACGATCTGCCGGCGATGGACGACGACGACCTGCGCCGCGGCCAGCCGAGCTGCCACAAGAAATTCGACGAAGCCACCGCCATTCTGGCGGGTGACGCGCTGCAAACCCGTGCCTTTGAGGTGCTGGCCGAGGAAGACACCCATGCCGACCCGGAAGCGCGGGTGGAACTGGTGCTGGCCTTGGCCGGGGCTTCCGGCATGCGCGGCATGGTCGGCGGCCAGATGATCGACATGGAATCTGAGGGCAAGGATCTAACGGGACCGGAGATCACCCGATTGCAGGCGCTTAAAACCGGACGGCTGATCCAGTACGCCGCCGAGGCGGGGGGGATTCTGGGCCGCGCGCCGGCCCCGCAGCGCCAGGCGATCATGGCCTATGGGCGTGATCTGGGGGCGGCCTTCCAGATTTATGACGATGTGCTGGATGAAACCGCCTCGGCCGAGGAAATGGGCAAGACGGCGGGCAAGGATGCCGCCGCCGGCAAAGCCACGATGGTGCGCATTCTGGGTCTCGCCCGTGCCAGGGCGCAGGCGGAGATGCTGGCGGAGCAGGCGGCCGGGCATCTGGACGTGTTTGGCGAGCGAGCCGCGCTGTTGCAGGCGCTGGCGCAGTTCACCGTCTCTCGCAGAAGCTGACCCCGCCGCCCGGCGCTGCGAGATTATTGGCCTGACTGCTCATACCCTGGGCGATGTGTTCGGCTAAAATTTAGGCATGGCTCGCAGGGAAGACCCGCCCTGCCGCGCTTTCCTGGCTGGCACCAAAGTTGCTTCCTGAATTCCGCAAAAGACGGGTTGCGGGCTTCAGGAGCGGGTTGCATGACGTTGGTTGAAACCGGAAATGGAATGCGCAAGGCGCAGGCTGGTATAGCCGCGCGCGAGGCGTCTTTTCATGAAATTCCGGTGATAGATTTTGCCGCCATGCAGGGCGATGACCTGGCCGCCAAAAAGCAGGTGGCGGCCGCACTTTACCAGGCGGCCGCCAGGATCGGGTTTTTCTATATCAAGAATCATGGCGTGCCGGAGGCGGTCATCCAGGCGATGTTCGCCGCCGGCCCGGCTTTTTTCGCGTTGCCATACGATGAAAAGATGAAGGTTCATGTGAAGCTCTCCACCAATAATTCCGGCTACACGCCGCTGTTGGAGGAGAACGTGAACCCCAAGGCCAAGGGCGATTTGCACGAGGCCTATGACATTGCCGCCGAGCTGGACCCGAATGACCCCGATCTGGCCAGCGGCAAGGGGCTGTATGGCGTGAATCTCTGGCCGGAGGGGATGCCGGAATTCCGCCGGGCGATGCTGGACTATCACCATGAGGTGCTGAAGCTCGGGCGGCGCATGTTCAAGGCTTTTGCACTGGCCTTGGGGCAGGATGAGGATTTCTTCGCGCCCATGATCACCAAGCCCACCTGTGCCCAGCGCATCATCTACTATCCGCCGCAGGAAGGGGTGATCGACGAGGACCAGATCGGCATCGGCCCGCATTCGGATTATGAATGCTTCACCATCCTGGCGCAGCATGAGGTGCCGGCCCTGCAAGTGCTCAACACCGCCGGGGAATGGATTGCGGCCCCGCCGATCCCTGGCACTTTCGTGGTGAATATCGGCGACCAGATGGCGCGCTGGAGCAATGATGTGTTCGCCTCCACCCTGCACCGCGCCATCAACATCACCGGCCGGGCGCGTTATTCCGCGCCGTTCTTCCTGGGCACGAATTACGACACGCTGATCGACGCGCTGCCCGGCTGCGTGACGCCCGAACGCCCGCGCAAATACGATCCCATCATCGCCGGTGATTATGTGCAGAGCCGGTTCGACGCGACCTATGGCTACCGCCAGACTGAATCCTGAAACAATAAGGAGGCTTCAATGAAACTTACGAAACTAGCTGGTCTTGCCTTGGCCGCACTGGTTGCCGCCGCCCCTGCCGCGCAGGCGCAGGTGAAAATCCCGAAGCCGAAAATCGCCTTCATCTTCCTTGGCACCGCCACGGATGGCGGCTGGTCGCAGTCTCAGGACACGGCGCGGCTGGCGCTGGCCAAAGCCTATGGCAAGGTGCCGTTTGTTGAGAACGTGCCTGAACAGACTGATAAGGTTGAGCAGGCGGTGGATCTTTTCATCAGCCATGGCGGCAATGTGATCATCGCCGGTTCTTATGGTTATTCTGACGCGATGGCGGCTGAAGCCAAGGCGCATCCGAACCTCGCCTTCATCAATATGGCGGGCATTTCCTCAGCACCCAATCTGGAAAGCCCCTATCCCAAAACCTATCAGGGCTGGTATCTCGCGGGCATGGCGGCGGGTTACGCCACCAAGAGCAAGCAGCTTGGCATGATGCTGGGCTTCCCGATCCCCGACGTGCTGTGGGACATCAATTCCTTCGCGCTGGGCGCGCAGGCGACGAATCCGGGCACCATCGTGCATGTGGCGTTCGTGAATTCCTGGTCTGACCCGGTGAAGGAAGCCCAGATCTCCCAGGCGATGATCCAGCAGGGCGCGGATGTGATCGCGACCGACATGGATAGCCCCGCCGCGCTGGTGGTGGCTGAGAAGGCGGGCAAATATTCCGTCGGCTATCAGGTGGACATGGGCAAGAGCGCCCCGAACGGCATCCTCACCTCCGTTGTCTTTCATTGGGAGAAGGAGCTGCTGCCCGCCGTGGCGGCGATGAAGGCTGGTACCTGGAAGAGCCAGGGCACGCCGCTCTACGGCATCGATACCGGTGTGGTGGATATCGCGCCGCTGGAGCATATCCCCGCGGACGACATCGCCAAGATCAAGGCGGTGCGGCAGAAGATGATCGCGGGCAGCTTCGATGTCTGGGCCGGGCCGATCAAGGATCAGTCAGGCAAGGTGGAAGTGCCGGCGGGTTCCGCTCCCACAATCGACCAGCTTTGGAATATGAATTATCTCGTATCCAACGTGAAAGGTTCGATGAAATAAGCAAGCTCGCGGTCCGGCTGGCGGAGGTTGAGAAAAGCTTCGGCCCGCGGCCTGCTTTGGCCGGCGCGAATTTTTCGCTGGAATGGGGCGAGGTGCATGCCCTGCTGGGTGAGAATGGGGCCGGCAAATCCACGCTGATGAACGTGCTGGCCGGGTTCTACACGGCTGATGCGGGTATTCTGGAGGTGGATGGTGAGGCGGCGCGGTTTGAAACCCCCGCCGCCGCGGCGGATGCCGGAATCGGCATGGTGCACCAGCATTTCAAGCTGGTGGGGCCGCTTTCGGTACTGGAGAATCTGCGCTTGGCCTGCGCGCGGCGGGCGGGCTGGCGTAGCAAGGCCGAGGCGCTGCGGGCCATGGAGACGTTGGGCAAGGAGCTGGGCTTCAGACTCGACCCCTCCGCCCGCGTGGACGAGATGGCGGTCTCCGACCAGCAAAAACTGGAAATCATGAAGGTGCTGCTGGCCGGGGCGCGGATTCTGGTGCTGGACGAGCCGACGGCGGTGCTGACGGAGCAGGAGGCGCAATCCGCCCTTGGCCTTGCCCGCAGCCTCGCCAGAAGCGGGCGCGCCGTGGTGCTCATCACCCACAAGCTGCGCGATGTGCTGGGCTTTTCGGATCGCGTCACGGTGATGCGCGCCGGGCGGACAATTATCGACGGCGCGGCCTCGGAGGGTATGACCGCCGCCTCGCTCTCCGAGGCGATGGTGGGCGGTGCGCCGGTAACGGAATTGCCGCCACCCTCCGGCTCCCGGCATTTCAAGCCGGAGATGCTGCGGGTGAAGGCGCTCTGCGCCCCGGCCAGCGCCCATGGCGTGGCGCTGGCGAAGATCGATTTCTCTGTTCAAGGCGGCGAAATTTTCGGCATCGCCGGCATTGGCGGCAATGGCCAGGCGGAGCTGGTGGAGGCGCTGATCGGCGTGCGCGCCCTCACCTCCGGCGCGGTGCTGTTTGACGGGGTGGACATGCCGCCGAGCCCGGAGGCGCGGCGCGAACGGGGGCTGCGCTATATTCCCGCCGACCGCATGGGCATGGGGTTGTTCGGGGAATTGCCGTTGAACGTGAACATTTCGCTCCCTCGGTTGCTGGGCGGCGGGGCGGAGAAAAAATGGCTTGTCACCAAAAGCTGGATGAACGGCCTGGCGCGGGATGCGATTTCACAGTTTGAGGTCGCGGGCGCGCAGGTGGATCTGCCGGCGCGGCTGCTCTCCGGGGGGAATGCGCAGAAACTGATGCTGGCGCGGGAGTTCACCGGCGGCATGGAAATCCTCATCGCACATTCGCCCACGCGCGGGTTGGATATCCGCGCCGTGCAGGCGGTGCAGACGCGGCTGCGCGCCGCCGCCGCGTCCGGCTGCGCCGTGCTGCTCATTTCGGAAGACCTTGACGAGATCATGCAGCTTTCAGACCGCGTGGCGGTGATGAGCCATGGCCGCATGAGCCCGGCTGAAAACGTGGCGGCGGTGGACCGTGCGCGGATCGGCCGGCTGATGCTGGAGATGCATTGATGCCGCGCCTCATTCTCTCGCCGCGCCTGGCCGCCAGCCGCCGCTTCACCTTCCTTGTGCTATTGGGCGGGATTCTCGCCGGGCTTGTGGTCTCTGGCGGGTTTCTGCTCACCCAGGGCATGGGGCTGTCAGACCTCGCCAGCCAGTTCGTCGGCTATACATTCGGCAACCCCGCCGGGCTGGACCAGACGCTGACGCGCTCCATTCCGCTGATTCTGGTTGGGCTTTCGGTCGCCGTGTGCCTGAAGGTGAAGTTCTGGAATATCGGCGTGGAGGGCCAGCTCTGGGCCGGGGCGATGGCCGCCACAGCCGTCTCGCTCTACCATATCGGGCCGGAAGCCGTGCGGCTGTGGGTGATGTGCGTCGCGGCCATGCTTGGCGGCGGGCTGTGGTGCGGCGTGTGCGCGCTGGCGCGGGTCAGGCTGCGCGCCAACGAGGTGGTGACGACGCTGCTGATGAACTACGTCGCCTATATGCTGGCGCAGCAGTTGCTTTATGGCGCCTGGCGCAACCCGCAGGATTCATTTCCGGTCTCGAAAGTTTTCGCGCCGGGGGAGACGCTGGCGCTGCTCGGCTTCGGCCATGTGCATGCGGGCATTTTCTTCTCCCTGGGCGCCGCCTTGTTCTGCTGGTGGCTCTGCGGCTTCGCGCGGGTGGGCTACATGGCCAAGGCGGTGGCGGCCAACCCGGCGGCGGCGCGCGCGGTGGGCGTGCCGGCGGGGGCGGTGGTGTTGCTGATGGCGACATTGGGCGGCGCGCTCTCCGGCCTGGCGGGCTTCACCATTGTTTGTGGCGAGGAGCACAGGCTTACCCAGTTCGTCGGCAATGACTTCATCTTCCCCTCCATCGTCATCGCCTATCTGGCGCGGTCCAACCCGCTTGGTGTGGTGGTGGCCGCCATCGCCATCGCGGCGCTGTACACGGCGGGGGATTCGCTGAAAGCCTTTTACCAGCTGCCGGGTGCCACGGTGCTGACCATCGAGGCGATTCTGCTGCTCTGCGTCTGCTGCGCGGAATTCTGGCTCCGCTACCAGCTGGGCTGGGCCAAGAGCACGAAGGTGGCGCCATGATGGAGCTGTTCACCGCCTGGGTGGGTTCCATCCCGGCCTTTGCCGCGCCGTTTTTGCTGGCTACAGCCGGGCTTATCATCAATGAGCGTGCCGGTGTCATGAATCTTGGCGCAGAGGGCGTGATGGCGATGGCGGCCGTAACCTCTGTGCTGATGGAGATGGCAGGACACGGCACGGCGTTGGCGTTGCTTAGCGGCATCGGCGCGGGGCTGGGGCTAGCGGCCATATTCGGCATCATGGCGGTATTTCTGCGGGTGGATCAGGTTCTGGCCGGTCTGGTGGCCTTCGCGCTGGGCATCGGTGTTTCGGGCTTTCTGGGCGATGGCTCTGAGAACCAGACCGTGAACGGGATTTCACCGCCACCGGGCTCTGATTTCGCCTTTCTGCCGAAGCTGCTGGCGGGGGTTCTGGACCAGGACTGGCTGACATGGTTCGCCTTTTTCGCCGCTATTGCGGTTTGGTTCATTATCGAGCGGACAGATCTTGGCCTGCGGCTGCGCGCGGTGGGCGAGGATGCGCCGGCGGCGGATGCGGCGGGGGTGAACGTGGCGCTCTACCGCTTCGGCGCGGTGCTGGCGGGCGGCGTGCTCTGCGCCATCGCGGGCGCGCATCTCAGCCTTGTTGGCGCGCATATCTGGGTGGATGGCATGGTGGCTGGGCGCGGCTGGATCGCGGTGGCCATGGTCACACTCTCGCGCTGGAATGCGCTGCGCGCCATCGCGGCGGCGCTGCTATTTGGCGCTATTCAGGCGTTGGTGCCGCAATTGCTTTCCTCCGGCATGAACGTGCCGGTTTATTTCATCCAGATGTCGCCTTATCTCGCCACCTTGGCCTATCTGCTCATTGCCGGGCTGTTCGCCAAAGGTGCAGACGCGCAGCCGGCTGATCTTGGCCGGCCCTATCTGCGCGAGGAACGCCGCTGAAGTTCGGCGTTGACAGGGGGAATTCCGGCGTGAACACTCCACAAGTTGGACATGACGTGGAGATGCGCCGATGAGCGTGCGGTTCCTGCTGGATGGCGAGGTGATCGCGCTGGATGAGGTGGACCCCACCTTCACGGTGCTGGAGATGCTGCGCACCCGCCTGCGCCGCATTGGCACCAAGGAAGGCTGCGCGGAGGGTGATTGCGGCGCCTGTACCGTGCTGCTGGGCGAGCTTGCGGGCGATGAAATCGCCTGGCGCGCGGTGAACAGCTGCATTCTTTTCCTGCCGATGCTGGACGGCAAGGCGCTGCTGACCGTGGAGAGCCTGGGCGGGGATCATCCCGTGCAACGGGAATTGGTGACGCATCATGGCTCGCAATGCGGCTTCTGTACGCCGGGGATTGTGATGGCGCTGTATGGCCGTGCCATCGGCGCGCTGGGGTCGGAGCAGAGTGTGGCGGATGCGCTCTCCGGCAATCTCTGCCGCTGCACCGGCTACGGGCCGATTTTGGCTGCGGCCGAGGCTGCGGGCCGGACCCCGCGGGATGACACGGCGCTCGTCGCGGCGCTGAAGAATTTGAAGTCCACGGCGAGAGAGTTCCGGTTTCAAGACGCGCTGGCCGGGCGGGAGCGCATCGCGTTCACCCCCCGCACCGCCGACGAGCTGGCGGCGTTGTATCTTGAACATCCGCAGGCGCGGCTGGTGGCGGGTGCCACGGATGCCGGGCTGTGGGTGACCAAGCAGCATCGCGTGCTGGATGAGCTGATCTTCATCGGCGGTATCGCCGATTTGCGGAACATCGATGAAAAACCTGAAGGTTTACGGCTCGGCGCGGCTGTGCGCTATAGCGAGGCGCAAGCCTCTCTCGCCCGCTTGCACCCGGCGCTGGGCAAGCTCGTGCGGCGCATTGGTGGCACGCAGATCCGCAATGCCGGCACTATCGGCGGCAACATCGCCAATGGCTCGCCGATTGGCGACATGCCACCCGCCTTGATCGCGCTGGGGGCGGAGTTGACGCTGCGCCGGGGGGATACCCGACGCATAATGGCCTTGGAAGATTTTTTCATCGCCTATGGCAAGCAGGATCGTCAGGCAGGTGAGTTCGTGGAAAGCGTGTTCATTCCTTGCCCGGATGCGAGTGACATGATCTCAATCAGCAAACTTTCAAAACGCTTCGACAGCGATATTTCCGCAGTGTGCGGTGGCATCGTGTTGCGGGTTGAGGCTGGTCGCATCGCACAGGCGCGGATTGCCTTTGGCGGCATGGCAGCAACGCCGAAACGCGCCAGTGCAGCGGAAGGTTTTTTGAAGGATGCAGCATTCAGCGAGGACAATCTCGAACAAGCTGCAACGCTGCTCGCAGCGGACTTCGCGCCGCTGACCGACGTACGCGGCAGCAGCGCCTATCGCCTCACCGTGGCGGGCAATCTGCTGCGCCGCTTGTGGGCGGAGCGCCAGGGTGAGATTGTGAGCGTGCTGGAACTGGAACATGGCTGACAGCGAAATCCAGTTTCTCAACGCTGTCTCGCGGCCCGTGCCGCATGATTCCGCGCGGGCGCATGTGGCGGGGCGCGCCGTTTATACGGACGACATGCCCGAGGCGGTAGGCATGCTGCATGGGGCGTTTGGATTGTCCCAGGAGGCGCATGCAAAAATCCTGAGCCTCGATCTTTCCGCCGTGCGCGCCGCCCCCGGCGTGGTGGCGGTGTTTTCCGCCGCCGATATTCCCGGCAAGAACGATGTCAGCCCCTTTGCGGGCGATGACAGGCTCTTTGCCGAGCGTGAGGTGATTTATTACGGCCAGGCGGTCTTCCTGGTGGTGGCAACGAGTGTTGAGGCTGCGCGCCGCGCCGCGAAGTTGGGCAGGATTGAATATGAAAAATTGCCGCCCCTGCTCTCCACGCAAGACGCGCTGGCGGCGAATTCCGTGGTTGAACCCGCGCAGAGCATGGGGCGGGGCGATGTGGAAGCGGCGTTGACGGCTTCGCCTCATAGGGTGAAGGGTTTGCTGGAGATTGGCGGGCAGGATCATTTTTATCTGGAAGGGCAGATCGCCATCGCCACCCCGCAGGAGGAAGGACAGGTGCATGTGCTTTCCTCCACGCAACATCCCAGCGAGGTGCAGCATATCGTCGCGCGCGTGCTGGGGCTTGTGGATGCCGAGGTGACTGTCGAGGTGCGGCGCATGGGCGGCGGGTTCGGGGGCAAGGAGACGCAGGCCTCTCTGTTCGCCGCCGGTGCCGCCCTGGCGGCTGTGCGGACCGGGCGGCAGGTAAAAATCCGCGCGGACCGTGACGATGACATGATCCTGACCGGCAAGCGGCACGAATTCTCCGCCGCTTACGAGGCGGGGTTTGACGAAAACGGAATCATCCAGGCGATTTCGATCGAGTTGGCATCACGTTGCGGATGCACGATGGATCTTTCAAACGCGATCAATGACCGCGCGATGTTCCATGCGGATAATTGCTATTTCTATCCGGTGGTGAAGATTCATTCGCAACGCGCCAAAACCAACACGGTTTCCGCCACTGCCTTTCGTGGTTTTGGCGGCCCGCAGGGAATGATCGTGGCGGAGCGTGCGATGGACCATATCGCCCACGAACTCTGCCTGGACCCGCTGCTGGTGCGTCAGAGGAATCTCTACGGGCCGGGGCGGGACGTGACGCCCTATGCGATGCAGGTGACGGATAATGTGGCGCCGGAGATGATCGCTGAGCTTGTGCAGAGTAGCGATTATGAAAAGCGCCGCGCTAAGGTGGCGGAATGGAATGAAACGCACCGGATTATCAAGAAGGGCATTGCCCTAACGCCGGTAAAATTCGGCATCAGCTTCACCACCACCCATCTCAACCAGGGCGGGGCGTTGGTGAATATCTACACGGATGGTTCGATTTTGTTGAACCATGGCGGCACGGAGATGGGGCAGGGCCTTATGATTAAGGTGGCGCAGGTGGTGGCGGACGTGTTTGCCGTTCCGGTGGAAAGCGTGCGAATTTCTTCAACCCGGACGGATAAGGTTCCAAACACAAGCGCTACGGCGGCGTCCTCCGGATCCGATCTCAACGGCATGGCGGCGTTCAACGCGGCGGAGACGATCAGGCGGCGTTTGGTGGAATTCGCGGCCAAGCATTTCGGTGTGGCGGAAGCGGATGTGCATTTTACGCAAGCCGGCGTGCAGGCGGGGACGGAACTGCTGAGCTTCGCGAAATTTTGCCATTTAGCCTACCTGAATCGCGTTTCGCTCTCCTCCACGGGCTTCTACGCCACGCCGGATATCCATTACGACCGCAAGACCCATACCGGCCGGCCATTCTATTATTTCGCTTATGGCGCGGCGGTGGCGGAAGTGGCTGTCGACACACTCACGGGCGAGCATAAGGTGCTGGCGGTGGATATCATTCATGATGTCGGCAAATCGCTGAACCCGGCGATCGATCTGGGGCAGGTGGAAGGCGGGTTCATCCAGGGCATGGGCTGGCTCACCACCGAGGAGCTGGTGTTCGACGATAAAGGCCGCCTGCTCACCCATGCGCCTTCCACCTACAAGATTCCCACGGCGTCAGACCGTCCGGCGCGGATGGAGATCAAGCTCTGGGCGCCGGGGCGGAATGTGGAGCCGACCATTCATCGCTCGAAAGCCGTGGGGGAGCCGCCTTTCATGCTGGCCAATGCGGTGTTCTGTGCGCTTACCCAGGCCGTGGCCGCCGCAGCAGCTGGGGGTGGGTTTCCGAAACTCGATGCGCCCGCCACACCGGAACGGATATTGGCGGCCATTGCCGGGTTGCAAGCGGGCCATGGCTGAGTGGCTGCACAAGCTGAGGACCTTGCTGCCGCGTGGCCCCGTGGCGCTGGTGAGCGTGCTGGCGACGGAGGGCTCCGCGCCGCGTGGGGCGGGCACGAAAATGCTGGTAACGCCGGACAGCGTGGACGGCACGATTGGCGGCGGCAATCTGGAATTCACCGCCATTTCCCAGGCGCGGGCGGCGCTGGCTCGTGCGCCTGGCAGTTGGGCGGTGCAGGATTATCCGCTGGGGCCGCTGCTGGGCCAATGCTGCGGCGGGCGGGTGCGGTTGCTGGTTGAGCATCTTAACCCGGCACAATGCGGGTTTCTTGAAACAGAGCCAGGGGAAACGCTGATTGCCGAACTGACGGAAGGGGCCGTTCATCGCGCCTATGGCGGACGTTTGCAGGCCAGCCTTTTCGCCGCGCGCGGTGAAAAGCCAGGCCTAGGCACGAAGATTGTTGAGCCCGTGGATGCGCCTTGCCGCCCGGTCCTGCTGTTCGGCGCCGGGCATGTGGGGCGGGCCATGGCGCGAGCGTTCGCGGGGCTGCCGCTCTCACTGGGATGGTTCGATACGCGGGAAGAGTTGCAGGGGCTACCCGGCCTGGTCTGCTGCCCCGTGGAGGCGATGGAGGAGGTTCTGGCCCAGGCCGCGCCGGAGGTGGCGGTGCTGATTCTCACCCATGACCATGGGCAGGATTACAGGCTAACCCTGGCGGCTTTGCGAGGGCGGGCCGGGTTTGTTGGCTTGATCGGCTCCGCTACCAAGCGGGCGCGGTTTCTTTCCCGCTTGCAGGCGGAGGGGGCTGAAACGTCCAGGCTTGTTTGCCCCATCGGCTTGCCGGGGATTGAGGGCAAGCAGCCCGAGGTAATCGCCATTGCCGTGGCCGCGCAACTTTTAAGTCTGCCGAAGGATAAGCATGACTAAGCCTGATGATGAGAGTTTGCTGCGCCGGAGCTTTGATGTGGCCAAGCGCGCGCAGGCCGGCGGCTGTCATCCGTTCGGTGCCATTCTGGCCGGGCCGGACGGTGAGGTGCTGATGGAACAGGGCAATGGCTTTCTGCCGGACCATGACATGACCGGCCATGCGGAACGGATTCTCGCAGGTCGTGCCTCGATAAAATATGGCAGCAAATTACTGGCCGATTGCACGCTCTATTCCAGCGCCGAACCTTGCGCGATGTGCGCTGGGGCGATTTACTGGTCCGGCATTGGGCGGGTTGTATATGGCATGAGCGAGCATGAGCTGAAATCCATCACGGGCAACCATGCGGAGAACCCGACGCTGGATTTGCCCTGCCGCAATGTGTTCGCCGCCGGGCAGCGCAAGGTGGAGGTACTGGGGCCGCTGCTGGTGGAAGAATCCCGGGCTCTACACGAAGGCGCCTGGGGATGAAAAAATTCCTCACCGATGCCGATATTACGGGAAGGTAAATTCTTTTGATGGATCAAGAAACCCAGGCCGCTTATCTGGCGGCTGCTGAAAAACTGCTCGGCCTGCCCATCCGGCCTGAGCATAAAGAGGCCGTGCAAACCGCTTTCGCCGTAATCTGCCAGCATGCCGAACTGGTGACATCTTTTAACCTGCCACCGGAAACCGAGGCAGCCCCGCGCTATATTCCGTGAGATTCCATGAAACTTTTTGAACTCACCGCCACCGGAATCGCCGCCCAGGTGCGCGCCGGCCGTCTTTCCGCCAGCCAAGTTCTGGCGGCGCATATCGCACGTATCGAAGCGCTGGATGCAACCTTCAACTGCTTCACGGCGCGCACCTTCGAACGCGCCCGCGCCGAAGCGGCGCTGGTGGATGCCAAAATCCAGGCGGGGCAGGAGCCCGGGCCGTTGGCAGGCGTGCCCTTCGCGGTGAAGAACCTGTTCGATATCGAGGGCCTACCGACCGTCGCCGGGTCCAAAATCCGCCGCACCGCGCCGCCGCCGAAGGTTGACGCGCCGCATATCAAACGGTTGAACGAGGCCGGGGCGGTGCTGCTTGGCGCGCTCAACATGGATGAATTCGCCTTCGGCTTCGTCACCGAAAACGCGCATGACGGGCCGACCCGCAATCCGCACGACCCTGAGCGTGTCGCCGGCGGTTCTTCCGGCGGTTCCGCCGCCGCTCTGGCCGCCGGGTTCTGCGCCCTCACTTTGGGGTCCGATACCAACGGCTCCATCCGCCTGCCCGCCGGGCTCACTGGCGTTTATGGGTTGAAAGCTTCTTATGGCCGCATCACGCGGGAGGGAATCTTCCCCTTCGTGGACAGCTTCGACCATATCGGTCCGTTCGCCCGCTCCGTGGCCGATCTCGCTCTGGCCTATGATCTTTTGCAAGACGAGGATGAGGCAAGCCCTGTTTTGGGCCAGGGCATCGAGCCCGCGCGCGTCGCCATGCTGGATGATTGGTTTCAACACGGTGCCAGCCCGGAAATGCTGGAGGCGCTGGATATCGTTGCTGATACCCTGGGCGGCACCGCCAGCGTCACCCTGCCGGAGGCCAAACGTGCCCGCTCGGCGGCGTTCTGCATCACGGCCTTCGAGGGCGGGCAACTCCACAAGCCTGACCTCATCGCCCGGCCGCGAGATTACGACCCCGCCACCCTGCCGCGCCTTCTTGCCGGCGCGTTGCAACCGGCGCAGACAATTTATCAGGCGCAGCGTTTCCGAGCCTGGTTCCGCCAGCAGGCCATGGCGATTTTCGAGCGTTACGATCTGCTGTTGGCCCCGGCCACGCCCATTACCGCCCCGCTTATCGGTCAGCCGACATTCCAGCTTGGCGGCGAGGCCGTGCCCACCCGCGCCAATATCGGCGCCTACACGCAGCCGATCAGCTTTATCGGCTTGCCGGTGGTCTGTGTGCCGGTCGCCTCAACCGGCCTGCCGCGCGGCGTGCAGATCATCGCGGCCCCAGGGCGGGAGGCGCTGGCGCTGGCCGCCGCCGCGAGGCTGGAGGATAGGGGTGTGCTGTCCGCAAAGGTGCTGCCATGATCATCGATGACCCCGCGACGAAAGCAGAGATCGAGGCGTTGTTCGCCGCTTACGAACGCGCCTTGATGACAAACGATCTTGACGCTTTGCACAATTTCTTTTGGCCTTCGGCGCAGGTTCTGCGTTTCGGCGATACCGGCACGTCCTTCGGCATTGACGAGCTTGCCGCCTTCCGCCGCAACCGCAAGGGCGGTTCGCCCCAGCGCGTGCTGCAAAACAC
>JAGXAE010000198.1 GCA_018971725.1 Pseudomonadota bacterium | reverse complement strand
AAGGCACTCGTTCAATTTTTGCCTGGAGCGTACCCCTATGGCCCGCGTGACCGTTGAAGACTGCGTTTTGAAGGTGCCGAACCGCTTTGAGCTGGTTCTGCTCGCGGCGCAGCGTGCCCGGAACATCAGCCGTGGTGAACAGCTTACCATCGACCGGGACAACGACAAGAACCCCGTGGTGGCGCTGCGTGAAATCGCCGATGAGACAGTCGAGCTGCCGGAACTGGAGCAGGATCTGGTGAAGTCCCTCTCCCGCGTGCCCGAGCCCGAGCCCGTGGACGAGGAAGTGATGGACTTGATCCCGACGGATCAGAACATCTTCGGGTTGCAGGATGTCTCCGCCGAGGAGGAGGCCGCCGCCATGGCCGCTGAGGGCGATGAGATTATGTCTCCCGAGGATATCCAGGCCGCCATCGAGGCCGAACTCGGCGGCAAATCTCGCCGGTAAACCCATGCGGACAGGCTGCGGGTTTCTGAGCCTGTCCTTCGCCCCTGAGGGCCTGAGCGGCGGTGCGCCGAAATCCTATCCGGAACTGGCCGGGCTGCTGGCCCGGGTGACGGCCTACGACTCAAAAGCCGACACAGCGTTGATTGAGGAGGCGTATGGCGCCGCGGAAGAGGCGCATGCCGACCAAAAACGCGATAATGGCGAAGCCTATATAACGCACCCGCTGGCCGTCGCGAACATTCTCGCCAGCTATAAGCTGGACAGCGCTTCCATCATCACTGCCTTGCTGCACGACACCGTGGAGGACACCTCTGTCACGTTGGCGGCGGTGCAGAAGCAATTTGGCAGCGAGGTTGTCTCGCTGGTTGACGGCGTGACCAAGCTGACAAGGCTGGAACTGCAATCCGACCGGACCAAGCAGGCCGAGAATTTCCGCAAGCTCGTGCTGGCGATGAGCAAGGATATCCGGGTACTCATCGTTAAACTGGCCGACCGGCTGCACAACATGCGCACTCTGGGAGCCGTTTCAGCCGCTCATAGGCGGCTGCGGATTTCCCGGGAAACAATGGATATTTACGCCCCCCTGGCCGAGCGCATCGGCATGGAGGCTGTAAAAACAGAGTTGCAGAACCGGGCCTTCGCCGAGATTGAGCCGGAAGCTTACGACACTATCCAGACGCGTTTGAACTTCCTGCGGGGGCAGGGCGCCGATGTGATCGAGGAAGTGCGGCATGAACTGACACGCGTCTGCAAGGACGCAGGGGTGAGTTTGGTGGAAATTTCGGGCCGCGAGAAATCGCCCTACTCCATCTGGCAGAAAATGAAGCGGCGGAATGTGACGTTCGAACAGCTTTCGGACATCATGGCATTCCGTGTCATCGTTCCCACTCGGGGTGAATGCTACGTTGCGCTGGGCGCCATACACGCGGCGTTTCCGGTCATAGCCGGGCGGTTCAAAGACTATATTTCAACGCCCAAGAGCAATGGGTACCAGTCGCTCCACACAGGTGTGACGCTGCGCCAGCCGCGCAATCAAAAGATCGAGATACAAATTCGCACGCCGGAAATGCAGGCGGTGGCCGAAGCGGGTGTGGCGGCGCATTGGCTGTACAAGCAGGAGGAAGCGTCTCCAAATGACGTGAAGCAGTTTGGCTGGGTCAAGGACCTGCTGGAAATCCTCGATAATTCCGCGGCGCCCGATGAGTTTCTGGAGAACACCAAACTGGAACTTTACCAGGACCAGGTGTTCTGTTTCACGCCCAAGGGGCAGCTTATTCAGCTGCCGCGCGGTGCGACTTCGGTTGACTTCGCCTATGCCGTGCACAGCCAGATTGGCGATACCTGCGTGGGAGCGCGTATCAACGGCAAGCTGATGCCGTTGCGCTACGAACTGCAGAACGGCGATCAGGTGGAGATTCTTACCGCCCGCGGCGGCACGCCGAGTCCTGCTTGGGAACGGTTCGTGGTTACGGGCAAAGCGCGCGCGCGCATCCGGCGGTTCTTGGCGCAGCAGATGCGCGACCAGCACCGCGACGCTGGCAAATCCATGCTGATGAAGGCGTTCCGGCAGGATGGCGTTGACGGTTCAGAGAAAATTCTGGAGCCGGTGGCTAAGCACTTCAAGCAGTCGAGCGTGGACGATCTTTATGTGGCTGTCGCTACCGGGGTGGTGGGGCCAAAGGATGTCGTGAACGCCGCCTATCCGGCGCTGAAGGAGGTTCGCACCCCGCGTATGTTGCCGGCGTTTATGGGCGGGGCGCTTTCCGCACGTTCGCCGCGCAATACGCCGCGTGCGGATGCGGGCTCACCCATAACAGGGCTCGTTGCCGGGATGGACGTGCATTACGCGGGCTGCTGCCACCCGCTGCCGGGGGACAAGATTGTCGGCATTGTCACGACAGGTAAGCCGATTACCATCCATGCCAAGGATTGTGCGCAGCTTGATCAATATGCGGCGACGCCGGAGCGCTTTATTGATGTGGACTGGAACGAGGAGGCGCGGGCCAACGCCAAGGCGCAGACATTTACCGGCCGGGTGAGCGTCATCGCCAGCAATGCTCCAGGCGCCTTGGCGGCCCTGGCCAATGCCGTCGCCAAACAGGAGGGTGCCATTTCCAATTTGAAGGTTGTTCACCGGCAGCAGGATTTCTTTGAAGCTCTGGTGGACATAGAGGTGCAGGATACACGGCATCTGAACCAGGTCATCGCCGGGTTGCGCGCCGCTAGCGGCATCGCCCAAGTTGAGCGGGCACGGAATTGACTGCGGGCGTCATCATCGGCCTGGGGACCGATCTCTGCGATATAAGGCGAATTGAAAAAGTGCTTGAGAAGCATGGCGAGCGCTTTACCTTAAGGGTGTTCTCAGAAATCGAGCGTGCGCGCAGTGATAGGCGCCCGCATTCACGTGCGTCTAGCTACGCCAAACGCTTTGCCGCCAAGGAAGCTTGCGCCAAAGCTCTGGGGACCGGGTTCGCGCGCGGTGTATTCATGTCGGATTTGAACGTTGTGAATCTAGCTAGCGGCCAGCCTACCATGGCGCTTTCCGGCGGGGCGTTGGAAAGGTTGCGCGAACTCACGCCGGTTGGGCTCGTGGCCAAGGTATTTGTCTCGCTGACGGATGAATATCCCTATGCTTATGCGCAGGTGATCATTTCAGCCGTGCCGGAGAGGTTAGAGCTCTAGGCACTATCGACATTCAGGATTCCCAAACGGCTTAAACGCTGATTCATATGGTTCTGTGCATTGGTACGGAGTCGGGAATGGCGGTTAAGCGGTATGAGTTGAGCGAGGCGCAGTGGCTGAAAATTGCCCCTTTGCTCCCT
>JAGXAE010000033.1 GCA_018971725.1 Pseudomonadota bacterium | reverse complement strand
TGCACTGGAATTAAGGCGTTAGCAGGGCAAGGCCGGACCCGCCCACATATCGTGGAAGAACCCGTTGCTGCCGGCGTGCAAGGCTGTCGGTCAACGCGAATCATTGGCAATGGTATGACCACCCTGGCCGCGCCGGTCAACACGATATACGCAACCCTGTGTAACCCTGCCTTAATGTGCGAACAAATCCGGGTCCACGTAGCCCAGCAAGTCCAATTTTGCGCGGGTGGGCAGAAAGGCGAATGCCGCCTCGGCGATTTCCGTCCGGTCTTCCCGCGCCAGCAAGCCGCGCAGCCGCTCCCAGATCGTGTGCAGATACAGCACGTCAGATGCCGCGTAGGCGAGTTGTTCGGGCGTAAGCTCCAGCGCGCCCCAGTCACTGGTCTGCTGCTGCTTGGAAATATCCACCCCGGCCAAGTCCCGGCACAGCTCCTTCAGCCCGTGCCGGTCGGTATAGGTGCGCACCAGCTTAGAAGCGATTTTGGTACAGACCACCGGGGCCGCCAGCACGCCGAGCGCGTTGTAAAGGGCAGCGATATCGAAACGCCCGTAATGGAACAGCTTGGTCACATCAGGGTCGGCCAGCAAGGCCTTGAGATTGGGGCAGTTTGCGCCTTGGCCGCCCAGCGCCTCGGGGATGATCTGCACCAGATGCGCGGTGCCGTCTCCGGCGGAAAGCTGCACCAGGCAAAGCCGGTCCCGGCGCGGGTCCAGCCCCATGGTCTCGGTGTCCACCGCCGCCAGCGGCCCAAACGAGAGCCCTGCCGGCAGATCATGCTTATGGAGCGTGATACCGTTCATGCCGTCACCTGATTTTGAGAAAGATTAAAAATGGTGCCCAGGAGAGGACTCGAACCTCCACGCCCTTGCGAGCGCTAGCACCTGAAGCTAGTGCGTCTACCAATTCCGCCACCTGGGCCCAACCATTTTTCAGGCGTTCCGGTTGTCCGGTCCGCCGCGCGTTGCCGAAGCATCGTGGGAGCGGCGTTTAGCTCCCCCTCAATCTTGCGTCAACATGGCTTGAGCGGGTTTTTCACGCGGCCTAAAAGCGGGGCGGAACAGGGAAGGGGCTTGCATGCTGTCTGAACGGAAAATTGCTGCGGTTTTCGGCGCTTCCGGGTTTCTCGGGCGCTATGTGGTACAGCGGCTGGCGGCGCGTGGTTACACTGTGCGGGCCGCCGTGCGCGACACGGAAGCCGCGAAAATTCTGCGCCCCATGGGCGCGGCCGGACAAATCGTGACGCTCTATGCGCCGGTTTCCGAGGAGGTTTTGGTCGCCCGTGCGGTCGAGGGCGCGGAAGTGGTCATCAACCTCGCGGGCATTCTTACCGAATCGCGCCGCGGAGACTTTCAGCGCATCCACGCTGTGGGTGCCGGACTGGTGGCGCGGCTGGCTAGGGCGGCTGGCGCCAAGTTGGTGCATGTTTCCGCCATAGGCGCCAACCCGGCCAGTCCTTCCTTATATGCAAGCAGCAAGGGCGAGGGTGAGCAGGCGGTGGCGAGCGCGCACCCGCAAGCAGTCATTCTGCGCCCCTCCATCATTTTTGGCCCCGAGGACAATTTCTTCAACCGTTTCGCCAAGATGGCGGTAGTGTCTCCGGTCCTGCCCATCGTACATGGCGAAACCAAGTTCCAGCCTGTTTATGTCGCAGACGTGGCGGATGCCGTGCTGGCGGCGCTGGGCCCGGTGGACGTTGGCAAGTTGTTCGAGTTGGGTGGCACGGCGCAGCTCTCTTTCAAGGCGCTGATAAAACAGATGCTGATGATTATCGAGCGCAAGCCCTGCCTGTGGGACATGCCCGTGGGCCTCGCCCGCCTGGCCGCGATGGTTCCCGGCTCCGGCCTCACCTCAGATCAGATCACGCTGCTGGCGGCGGATAATGTCGTTACCCCTGGCATGCCTGGCCTGATAGAACTGGGAATCGCGCCCACGCCGATGGATTTGGTGTTGCCACATTACCTTGCGCGCTATCGCTTGGGTGGGCGCCGCCATAACGATATTTATCGGGAATAGGTTTAATTTCGGTCCTATTTTCTTCCGCTGGCCCAGGTGACGTCGCACAAGCTTCGTGAATTTCGTATAAAATAGGACAGTATAGGATAACTAACGCGAAAAAATCGATAGCATTCGGCTTAAAATCTAGGTAATAGCAGGCTCCTGACCCTGCGGAACGCCTTAGTGCGGTGTTCCGCCATGTTTGTGTGAGCGAGACAAATGGCCGAACGGATGCTGAAATTCATCAACCTGCCGCAGCAGACGCCCGAGAAACGCCCGGCGGAAGCCCGCCGCGAGGATTTTCGGGAAATTTACGCTGATTTCCAACCTGAGGCAGCCGCCCAGCAGGCCAGCCGTTGCTCGCAATGCGGCATTCCGTTCTGCCAGGTGCATTGCCCGCTTTCCAACAACATCCCAGATTGGCTTAAGCTCACCGCCGAAGGGCGGCTTGAAGAAGCCTATGAGCTTTCTTCCGCAACCAACACATTTCCTGAGATTTGTGGGCGTATCTGCCCGCAGGACCGGCTATGCGAGGGTAATTGCGTCATCGAAAAAGGCTTCGATTCCGTCACCATCGGCGCGGTCGAGCGTTATATCACCGACACCGCATTCGCCAATGACTGGGTAAAGCCCATCGCGCCGTTGGCTGAGCGTGCGCAGAGCGTCGGCATCATCGGGGCAGGTCCAGCTGGCTTGGCGGCGGCGGAGCGGCTGCGCGCCCAAGGCTATCAGGTTACGGTGTATGACCGGCACGACCGTGTGGGCGGCTTGTTGATCTACGGCATTCCTGGCTTCAAGCTGGAGAAGGAGATTGTGCTGCGCCGCTGGAAATGGCTGGAGGAAGGCGGCGTCAAATTCGTCCTGGGTGCGGATATCGGCGGTGCAACGCCTTTTGCTGAGTTGCGCGCCAAACACGACGCGGTTCTGATTGCCACCGGCGTCTACAAGGCCCGTGAGATCGGCGGCCCCGGCGTAGGGCTGCCCGGCATCGTCAAAGCGCTGGACTATCTCATCACCTCCAACCGCAAGAGCCTGGGCGATGCGGTGCCGGATTACGAGTCCGGCCTGCTGAACGCGGCCGGCAAGGATGTTGTGGTGATTGGCGGCGGCGACACGGCGATGGATTGCGTGCGCACCGCCATCCGCCAGGACGCCAAATCCGTCACCTGCCTTTATCGCCGCGACCGCCAGAACATGCCCGGCTCCTTGCGCGAGGTGAAAAACGCTGAGGAGGAAGGGGTTAATTTTGTCTGGCTCTCGGCGCCTGAAGCCTTCCTAGGCGATGACAAGGTAACAGGCGTGCGCGCCATGCGCATGCATCTTGGCCTGCCGGATGCCTCTGGGCGTCAGTCCGTGGAACCGATCGAGGGCTCATCCTTCACCGTCAAGGCAGACCTTGTGATCAAGGCACTCGGTTTCGACCCCGAGGAACTGCCCGGCGCCTTCAACGAGCCCGAGCTGAAGCTCACCGGCTGGGGCACGCTGAAAGTGAATCCCCGCAGCTTCGAGACGTCTTTGCCCGGCGTGTTCGCCGCCGGAGACATTGTGCGCGGTGCTTCTCTCGTCGTCTGGGCCATCCGCGACGGCCGCGATGCCGCCGCCGCCATCCATCGTCAATTTCAGGCCGCCCAACAGGCGCAGGCCGCGGAGTAATTGCCATGAATCACGAAACCGCACCGGAATTTCTGGCCGCCTGGGATGCCAATGCCGAGGCTCTGCGCCATACTTATAACCGCGAGCAGGAGCATGATGCCTGCGGCGTCGGGCTTGTGGCGGCACTTGATGGCAAGAAGCGCCGCGATATTGTGCAGGCCGGCATTGATGCGCTGAAGGCCGTCTGGCACCGCGGCGCCGTGGACGCCGACGGCAAGACAGGCGACGGCGCCGGCATCCATATCGAAATCCCGCAGGATTTCTTCGCGGCCGAGATCAAGCGCGGCGGCGACCATCTGCGTGAAGGCGCCATCGCGGTGGGCATGGTATTCCTGCCCAAGACCGACCTCGGCGCGCAGGAGCGTTGCCGCCAGATCGTAGAAACCGAGATTCTGAATTTTGGCTACCGCATCTATGGCTGGCGTCAGGTGCCCATCAACGTGGATTGCATTGGTGAAAAGGCCAACGCCACCCGGCCCGAGATCGAGCAGATCATGCTCTGGAACGCCCGCGGCATTTCCGAGGACGAATTTGAGCGTGAACTCTACATCATCCGCCGCAAGATCGAGAAGGCGGCCATCGAGGCCCAGGTGGGTGAGCTCTATCTCTGCTCGCTCTCCTGCCGGTCCATCGTTTACAAGGGCATGTTCCTGGCGGAGAGCCTGACGGAATTCTACCCGGATCTGCTGGATCAGCGTTTCGTCTCGCGCTTTGCCATTTATCATCAGCGTTATTCCACAAACACCTTCCCCACCTGGAAGTTGGCGCAGCCTTTCCGCATGCTGGCCCATAATGGCGAGATCAACACCGTTGCCGGCAACATCAACTGGATGCAGAGCCACGAAACCCGGCTGGGCGCCGAGGGGCTGGACGATTTCCTGGATTATGTGAAGCCGGTGGTGCAGGCCTCCGGGTCCGACACCGCGGCGCTGGACAATGTGTTCGAGCTGCTGGTGCGCGCCGGGCGCGACGCGCCGATGGCCAAGGCGCTGATGATCCCGCCCTCCATCGCCAACGACGCGACGATGCCGCAGACTCATAAGGATTTGTTCCTGTATTGCAACGCAGTGATGGAACCCTGGGACGGCCCGGCCGCCGTGGCGGCCAGCGATGGCCGTTTCGTCATCGCCGGGCTAGACCGTAACGGCTTGCGCCCGCTGCGCTACTCCATCACCCGCAATAATATGCTCATCGTTGGCTCGGAAACCGGCATGGTGAAGCTGGATGACGAGGACATCGTCGAGCGGGGTGCTGTTGGCCCGGGCCAGACCATCGCCGTCGATCTCGACGAGGCGAAATTCTACCATGATGGCGAATTGAAAGACATGCTGGCCGCGCGTCAGGATTTCGCCGCCTGGACGAAGCGCATCACAGTCATCGACCATATCGTGAAAACCGATGCGCCGGAGCCGGTGCGGCTAGATGCCGAGGCGCTACGCCGCCGCCAGCTCGCGGTCGGGTTCTCGCTTGAGGACATGGAACTGATCCTGCATCCAATGGTGGAAACCGCGCAGGAGGCCACGGGCTCGATGGGCGACGATACGCCGGTTGCCGTGCTGTCCGACCGTTACCGCGGCCTGCACCACTATTTCCGCCAGAGCTTCAGCCAGGTCACCAACCCGGCGATCGACAGCTTGCGTGAAACCCGGGTGATGACGCTGAAAACCCGCCTTGGCAATCTGGGCAATGTGCTGGACGAGAGCGAGGAGCAGTGCGACCTGCTGCAACTCGAATCGCCTGTGCTTTCCAGCGCCGAATTCGAGGCCATGCGCCGCACCATGGGCGCTTCCGCCTGTGTGGTGGACGCCACCTTCAAGATCGCGAATGGCGAGGGTGGCCTGCGCCGCGCCATCGAACGCATCCGCCGCGAGGCCGAGGAAGGTGTGCGCGCCGGCTGCACGCATGTCATCCTCACCGACGAGGCGATGAGCCCGGAACGCGCGCCGATCCCGATGATTCTCGCTACCGGTGCCGTGCACACGCATCTGGTGCGGCAGTCTTTGCGTACCTTCACCTCGCTGAACGTCCGCTCCTCCGAATGCCTGGACGTGCATTATTTCGCGGTGCTGGTGGGCGTGGGCGCCACCACGGTGAACGCCTATCTGGCGCAGGAATGCATCGCGGACCGCCATGCGCGCGGGCTGTTCGGCAATGTCTCGCTGAAGGAATGCGTCGCCCGTTACAAGAAGGCGGTGGATAAGGGGCTCTTGAAGGTGATGTCCAAGCTCGGCATCTCCGTCATCTCCTCTTATCGCGGTGGCTATAATTTCGAGGCCATCGGGCTTTCCCGTGCGCTGGTGGGCGAGTTCTTCCCCGGCATGGCCTCGCGCATTTCCGGCATCGGCCTGCCCGGCATCGCGCATAAGGTGCTGGAGCTGCACCAGAAGGCGTGGAGCGGTGCCGCCATGCCGCTGGATGCCGGCGGGTTGTACCGCCTGCGCCGCACCGGCGAGGCGCATGCTTTCGACAATAACGCCATCCATCTGCTGCAAACCGCGGTTGGTTCCGGCTCCTACCGGATGTTCAAGAAATACTCGGAGATGGTGCGCAAGCAAAAGCCGGTGGCGCTGCGCGATCTGCTGGATTTTCGCACGGACGGGCTGAGCCCGATCTCCCCGGACGAGGTGGAAAGCATCACCTCCATCCGCAAGCGGCTGCTGGCTCCTGGCATCTCGCTGGGCGCGCTTTCGCCGGAAGCGCATGAGACGCTTTCCATCGCCATGAACCGCATCGGGGCGCGCTCCGATTCCGGTGAGGGCGGTGAGGATCCGTCCCGCGCCGAGCCGCGCCCGAATGGCGACAACGCCTCCTCCGCGATCAAACAGATCGCCTCCGGCCGCTTCGGCGTCACGGCGGAATATCTGAATGACTGCAAGGAGATCGAAATCAAGGTCGCGCAGGGCGCCAAGCCGGGTGAGGGCGGGCAGCTTCCCGGCTTCAAGGTCACGGAGCTCATCGCCAAGCTGCGTCACTCCACGCCGGGCGTCACGTTGATCTCCCCGCCGCCACATCACGATATCTACTCCATCGAGGATCTGGCGCAGCTCATCTATGACCTGAAGCAGATCAACCCGCGCGCCACGGTGTGCGTGAAGCTGGTGGCGCGCTCGGGCATTGGCACCATCGCAGCCGGTGTCGCCAAGGCGAAGGCGGATGCGATTCTGATCTCCGGCCATGTCGGCGGCACCGGCGCCAGCCCGCAAAGCTCGGTGAAATATGCCGGAATGCCGTGGGAAATGGGGCTTTCCGAGGCGCATCAGGTGCTCATGCTCAACCGCCTGCGGCATAATGTTGTTCTGCGCACCGATGGCGGGCTGAAAACCGGGCGCGATGTGGTGATCGCCGCCATGCTCGGTGCCGAGGAATTCGGCATCGGCACGGCCTCGCTCGTCGCCATGGGCTGCATCATGGTCCGCCAGTGCCATTCCAACACCTGCCCGGTGGGCGTGTGCACGCAGGACGAGGCGCTGCGCCAGAAATTCGATGGCACACCGGAGAAGGTCATCAACCTCTTCTCCTTCGTGGCGGAGGAAGTTCGCGAGATTCTGGCCTCTCTGGGCTTCCGCGCGCTGCATGAGGTGATTGGCCGCACGGATCTGCTGCAACAGGTTTCGCGCGGGGCCGAGTATCTGGACGATCTCGATCTCAACCCGATTCTCGCCCAGGCCGATCCCGGCCCCTATGCGCGCTACTGCACCCGCGAGGGCCGCAACGAGGTGCCGGAGACGCTGGACGCCCAGATGATCGAAGATGCCGAGGCTTTCTTCAAGAACGGCGAGAAGATGCAGTTGCAATACAATATCCGCAACACGCATCGCGCCATCGGTACCAAGTTCAGCTCGCAGATTGTGGCGAAATACCGCAAGGTGAAGCTGCAACCGGACCATGTGACCGTGCGCCTGCGCGGCTCCGCCGGGCAGTCGCTCGGCGCCTTCGCGGTGAACGGGCTGAAGCTGGAAGTGTTTGGCGACGCCAATGACTATGTCGGCAAGGGTCTTTCCGGCGGCAACATTGTGGTGCGGCCCGGCCCGGCCTCCAAGCTGAAGACCAACGAGAACGCCATCATCGGCAACACGGTGCTTTACGGCGCCACCGCGGGCAGCCTGTTCGCGGCGGGTCTGGCGGGTGAGCGTTTCGCCGTGCGCAATTCCGGGGCGGTCACGGTTGTCGAAGGTGTCGGCTCCAACGCTTGCGAGTACATGACTGGCGGCACGGTGGTTATCCTTGGCGAGGTTGGCGACAATTTCGGCGCGGGCTTCACTGGCGGAATCGCCTTTGTTTACGACCGCGCGCAGAAATTCGAAATGCGGGTGAACAAGGAAACACTGCATTGGCAGCGTGTGGCGTCCAGCCATTGGGCGGGCGTGCTTAGAACGCTTGTGGAACGCCATGTGGCGGAAACCGAAAGCACCTACGCTGCCACGCTGCTGAACGACTGGGAGCGCGAGGCACCGCATTTCTGGCAGGTGGTGCCCAAGGAGTACGTCGCCTATCTGCCAGAGGCACTTGACGACTCGCCGGCGCTGAAAACCGCCTAACCATCGTTACTTTTAAAAAGAGGCTGTTTTTTAAAAAAGCAGCCTCTTTTTGTGCGCTTTTTTGAATGGCATAATCCCGCCATGCGAGTCCTTTACCACCTTCCGCTCTCCCCCTATTCGCGTAAGGTGCGAATGGTTCTGGCCGAGAAACGTCTGCCCTTCGAACTGCGTGTCGAAAAGGTGTGGGAACGCCAGCCGAGCTATCTGGAACTGAATCCCGCCTGCACGGTGCCGACGCTGATCGAGGATAACGGGCTTGTCATCCCCGATTCCCGGGTGATCTGCGAGTATCTTGAGGAAGCCTATCCCGATACATCCCTGCTCAGCCGTTCTCAGCCGGAACGTGTGGAAACTCGCCGCCTCGTCGCCTGGTTCGACGAGAAATTTTACGGCGAGGCCGTTCGCAACCTGTACTGGGAAAAGCATCTAAAGCAGGCCCTTAAGCTCGGTGCACCAGATGGCAACGCCCTGCGCGCGGGCTATGCCAACCTGAAGCAGCATCTGCTTTACATTGGCTGGCTGGCCGAGCACCGGCGTTGGCTGGCCGGGGCGAATCTCTCATTGGCGGATTTCGCCGCCGCCGCCATGCTCTCTACCCTGGATTTCATGGACGATGTCGATTGGTCCATCTCCCCCGCGACGAAGGAATGGTTCGCTCGCATTAAATCCCGCCCCAGCTTCCGCTCCATCTTGTCAGACCGTGTGAACGGCATGACCCCGCCGCCTCATTACGCGGATCTGGATTTTTAACACGATGGAATTTCTCCAGGCCCTGCAAGCGGCTCTGGGCGAAACCTCCGTGCTCACGGCACCTGCGGACCGTGCGCCTTACGAGCAGGACTGGCGCGGGCTAGTGAACAACCCGGCTTTGGCCGTCATTCTGCCTGCTTCCACCCAGCAAGTGTCGGAAGCCGTTAAACTCTGCGCCGCGCACAATGTTCGCATTGTGCCGCAGGGTGGCAATACTGGTCTCGTGGCGGGAGCCGTGCCCATCGCCGCACCTAACCAGATTATTCTTTCCTTCTCCCGGCTGCGCGCCACGCGGGCGCTGGACTTGGTGGCGGACACTGTCACTGTCGAGGCTGGCATGACTTTGGCCGCCTTGCAGCAGGCAGCCGCGGAGGCAGGCCGTTTTTTCCCGGTCAGCCTGGCGGCGGAGGGCACAGCGGAAATCGGCGGCGTCATCTCCACCAATGCCGGCGGTTTGCAGGTGCTTTCCTATGGCAGCATGCGCGCCCAGGTGCTGGGGCTGGAGGTGGTGCTGGCAGATGGCAGCATCTGGCACGGCCTCTCGGAACTGCGAAAAGACAATACCGGCTACGACCTGAAGCAGCTTTTCATAGGTGCCGAGGGCACGCTGGGGCTGATTACGGCTGCCACGCTGCGGCTCTACCCGCGCGCCGCCTCCCGTGCCTCGGCGCTGGTTGGCATCGAAAATCTCACGCAAGGGCTGGGTGTTTTCACAGCCCTGCGTGCCGCAGCCGGCACCGCACTTACACTTTGCGAGTTTTGCACCCACGCCGCGCTGGCGCTGGGCACGGCGCATACCCAGGGTGGACGGCTGCCGTTCGAGGCACCGGCCTATCTTCTGCTGGAAGTCTCAGCTCTTGAAGGTGCCGGAGACCCGCGCGAGATGCTGGAAGCCACGTTGATGGCGGCGTTGGAGGAGGGCAGAGTGTTGGACGCCGCCATCGCCCAATCTGAGCGCGAGCGGCTGGTGTTTCTGGCCTTGCGCGAGAATATCTCGGAGGGCGAGCTGCGTGAGGGCGGCGCTCTGAAGCACGACATTGCCGTGCCGCTCGGCCGGCTGGCGGAGATGGTGCAGGCCGTCGAAGCCCTGGTGGCGGAGATATATCCCGGTCTGCGCCCCAACATTTTCGGCCATGTGGGGGACGGCAATTTGCACGTGAACATCCGCCCTCCGGCAGGCCAAACCGTGGCGGATATCGCGGCCGTGAAAGACAGCCTGACCGCGGATGTGGAATCACTGGCGGTTTCCATGCAGGGCAGTTTTTCGGCGGAGCACGGCATCGGCCAGCTTCGCCTTTCCGGCATGGCCGCGCATAAATCGCACATCGAACTCTCATTGATGCGCGCCGTTAAACACGCTTTAGACCCGGAAGGGCGGTTCAATCCTGGTAAGACGATCCCGGAGGCATGATGCAAGACCAGCCACGACTCGAAAACTTCCCGCTTCGCTCCTTCGACAAGCTGCGCTACAGCGACACCGACCGCCAAGGTCATGTGAACAACACGGTCTTCGCCACTTTTCTGGAAACCGGGCGCTGTGAATTGATCAACCGCGTGTTTGGCTCGTACCGCCTGGATGCGGGCAGCTTTGTCACCGCGCGAATCGAGCTGGACTTCCGTGCCGAACTCTTCTGGCCCGGCGAGGTTGAGATCGGCACGGCGGTAAAGACCATCGGCAATAGCTCGGTCCGTGTGGCGCAGGCCATATTCCAGAATGGAAAACTAGCCGCGACGGGCGAGTCGGTGCTGGTGCATCTGGGCATGGACAAGCGCCCAGCCCCGCTGCCTGATGCAGCCCGCGAAGCCCTTACGGCGTTGATGCTGCCTTCCGCATGAGCCGGTGGGGGATGCCGGCATCCATAAATTCCGGTCCCTCCGCCACGTAACCCAGTCTCTCGTAAAACCCGATCGCATGGGTTTGCGCGTCCAACATAAAGGCGCCGCCGGGGCATTTCGTCTCTATGCCTTGCATCAGCGCCTGGCCGATGCCGAATTTGCGGAACGGCGCCTGCACCGCCACCCGGCAGATTTTCCACAAACCCTGCGCTTTCTCTAAGGCACGTGCGGTGCCGGCAGGTTGGCCGCTCCACAGTGCCAGAACATGCAGTGCCGTGGCGTCCAATTCGTCCAGTTCTTCCGCCGCGGGCACGCCCTGTTCGGCCACAAACACGGCCATGCGGATGGCGAAGCACGCCTCCAGCTCCGCCGTGCCGGGCATCGCCCGGATAATCTGAATCACGCTGTCACCAGCCCGATGATCGTTGTTTGCGGCGGCATATCCGGCCGCAAAGTGGGCCAGCGCGTTGCCGGCTTGTTGAAGCTGGCGCTTGGTGTTGCGCCGGGGTGGCGCACCGCGCAAATGGCCGTTTTGCTGGCGGCATCAAAAGCCGCGCCGCCAGCCGCGGCACCCACGGGCGCAAGATAGGCGCATGCCACCGCACCTTGGGCCGGGCCCGTGGTCTGCATCAGGAACAGCCCATCCGCCGTTTGCGATGTATCGCCACGCTGGTCGGTGCCAATCCAAAGATTCCCGGCGGGATCGATGCCCAGTGTGCGCGGCTTCCGCAGCCAGGCCTGGCTGCCGGGGCCATATCGCGTGCCTTTTTGGGCGGCCGGGTTGCCTGCTATCAAAGCCAGCCCGGCGGGAAAATGCCGTGCCGTGGGGTCGCCGCCGGGCAGCTTGAATTGCACGATATGCCCCGCGCCGACGCCTGGGTTCAGCGCATCCGCCGCGCCGCGCGCCGCATTGCCCGCACAGGCCATGTAAAGCGTGCCGCCATCGGCACTCAGGGCCAATCCACCGGGGGCATCGAAACCCTCACCACCCGCGGTAATGCCGGCATTGGCCAAGCCCGCCAAGGTTGGAACATCGTTAGGCAGGTCCACCCAAGCAACGCCCTTTCCGCCCAGAACCGCCACGGATAACGTGCCGGAATCCAGCACCGTGCCGTCTGTCGCGTTTGTGGCCGCGATGAAACGGAACAGCATGCCCGCTGCCGCATTCTGGGTGAAGAACACCACTGGGCGTCCGTCCTGAGTGGCTGTGGCCAGCACACCGGCCCTGGCAATGCGCCCCAGCGCGGTGCGCTTTATCGGGATTGAAAGCGGGTCCAGCGGGTCGAATTCCACCACCCAGCCATAACGCGCCGCCTCGGCGGGATCGCTATATCCAAGCCCAAGCCCGGCCAGCCTGGCGAGCCACGGTCCGGCATCGCCCTCAGCCAGCAGCACGTTGCCCCAGGGCGTGGCGCAACCGCCATTCACCGCCAGCACGCCCTGCACCGTGCCGCCGATCTGGCCTGCGGCGGGGCCGGAAAGCTGGCAAAGCGTGCCATCCGAGAGGCGGCGGGTCTGATAGCCGCCCACCACCGTCACCCAGCGACCGCCAAGATATTGCAGGTTCACCACCGTAGCGCCTTGTTCGCGCCCCGCCACGCCAGGATTGTCCACGCCGCCGGGAAACAGCATGCGCGCAGGGGCCGTGGGATTGGCGGTGACCAGCACGCGGCGCGCAATGCCATCCTGCGCCGGGGGTGGTGAGACCAACGCCGCGATGACTGCATCATAAGGAAACTGACCGCTGGCCTGCGCGGCGGTCAGCGCCGCTGGATTAAAAGGCGGCGCACCCGGTTGCAGTAAATCACCCCAGCGGGCGATGACAAACCGGGAAAAACCGGGGCCGATCTTGTCGTCCAGTGCCGCGGTTTGAGGGCTTTGTGGCCCTGGGGGCGGTGCGGCAGTCTGCGCGAACCCGGCCTTGGCAGAAAGCGCGGCGAGGCCACCAAGCACCATTGGCCGCCGGCGCATGGGCCTAGAAACCGCTGCCCAGGCCGCTGCTGGCGCCGTTGCCGCCCAGTGCGGAGGCGCCATTGCCGCCGGAGTTATCAGACGCCGTGCCGAGCGGGTTGTAGCTGCCAACGCCGCCAATGAGCTGCTGGATGAATCCGGGCGAGCCGCCAGGCACCGGCGTTTGCTTGCCATCCATGGAAACCGGCACCGCATCCGCCAGCGTCTTCTGGGTGGCGGATTTGAAACTGCCATCGCTATTAAAGGTCACCACCACAACCTTCTGCTGGGTTACCCCCTCGGTGCGGGCGATGCGCATTTTCGTGACCTGGGAAACATAAACCCAGTTATTCGGATCGTACTGCTCGACGAAAGTCGGCGGGCCCAGCAGCGCCTGCACATCAGCCTGTTGGGAAACCCCGGGGGTAAGCTGTTTCAGGTCGCTCTGTGAAACCGAAATGCCGCGGTAATGGGGCGAGTCGGTGAATACGGCGCAGCCAGAGACGCCCAGCAGGGCAGTCAGCAGCAGGCATTGGGGCAGCTTGGTCAGGCGCACGCTTCGATCCTTAAGCTAGAAACAATCGCACTCCAGGCGATCCCTCGCGCCTTTGGGTCTCACGGCAGGGGCTTACGTGTCAATGCACACGGTCTATATTACGTGGATGCAGGAAGAACTCAGTTATCCGGTCAAGGCGTCGCAGATCAAGGATCGGAGCCAGGAATTCACCATTTGCGCGAGCGAGGCGCAGCGCGCCGCCTTGGCAGCGCGCTTTGACCTCCCGGCGATTTCCCGGCTGGAGGGGCAGTTCACGCTTCATCACGAGCGTTCGGGCACCATTGCCGCGTCCCTGGCGATGAACGCGGCCGTAACCCAGGTCTGTGTGGTTACGCTCGAACCCTTCGAGGCCGCGATTCAAGAGGCGGTGGAACTGCGTTTCGTGCCGGAAGGAGCGATGCGCTATGTACTGGGTGACGACAACGAGGCGGATATCACCCCGAATACGCTCGATTCGCCGGACGAGATCCCCTATGCGGACGATAGTCTCGATCTTGGCGCGGCGCTCGCCGAACAATTGGCCCTGTCCCTGGACCCCTATCCCAAGAAACCCGGCGCCACCCTGCCGGACGCGGCCTCGGACGGCAGCGCCAACCCGTTCGCGGCTCTGGCTACCCGCCTCAACAAGCCCAGCTGAGCAAGGCGTCGTGACCGGAGCTGTGAATTTAGCAGCCATGACTTGCGATGCACGTTCGGCTCTGCTACGCGGCGCTTTCCAATACTCAGACTGATTGTGTAAGGCGTTTTGTCATGGCCGTTCCTAAGAGAAAAACTTCCCCTTCGCGCGCGGGCATGCGCCGGAGCCACCAGGCGCTCTCAAACGAGGCGCATGCCGAGTGCTCCAATTGCGGTGAGCTGAAGCGCCCGCACCACGTATGCGCCCATTGCGGCCATTACGATGGCCGTGAGGTTGTGGGCGCCGGCAAGGAAGCCAAGGGCGTCGTCCGCGTCTGAGCCTGCTGTGCGGCGGGGTTGGAAGCGGAATGATAAGCCCAAAATAGGGGTAAGATGAGCCAGAGCAGTAAACTGGCAGTGGATGCCATGGGTGGTGACCACGCGCCGGACGCCATTATTGCAGGGCTCGATATCGCCGCTGAACGCCAGCCGCGCGCATTTTTCCTCATCTTCGGGGACGAGGCGCGCCTTGCGCCTCTTTTGGCGTCTGCAAAACATTTGGCAGGGCGGCATGAGCTGCGCCACTGCACCGAGGCCGTCACCGGCGAGATGAAGCCGACAGTGGCGCTGCGCCTGCGCGACTCTTCCATGCGCCGCGCCATAGACGCAGTGCTGGCCGGCGAGGCACAGGGTGTGGTTTCGGCCGGCAATACCGGGGCGCTGCTCGCGCTGTCCAAGATCGTCCTTAAAACCTTGAAGGGCATAGACAGGCCGGCCATGGCCGCCACTGCGCCCTCGGCCAAGGGCGATGTGGTGATGCTCGATCTCGGGCTGAACGTGGTTTACGACGCCCGCAACCTTGTTGAATTCTCCCTGATGGGCATGATTTTCGCGCGCATCGTGCTTGGGCTTCCTGCCCCCAGTTTCGGGCTTTTGAACATCGGTTCAGAGGAAGGCAAGGGCGACGACACGCTGCGCAATGCCGCCGGCATGCTGCGCGACAGCCCGTTCGGCGAACAGTTCCATGGCTTCGTCGAAGGCCACGACATTGCCGCCGGCACGGTGGATGTGGTGGTGACCGATGGTTTCACAGGCAATGTCGCGCTCAAAACCGGCGAAGGCGCCCTGAAATTGGTGGGAGACCTGCTGCGCCGCGTTTTCACCGCCGGGCCGCTTGCCAAGATGGGCTATGTTTTTGCCCGCGGCGCGCTGAAGCGGTTGAAGGAAACGCTGGACCCGCGTCGTTATAATGGCGCGGTGCTGCTGGGGCTTAACGGTGTTGTCGTTAAATCCCATGGCGGCACGGACGCGCTTGGCTTCGCCCACGCCGTGGATGTTGCGCTGGATATGGTGGCGCATGATTTCAACAGCCATATCGCCGATGCGCTGGCGGCCATGGACCGCGCCATTCTTTCCGAAGAGCCGGTGACACATAGCAATGGCTGAACAGCCTCTCTCCACACGCGCGGTGCTAACCGGCACTGGCGCCTATCTGCCTGCCCAGGTTCTTACGAACGAGGACATGGCCAAGCGCGTTGACACCTCAGATGAATGGATCGTCGAGCGCACGGGTATCAAGCAGCGCCATTTTGCCGCGCCGCACGAAACCGCCGCCTTTATGGGCGCGGAGGCCGGGCGCCAGGCGTTGGAAAAAGCCGGGCTGCCACCTGAGGCGCTGGGTGCGGTGATTGTGGCCACATCTACGCCGGACCAGTCCTTTCCCGCCACCGCCGTGCGCATCCAGGCCATGCTCGGGGCCAAAAAGGCCTTTGGGTTCGACCTTTCCGCCGCCTGCTCGGGCTTCGTCTATGGGCTGTCAGTCGCGGATGCGATGCTGCGCGCCGGACAGGTTAAGAGCGTGCTGGTGATCGGTACCGAAGTGTTTTCCCGCATCCTGAATTTCGAGGACCGCACCACCTGCGTGCTGTTTGGCGATGGGGCAGGGGCAGTACTGCTGGAAGCCCGTGAGGTGGAAAAATCCGGCCCTGGCCTGCTCTCCACCCATCTCTATGCCGACGGTTCGCTGGGCGACATTCTTTATGTCGACGGCGGCACCGGCCAGAAAGACAAGCCGGGCCACCTTGTGATGCACGGGCGCGAGGTGTTCCGCCACGCGGTCAATCTGCTTGCGGGCGCTGTGAACGATGCGCTGGCGGAGAATAATCTCACCGCCGCCGATATCGACCTGCTGGTGCCGCACCAGGCGAATAAGCGCATCATCGATGGGGTGGGAAAGAAACTCGGCCTTCCGGCAGAGCGTGTTGTGGTGACAGTGCATAAGCATGCCAACACGTCCGCCGCATCGGTTCCGCTCGCTTTGGCGGAGGCCATTCAGGATGGCCGCGCGGCGCCCGGAAAGCTCCTGCTGCTGGAAGCGCTTGGCGGCGGTCTCACTTGGGGCTCGGCGCTGCTGCGGTTGTAAGCTGGTGCCGCCGGGACCAGCTTGGCGGCATTCCAGGAAGTCCTTAAATTTAAACGGTTCCTGGCCGGTTGGTGATTCGCTGGCTTACAAGCCCACGCAGGCGGGAAGCCCTGTAAGCCCAAAACCTTTTAAAATCAGCCCGTGGCAACGAGTCGCGATATTTTGATCGCGAATCGGTCAAGTAACTTGTTGACCCCTAAGCTTTGCGTGCTAATCTTGCAAAATGAACACATTGACCCGTGCACAGCTTACCGAAGCGATCTATGCGAGCGTCGGCCTGTCACGGCACGAATCGGCCGATTTGCTGGAACATGTTCTAAACCGGATCGCGGAAGCGCTTGAAGTTGGTAAATCCGTAAAAATCAGTGGTTTTGGAACATTTTCTGTTAGACAGAAAGGCCGCCGGGTAGGCCGGAATCCGAAGACTGGGGTGGAAGTGCCAATCCTGCCGCGCCGTGTGCTGGTATTCCGCCCCAGCCAAATGCTGAGGGACGCGGTAAATGCCGAATCGGCCATGCCGCACCCGAAGCCTGACTAACGAAGGATCGCATGGTGGATGAAGAGTTTAACGCGGAGCTGGAGGACGGCGCGGCGTCTGGCCTGACTAACGAGGCAGGTCGTCCACGGGTCCGCAAAGCCGCCGATGCGTTCCGTACCATCTCCGAGGTGGCGGACGAGTTGCATGTGCCACAGCACGTGTTGCGCTTCTGGGAGACGAAATTTCCCCAGGTACGTCCACTCAAGCGTGGCGGCGGGCGCCGCTATTACCGGCCTGAGGATGTGGGGCTGCTGCGCCGCGTCGCGGACCTTCTCTACACCCAGGGCTATACCATTAAAGGCGTGCAACGCCTGTTGCGCGATGGCGGGATGACAACCGAGCAACCGGAGCGCAGCCCGGTGCCGGCACAGGATTTCCTGCTTCCGCTCGATCCACCGCCGCACCGGGAGCCGCGCCCCGCCGCCGCGTTGCAATCGCCTGAACCGGAGCCTGATTCGCAAGAACCAGAGCATTTACCGGAGGAGACCGAATCGGCCTTTGACCTTGCGCCGATCCCAGAGCCGGCCCGGCCGCAACCAGTTGCGGAAGTTCCTGCCCAAGATGAATTGGTCCGGCTGCGCGCCCTGTTGACGGAGACGCTTGCCGCGCTTGAGGAAATTCGCCGTACTTTGGGTTAATCGTCACTCTGCCAGCCCATCCAACCGCCGCGCTCCCACGCGGCGGTTTTATTTTGCCTGCTGCGAAGAATGCGCTTCGGCTCTTGGCGTGAGGGCGCTGTGCTGCTACAGGCTCGCCCCACGGCCGGAGCGTAGCGCAGCCTGGTAGCGCATCAGTCT
>JAGXAE010000197.1 GCA_018971725.1 Pseudomonadota bacterium | reverse complement strand
CTTGCTGTTGATCAGAAGCACCGTGGCGTCGCCATGGGTGTTGTGGGAAACCGCCTGCTGGGGCACCAGAATACCGTCTTTGTTCACGCCCTCCTGCAACTCGGCATGCACATACATGCCCGGCAGCAGCAGATGCTGCGGATTTGGGAACAGCGCGCGCACCAGCACCGTGCCGGTGCTTTGGTCCACGTTCACCTCGGAGAATTGCAACTTACCGGGCAGGCGGTAGGTGCTGCCATCCTCCAGCGTCAGCGTCACCTTGGCTGAGCCATCGGCGGCTGTTTGCAGCTGGCCGGAATCCGCCTCCTGCTTCAACCGTAACCAAGTTGTGGAGGATTCGTTCAGGTCCACATAAATGGGGTTGAGCTGTGTGACCGTGGCCAGCGCCGTGGTCTGGTCCGCCGTGACCAGCGCGCCCGGCGTAACCGACGAGGCGCCGATGGTGCCGGAGATGGGCGAATACATCTTGGTGTATTGCAGATTGATCCGCGCGCTCTCGATATTGGCTTTGGCGGAGGCGATATTGGCCTCATCCTCCTTCACCGTGGCGATGGCGTTGTCGTAAACCTGCTGGCTGACGGCCTGCGCCGCGGCCAGCGGCTTATAGCGGCTGGCCTGGGCCTGGTCGGTCGCGAGCTGCGCCTGGTCGTGGTCCAACGCCGCGACGGCGCTGTCATAAGCCGCCTGATAGGGCGCGGGATCAATCTGATAAAGTTGCTGGCCCGCCTTAACCTCGCCGCCTTCCACAAATAGCCTCTTCAAGATCACGCCGCTCACCTGCGGGCGAATATCAGAGGTCACCACCGCTTCGGTACGGCCCGGAAGGTCCGTGGTACGCAGCACCGGCTGTGTGTGGATGGTGATAACGCCAACCTGGGCCGGCGGCGGTGGTGGAGCTTGCTTTTTCTCGCATCCAACAAGCAGGGCGGTTCCGGCAAGGCAAGAGACCGCCAGCACGCGCTTGCGCGCGATGTGGCGAAGGGGGGCGGGCATCAAAACCTCACGGGCAGGTTAAAAATAATGAAGATAGGCGAACCGAAAGCAGCACTTAAACACACAAATATTTACAGTACTCGCCGGTACTGATATTCTGTGTCTGGCGCCGTGTCAAGGCGTGGCGTTGCCACTCGCGCCGCCATGGTGCTAACGGAACAGATATAATGGGAACGCCTGACGAGTACTGCAAGGGCCGGGGCCGGCCAAAAACCCTTGGCGACGATACGCAGCGAAGCACGATCGTGGAAACATCCCGCCGGTTGTTCGTGCAGAAAGGCTACGGCGCGACCACAACCGAAGATATCGCGTCGGCCTGCCGCATTTCCAAGCAAACCCTCTACCGGCTGTTTCCCAGCAAGCCCACGCTGTTTGCCGCCGTGGTGGAAGCCGGGCGCCCGCAATGGCTGGAATTTCCCGTGCCAGAGGACATGCCCCCGCAGCAGGCGCTGGAACGGATATTCCGCATCGACATCTCCGACGAGGAGGACCGGGAGCGGCTGGAACTGGCCAGATTGCGGCTGACGGAATGCCCAAGCCACCCAGACTTGCACCACCTCATCACAGAGCCGGTGACGAACAATCCCCTTGCGCCGCTGGCCTGCTGGATGAAACGGCAAGAAGAGCTGGGACGGCTGCGGCTGCTGGGCGATGCCCTCAGCCTGGCGCGGATGCTGGCGGATATGATCTTCGGCGCCATGGTGATGAATTCCTTCAACGACCTCCGATGGCCGAGCGGCGAAGCACGGCAAACACATATCCGCAACGCGATCAGCGTGTTCCTGCACGGGGTCAGCGCCGCCCCGCAGTCCGTGTAGGTCCGGCTCCGGTCATAAATTCCTGGAAAAACAGCAGCCCTTCTGGTAACATCCGGTCAACGGCCTAGGAAAAGGCCGCGACTCTCGCCTTGGACTCCACAAGGAAGCGAGGACAAAATGAACGGTGTTGTTATTTGGGCAGAAATGTTGGCCGTGCCCGTCATCATTGGGCTCATCGGCGTGGTGATCTGCTATTTGCGGGATCAGCACGACCTGAACGAGTGGCATAAACTGCACCATTAGCATTGCGGGTGCCGTGTCTGGCGCGGTTTATTCGCCGGATATTGGCCAAGCGCCGGTGAATTCCTCCTCGGCATAGGCTTTATAGTCGGCCAGAATTTGCGGCGCGTCATCGGTGAAAAGCTGTGAGACAATGCCGTAAACCAGCTTTGGCGCGGCGAATTTCATGCCGGAAAGCGCCGAGGCGGAAAGCCCCAAACTCGCCAGCGCAGCGTAATTGAAATTGAACAGCCCGTGCAACCTGTCCGCCCCCTCCGGCGTTTTCGCCGTGAAGGCAAAATCCCTGGCGAGATAAGGATGATCGTCGATCAGCGGATTCGGCTTCGGGGCTTGGTATTTGTCCCGCCAGCAGGCGATGTCCGGCGCCAACACCGAAAGCTCCCGGCGCAGCCTTGAATCTGTCAAAAGCCCTGTGGATAAAACCAGAAAATCGAAAACGTAACGCCCTTTCGGCGTTGTCACCTCCACTCCGTCCGGCGATTCCCGCACATCAAGCCAAGCTTCGCCGGGGTGAAAGAAAAACCCCTCATAGGCCGCCGCGCGGCTGAATGTATCATTGGTCGGCGGCTGGTTGAACGAGAGGAAATGGTCGATGCCGTCATATCGCTGCGCATCGGAAAGGTCAGAAAAATGCCCTAGAAAACCTGCGTTTTCCATGAACCGGATGGGGTTGATTTTGGGCAGAGCCGGTTTGCGGATAAATACGCGCGCCTCTGCCACGCCCGCCCCAAGCGCGAAATGCGCATTGTCAAACGCCGAGGCGCCGCCGCCGAGAATACCGATCCGCCCACCTTTCAGCGCGGCATAATCCACCGCCTCAGACGTGTGGGCATAATGCGCTTTCGGCAAGGCCTTGATGAAATCCGGCACATGCCATTCGCCGCCGCCCTGGATGCCGGTGGCCAGCACCACTTTCCGCGCCAGATAAAACCCTGAACCAGGCGCGCCGGCACCTTCCACCCGCACGCGGAACAACCCGCGATGCACGGGCTCGATCAACACGGCTTTGGTCTCGTTACGCACTGGAATATCCAGCGTTTCGCGGTACCAGACGAGATAGCGCATCCATTCCCCGCGCGGAATCTTGCCCAGGCTCTCCCAGCCGTCTTCGCCATATTGCGCCTCCCACCAAGCGCGGAAGGTGAGCGTGGGCAGGCCGAGATCCACCGAGATGAGGTGCTTGGGCGTACGCAGCGTCACCATGCGGGCATAGGTCACCCAGGGGCCTTCCCGCCCGGCGGGGTTCTCGTCCACCACCAGAATATTGCCCACCTTCTCGCGCATCAGCCCGAA
>JAGXAE010000196.1 GCA_018971725.1 Pseudomonadota bacterium | reverse complement strand
TTCACCTCATCGCCCACTTTCTTGAGCCATTTGGCGAGCTTGCCCTCGGTCATCGTGGGGGAGAGGGCGGGCATCAGAATATCGGTCATGGCGCTTATGCCTCCACCAGCACGTCGGTATAGAGTTCGGAGGCGTCAGGCTCCGGCGAGGCTTGCGCAAAATCGGCAGCCTCCTGCACGCGCGCCTTGATGCCGTCATCCAGCTTCTTCAGTTCGGCCTCGGAGACGCCCAGCTCCTCCAGCGCTTTGCGCGCGCTGTCCAGGCAGTCATGCTCGGCGCGCATCTTCTGCACTTCCTCGCGGGTGCGGTATTTCGCCGGGTCGGACATTGAATGCCCGCGATAGCGGTAGGTCTTCATTTCCAGCAGGAATGGCCCCTTGCCGGCGCGGCAATGCGCCACGGCCTGCTCGCCCGCTGCCTTCACGGCCAGCACGTCCATGCCGTCCACCGCCATGCTCGGCATGCCCCAAGGCGAGGCGTTGTGGGAAAGATCGGTGGAGGCAGTGGCGCGCTCAACCGAGGTGCCCATGGCGTAGCGGTTGTTCTCGATGACGAACACCACCGGCAGTTTCATCAGTGCCGCCAGATTATAGCTCTCGTAAACCTGCCCCTGGTTGGAAGCGCCCTCGCCGAAATAGGTCAGGCTCACATTATCGTTCTCGCGGTACCAGTTGGAGAAGCCAAGCCCAGTACCCAAAGACACCTGCGCGCCGACGATGCCATGCCCGCCAAAGAAGCCCTTTTCCTTGCTGAACATGTGCATGGAGCCGCCCTTGCCCTTGGAGTAGCCGCCGATACGCCCGGTCAACTCCGCCATCACGCCTTTCGGGTCCATGCCGCAGGCCAGCATATGGCCGTGGTCGCGGTAGGAGGTGATGACCTCGTCACCGTCCTTCAGGCAGTGCTGCATGCCGATCACGACGGCTTCCTGCCCGATATAGAGGTGGCAGAACCCGGCGATGAGGCCCATGCCGTAAAGCTGCCCGGCCTTCTCCTCGAACCGGCGGATCAGCAGCATGCGCTCATAGGCGTCCAGCAATTCCTCCCTGCTCATCACGTTGGCGGGTTTTTTGGTGGCTTTCCTGGCTTTGTCAGGGCTTGCGGCCATATGTCTTGGCTCCCGGTTATAGAGACGATCCGTTGGCAGCTAGGCCGAAGAGGGCGTTACGCGCAAGAGAAGATTTTGAAACTTCTTTTTCGCAAGCGCAAAAAAACAAATTAACCGTAAAATGGTTAATCAATGCTGCGTTGCATTGGGTTTAAATATGCCGGTGAAATAAAATTTCAAACGGCGACTGTCACAGCCATGCCCGTGCCATGGCCGTGGCGCAAAAGGAAACGATCAGTCGGAAGATTTCTGCGGCGGCAGATCGATGACGAGGTCGCTCGGGTTGGCGAGGTTCAGCACCTCCCGCGCCTCCTCGTCCAGCATATCTGGCTGTATGCTTTGCGCCGAAAGATCAGCCACTTTGGTCTGCCACATCAACATGGTCTGATGAACAGCGGCTTGCTGGGTTTGCGCCGCCTGCAATTGCTGTCGCTGGGCCGCCTGGGACTCCAGCCCGCTCTTGCCGTGGATGGAATTCCACCCGAAATAATAGGTGAGCGCCAGAAATAAGGCTGGCGCCACTACTCCTCGCAGGCGGTTTTTTATTGCGCGAAGCAAAAGACTTCCCTTGACAGTCGGACAAAAGATGGCCAGCCGAGTCTTGAGTCATTCCCCCGCGTTTCGCAAGAGCTTTTTATGGTATCCTCATGATTTTTAATAAACTTAATAATACCAGAAGCGGCCGCCATGTTTCCGCCCCGCGTGCTGCATCGAATCGCCATGGTGGCGTACTTATGTGTGAAGCAGGAATTATGAGGGGTTTCAGGCCCATGAAAATTGAACGGCTGCTTTTAGGTGGCTTGTTGGCGGTTGGCATGGCGGCCGCGAGTGTTGCGCCCGCGCTGGCTGACAATGACCACGGCCATGGCCCGGGTGGCTGGGGCCCGCCCGGCCATTGGGACCACGGCGGCCCGGACCGCTGGGATGGCCGCCCTTACCATGACTGGGATGGCCATGGCTGGTGGGACGACGATCATCGCTGGCATTGGTTCGATGGCTGGGGGCCAGGGTTTGGCTATATCGGTCCGGTGCCGGTGTGGTCGCCGGGGATACCGGTATATACTGCTCCGCCGCCTGTATATTACGCTCCACCCCCGCCACCCCCGCCGCCGCCAGCTTATTATGCGCCGCCCCCGCCCCCGCCGGTTATGGTGGTGCCGCCGCCGGCCATCGTGATCACGCCGCATGGTGTCGGGATCAGCCCATAAACAGCAAAGGCCGGGGCGATGCGCTGGCCTTTTTTCAGGTCTCCGCGCGGCCTGCCCGGCGCCTCACGGCCATTTCACCTCAGGTGGCATAGACATCAGGATGGCCTCCGTATTGCCGCCGGTTTTAAGGCCGAAGGTGGTGCCCCGGTCGTAAAGCAGATTGAATTCCACGTAGCGCCCACGCCGGATCAGCTGCGCCTTACGCTCCTCCGGCGTATAGCTTTCGTTCATGCGCCGCAGCGCGATTGGCGGATAGGCGGCCAGAAATGCCTCCCCCACATCCCGGGTGAAGGCGAAGTCCGCCTCGGCACTGCCGCTATCCAGATAATCGTAGAAAATGCCTCCGGCGCCTCGCGGCTCGCCCCGGTGCGGCAGATAAAAATATTCATCGCACCAGGCTTTGAATTTTTCATAATAGGCAGGGTCATGCCGGTCGCAGGCAGCTTTGTAGGCGGCATGGAAAAATTCGGCGTCCTCCTTGGCTGCTTCGGTGCCGGGTTGCAGCGGGGTCAGGTCGCCGCCGCCGCCGAACCACCCCTTGGCCGTCACGATCATGCGCGTGTTCATATGCACCGCCGGCAGCTTCGGGCTGCGAGGGTGCGCCACCAGGGAGATGCCCGCCGCCCAGAACTTGGCGCCTGATTCGGTGCCGGGGATTCGGCTGGCGAATTCGGCGGTGAATTCGCCCTCCACCACCGAGATGTTCACCCCCGCTTTCTCGAATATCTGCCCGCGCAGCACGCTCATTTCGCCGCCGCCGCCGCCTGGCCTGTCCCATGCGGTGCGAGCAAAGCGCGCCTGGCTGCCGGTTTTGGATTCAATGGCCTCGAACGCCGCGCAGATACGGTCCCGGAGAGCTGCAAACCAGGCGGCGGCGTCGGGTTTTAAGTGCTCATGTGGGGATAAACTGTTCATGGCGCCCGTTTAGGGCATGCTTGAAAGACGATCCACTCTTGAAATTTTTCCGCTCTGCCGCCACGCTGCAATTCAGGGGAGAGTCTATCTTCCAGGGAGCGAAACATGGCTGAATCAACAGCGAAGCCGGATG
>JAGXAE010000195.1 GCA_018971725.1 Pseudomonadota bacterium | reverse complement strand
GCCCTCCGGCCTCACCGTGCTGACCGAGCGGATGGAGCGCGTGGAAACCGTGTCCTTCGGCGCTTATGTGGCGGCCGGAACCCGCCACGAGACCGCCGCCGAGAACGGGGTGGCGCATTTTCTTGAGCACATGGCTTTCAAGGGTACCGAGACACGCTCCGCCGCCGATATCGCCGAGGCGATCGAGAATGTGGGCGGGCATATCAATGCTTATACCTCCCGCGAGCAGACGGCCTATTACGTGAAACTGCTGAAGGAAGATCTGGCGCTGGGGGCGGATATCATCGGCGATATTCTCTGCCATTCCAGCTTTGAGCCGGAGGAGCTGGAGCGCGAGCGCGGGGTGATCTTGCAGGAGATCGGCCAGGCGAACGACACGCCAGACGATATCATCTTCGACCATTTCCAGACCGCGGCTTACCCGGCGCAGCCGATGGGCCGCCCTGTGCTGGGCACGGAGCAGATTATCCGCACCATGAAGCGCGAGGCGCTGCCCGGCTTCATGCGCCAGCACTACACGCCGGACAATATGGTCATCGCCGCCAGCGGCAATCTTTATCATGAGCAGGTGGTGGAACTGGCGGCACGGCATTTCGCGGATTTGCCGAAAGTCGAACGCAGCGCGCCCATGCCCGCCGATTACATGGGTGGCGAGTACCGGGAGCTGCGGGATCTGGACCAGGCGCATATCGTGCTGGGCTTTAATTCCCCGGCCTATGGCGAGGCGGATTATTACCCGGCCATGCTGCTTTCCACTTTGCTGGGGGGCGGCATGTCCTCCCGGCTGTTCCAGGAAATCCGCGAGAAGCGCGGGCTGGTTTATTCCATCTACAGCTTCACCGCCCCGGCGGAGGATGGCGGGTTGTTCGGCATTTATGCCGGCACCGGTGAATCCGAGGCGGCGGAGCTGATTCCGGTGACGCTGGAGGAACTGGAGAAGGTTCAGCGCGCGGTGAGCGAGGCGGAACTGAACCGCGCCCGCGCCCAGCTGAAGGCCGGTCTGTTGATGAGCTTAGAGTCCACCGGCAGCCGCTGCGAGCAGCTGGCCCGGCAATGGCAGGTTTTCGGGCGGATCATCCCGGTGGCGGAAACCGTGGGCAAGATAAACGCCGTGACGGTGGATGACATCCGCGCGGCGGGGACCAAGATTTTCCGGCAGAAGCCCACTTTGGCAACCATTGGCCCGGTGGCGCAGGTGCCGAAATTCTCTTCGATCATCGACCGGCTGGCGGCATGAGCGCGCTGACGGAGGCTGCCACCGCCCTGTTGGCGGCAGCCAAACGCGCCGGGGCGGAGGTGGCCGAGGTGGGGCTGTATGAAGGCGTCTCAGTTGGTATCCAGCGCCGCCTGCGCAAGATCGAGGAGACCGAGCGCGCCGAAACCACCGAGCTGAGCCTGCGGGTTTTCCTGGGCCGCGCATCGGCCTCCGTTTCCGCCAGCTCCATCGACCATGGCGCCTTTGCGCGTTTGGCCGAGCAGGCGGTGGCGATGGCCAAAGTGGTGCCGGAGGACCCTTATGCGGAGATACCTTTCGCACCACCCGCACCAGATGCGGCGTTTCTGGAGCTGGACGACCCGATTGAGCCGAGTGCAGATGTGTTAATCCAGCGTGCCAGCGCGGCGGAGGAAGCGGCGCTGGCGGTGCCTGGTATCACCAATTCCGAGGGCGGTTCCGCCTCCTGGTCACGCTCTATCTCCGTACTGGCCACCAGCCGGGGGTTTCTGGGCGAATACGCACGGTCTTCGCATGGCGTTTCGGTTACCGCCATCGCCGGAGCCGGTACGGAGATGCAACGCGATTACGATTATGATTCCGTGATTCATGGCGCGGATCTGGGTGATCCGGCGCAGCTTGGCCGCAATGCCGCCGCCCGTGCTTTGGCCCGGATGAATCCGAGACGCCCGGCCACGGCGAAGCTACCGGTGTTGTTCGACCCGCGCGTGGCGGGCTCCATTCTGGGCCATTTCGCCAGTGCCATCTCAGGCGGCGCCATCGCGCGCGGCACCTCCTTTCTGAAGGATGCGCTGGGCAAACAAGTTTTCGCGGCGGGCATCAATATCGTCGATGACCCGTTGCGGGTGCGCGGCCGCCGTTCCCGCCCGTTTGATCGTGAGGGGCAGAGCGTGAAGCGGATGAATTTCATCGCGGATGGCACCCTGACGGAATGGGTGCTGGATACGCGCTCAGCCAACCAGCTTGGCCTGAAAACCAACGGCCATGCCGGGGGTTTGAGCAATTTCTATATGGAGCCAGGAGAGATGACGCCCGCGCAGTTGATGGCGGATATCTCCGAGGGGTTGTATGTGACCGAGATGCTGGGCTCCAGCGTGAACGGGCTGACCGGCGATTATTCGCGCGGGGCGGCGGGGTTCATGATCCGGGGCGGGCAGATCGCCGAGCCGGTGGCGGAATTCACCATCGCCGGGAATTTGAAGGACATGTTCCTGAATCTGACGCCGGCGAGCGATTTGGAGTTCAAGCGCGGCACCGATGCGCCGACCTTGCGGATTGAGGGCATGACCCTGGCGGGCGCGTGAAGGCAGGACATGTCGGATGACGGACCACCACGGCCCGCCACCCGGCAGCTTGTCCTGGAGGTGGAGCCATGGCCCACGCTGCCCCGTGGTGTTACCGCGCAAATGTTAAGGCAGATTTAAAAACTTCCTGACTTTTCAATTAAGTCGTTACAAAGGCAGCTCGGTGGTGCGCTTGACCATGCGCAAGGTGAGCGTGGATTGCACACGCAGGATACCAGGCAGGCGGGTGAGTTCCTCGGAATGCAGCCGCTCCAGATCCTCCGCCCCGTTATAGACGACGCGCAATAGATAATCCGCCTGGCCCGCCAGCAGGTAACATTCCTGCACCTGCGGGATCAGCTTCACCCGCGCCTCGAACGCGTCAAGCTGCTTACGGTCCTGCCCTTCCAGCGTGATGAACATATAGGCGGTGCCGGGAAAGCCGGCGGCCTTCTGGTTAAGCACCAGATGCGTGCCGGCGACGAGGTCGCTGCGCAACAAGAGATGCAGCCGCCTGAGGCAGGCAGAGGGAGACAGATTCACCTTTTCCGCCAGCTCAATGTTTGAAAGCCGGCCATCCTGCTGGAGAGCGTTGAGAATTTTGCGGTCTGTGTCGTCCAGAAGCATTGCGCAGTTATATTTCAAGATTTGGTGTGATGGTCGAATTAATATCATAAACGAGTTCGAAAAAAGCCGAAAATAGGCAGAAAATGCCGCGGGAACGGCCGTATCATTCGAACATAATTCGACCCGGAAGCGTTCGGGGATTTCGGAGGATAGGCAAATGCGCATCGGTGTACCCAAGGAGATCAAGGATCATGAGGACCGCGTTGGCATGGTGCCGGGCGCGGTGCACGAGCT
>JAGXAE010000194.1 GCA_018971725.1 Pseudomonadota bacterium | reverse complement strand
GCTGGTGCCGTCCGCCGGAATCGAACCGGCGACCTACTGATTACGAATCAGTTGCTCTACCAACTGAGCTAGGACGGCTTGGCATTTTCAGGCCGAGGCGGCGTATGGCATAGTGCCGGGAGAAAATCCAGCCTGCCCGGTCAGTGGCTTCAATCCACCCGGCGGCGGTATTTCGGCTTCGGCCGTTCTGTCGCCAGCCCGCCATGCAAGGCCGAGCCACGGCCCGAGAGCGAGGGGTTGGTCATGAAATACTCATGCGCCGAAGCCGCCGGGTCGCCCGGCGCCACCCGCACCCACTTGCCGTCGTTTTGCAGCTCAGAACTTTGCGCGTCGTCCCGCAGGTTCACCACCATGATCTGGTCCAGAATCTGCGCATGCACGGTGGGGTTATGGATGGGCAGGAAGGTCTCCACCCGGTAATCCATGTTCCGCTCCATCCAATCGGCGCTGGAGATAAACACCTTGTTCTGGCGGGAGGGCAGGGGATGGCCATCGGCAAACACGCAGATGCGCGCATGCTCCAAAAACCGCCCGACAATGGATTTCACCTTTATCGTCTCGGAGAGACCCGGTACGCCTGGGCGCAGGCAGCAAATACCGCGCACCACGGCCTGGATGGGCACGCCGGCCCGGCTCGCCTCATAGAGGTGGTCGATCAGCTTCGCATCCACCAGCGAGTTCATTTTCAGCCAGATGCCGGAAGGCTTGCCCGCCTTGGCATTGGCGATCTCGGTGTCGATCAGCGTGTTGATGGTCTTGCGGGTGGTCAGGGGCGAGAAGGCCAGCTGCTCCATTGTCTCGGGCCGGGCATAGCCGGTCATGTAATTGAACAGCCGCGCCGCATCGCGCGTCAGCGCCGCGTCACAGGTGAAGAAGGAGAGGTCGGTGTAAATCCGCGCGGTGATCGGGTGGTAATTGCCGGTGCCGAAATGCGCATAGGCCCGCAGCGCGCCCGCCTCGCGCCGTACCACGTAAGAGAGCTTGGCGTGGGTCTTCAGCCCCACGAAGCCGAACACCACCTGCACGCCGGCGGCCTCCAGCGCGCGGGAGAGGCGGATATTCGCCTCCTCGTCAAACCGCGCCTTCAGCTCCACCATGGCGGTGACGGATTTGCCCGCCTCGGCGGCTTCAATCAGCGCCTTGACGATGGGTGAATCCCGGCTGGTGCGGTAGAGCGTCTGCTTGATCGCCACCACCGCCGGGTCCAGCGCCGCCTGGCGGAGAAACTGCACCACCACGTCGAAACTCTCGAACGGGTGATGCACCAGAATATCCTTGGCGCGGATGGCGGCGAAGCAATCCCCGGCAAAATCGCGGATGCGCTCGGGAAAGCGCGGGGTATAGGGCGGAAACAGCAAATCCGGCCGGTCATCCACGATCAGCTGCTTTACGTCCACCAGCCCGACAATGCCGGATTCCACATAAACTTCGTCAGCCGGGGCTTCCACTGCGTCGATCACCAGCTCGCGCAAATCGGCGGGCATGTCGGCCTGGATGGTGATCTGAATAGCCACCCCGCGCCGCCGGCGCTTCAGCGCCGTCTCGTAGGAGCGGACGAGATCTTCCGCCTCCTCCTCGAATTCCACGTCGGTATCGCGGATCAGGCGGAACAGCCCGGAGCCTTCCACCAGGAAACCGGGGAAAAGCCGGTTCATGTTCATTGCCACCAGCTCTTCCAGCATGATGAAGCGGATCGGCCCTTCGCCACCCGGCAGGCGGATAAAGCGTTCGATCTGGCTGGGCAGCGGGATCAGCGCCGACATGCGGCCGCTCCGGTCCTCGTCCCGGGCCAGGGAAAGCGCCAACACCAGCCCCATGTTCGGAATGAATGGAAAGGGATGCGCCGGGTCCACCGCCAGCGGGGTCAGCACCGGAAACACGCGCTCCATGAAGAAGGAGTCCAGGAACGCAGCGTCATCCGTGGTCAGTTCGGCGGCGGAAAGCACCACCAGTCCGGCCCCGGCCAGCAAGGCGCGCACGTCACTAAAGGCCGTCTGCTGGGCGTTGATCAGTTCCCGGGCGCGGGCGTTGATGGCGTTAAGCTGCTGGGCAGGAGTCAGCCCATCGGCGGAATGTTCCAGCACCCCCGCCCGGGCCTGGCCGATGAGCCCGGCGACCCGCACGGAATAAAATTCGTCGAGGTTAGAGGCGCTTATGGAAACGAAGCGCAGCCGTTCCAGCAAAGGATGGCGCGGGTTGCGTGCCTCGCCCACCACGCGGAAATTGAAATCCAGCCAGGAGAGTTCCCGGTTGATGAAGCGTTCCGGGTCGTCGATGCTGGCATGCCCCTGATATGCGGCCTCAGCGGGATGCAGTTGGGTAAGCTCGTCCATGGCCGGACTATACCGATTCCTTCCGGGGTAGGTGTGATGTTTACGTAAAAAAGTTAAACCTCGTCCAGCATTTCCGCCAGCATTGTGGCGGCCATGGGGCGGGTGATGCGCGCGCCGCCATCCATCGCCATCCGGTCCAGCCGGGCCACGGCTTCGCGGTAGAAGGCGGGTGCGCGGGGCAGATGCAGCAGCAGAAGGTTACGCACCTGGATGGGCAGGTTCAGCTGCCGTGCGGCGGCAAAGCGGGTGAGCAGTGCTTCCAGCAGATCGTCCTCGGGGGCGCGGATTTCCACGCTCGCGGAAGCGCGCAGCCGGCTGGTCAGGTCGGCCAGCTTATAGCCCATGCGGGCCGGTGGCTGCCGGCAGGCCAGCAGCACGGGAAACCCCTCCTCGGCGGCGGCGTTCAGCAAATGCAGCAGTGCGGCGGGGTCGGGGGCCAGATCGGCATCGTCCACGGCCACGGGCCCGGTGGGCCGCACAAGCCCGCGCAGAGTGGCGCCCTCCACAATCTGCGCCTGGTGCGCCTGCGCCCAGATATGCAGCAGATGCGTCTTGCCGCAGCCCGCCTCGCCCCACAGCACCAGCCTTCCATTGCTCCAGGCTTCCGGGCGGGCCAGCCAATCCCGCGCCGCGGCGTTGGAAGGTGCGGGGCAGAAATCCTCCGCCGTGTAAGGCTGCGCCGTTTCCGCGAAGGGCAGGGCGAGCTGTCTCATTCCGGCGGCGCATCCAGATAAAGCGGGGATTGCAGATAGCGCCGCAGCCAGAACCGCGCGATCACCCCCAGCGTTGCCGTAACCGGCACGGCCAGCATGATGCCGAGAAACCCGAACGCCGCCCCCCCCGCGAACAGCGCGAAGATCACCCACACGGCTGAAAGCCCCACCCGGTCGCCCAGAAAGCGGGGCTGGATCACGTAGTCGTTCAACCCCTGGCCGACGGCGAACACCGTCAACACCGAGATCACCCCATGCCAGCCCGCATTCTGGCTGAGCGAGAGCAGAATGGCCGTGATGCTGCCCAGCACCGTGCCGACATACGGGATGAAGGACAGCACCCCGGCGGTCAGCCCCACGATCAGCCCCAGATCCAGCCCGATGATGGT
>JAGXAE010000193.1 GCA_018971725.1 Pseudomonadota bacterium | reverse complement strand
CAGGACGACGGGAATGGCCGGGAATGTGATAGGATTTGCCCGAAAGGCGGACGATTTCATCATCGACCAGGTGCTGCAGCCGGGGGTGAACCGGGCTGAATGGTGGCTTGGGGTGCAGGTGTTCACGCTGGCGCGGTTTTGCACTGGGCTGGGCGCGCTGGCCGGGCTTGCGTGGATAAAACTGTTCGACCACGCCTATTCGCCTGATTTTTTTGAGGACATGTTGTGCCTCGCCATCATGGCCGGCGCGGCCTATGTGCAGATAAACGCCCAGCAGGCGCAGGGTTCGCGCCGGGCGCGCGTGGCGCCGGCGGTGCGTCTGACCGGGCTGCTCTGGCGCACGCTCTGGCTGTTGGATCTGGTGCTGTTCCCCACGCAATGGCCGCTTGAATCGCACATGCAGTTGGCTTGGAATTTTACCTGGACGCTACTGCTGGTGCTGCCTTACTGGCTGATCTGCTGCCATGAGGTGCCGCCCCGCGAATACCAACGCGAGCTGCGCTACGCCACCATTCCGGTGCGCTGAACTATTCTGCCACCGCCAACGCGCTATCGCCCCGCGCGGCAAGCATTGCCAGCCCCCAGATACCGAACCCGGCAACCGCCAGAGCCGCCCCAACCCAGCCCGTGGAAGGCAGGCCGCACCCGGCGCTGATGGCCAGCCCCGCTAACACCGGCCCCAGCGCGTTGGCGGTATTCATGGCGCTATGATTCAACGCCGCCGCCAGGGTTTGCGCCTTGCCCGCCACATCCATCAACCGCGCCTGCAATGGCGAGCCGAGCCCGCCGCCATTGCCGATGAGAAATGCCGCCAGCGCCATGCTCCAGATATGTCCGGTCATGAACGGATAGAGCGCCATCACCAGCGCCGACCAGATGAGCACACCGGCGATGGTCTGCATCAAGGCTTTGTCAGCAAGGCGCGCGGCGAGAAGATTGCCAAACGTCATCCCCGCGCCGAACAGCGCCAGCACCAGCGGCTGCATGAAGGGCCGCGCCTTCGTAACCTCCAGCAGCGTGGAGTCGAGATAGGTATAAACGGCAAACATCCCGCCGAAGCCAATGGCGCCAATGCCGAGGGTGAGCCAGACCTGCTTGTTCCTCAACGCGTCAAGCTCAGACAGCGGGTTTCTGGATTTGTCAGCAGCCATGTGCGGCACCATCGCAAACACCAGCCCCGCCGTGGCCGCCGCCAGCAGCGCCACCAGCACAAAAGCCCAACGCCAGTTCAGCACCTGGCCGATGCCATTGGCCAAGGGCACGCCGAAGATGGTGGCGATGGTAAGGCCGAGCAGCACGCTGGCAATGGCCTGGGTTTTTTTGCCCGGCGGCACCAACTCCGCCGCCACCAGCGCTGCGGCGCCGAAATACGCGCCATGCGGCAGGCCGGCTATGAAGCGGAACACCATCATCCAGGAGAAATCAGGGGCGACGGCGCTTAACAAATTGCCGAGGGCGAAAAACAGCATCAGCCCGATGAGCATAACCCGGCGCGGCAGCCTGGCGCCCGCCACCGCCAGAATAGGCGCGCCCACCACCACACCCAGCGCATAGGCGCTGATCACCTGCCCGGCCTTGACGATGCCGATATGCAGACCATTGGCGAAATAGGGCACCAGGCCCATCGTGCCGAATTCCGTGGTGCCGATGGCAAACCCGCCCATGGAGAGCGCGAACAGCGCGAGACCGGTGTGGTTTTTGGCGGCCGCTTTGGTAATGCTCACGAAAAATCCAATACATCTTCGAAATCGTGGCCCAGGCGGCCGGCTTTTATCTGTTTGCGCATGGCCTAGAGGTCAAGCCCCGGCGGCGCTTGACCTGCCCTGCGTGGCGCTGGAAAATTCCACCATGGGCCCTGAAGTTGATAATGTTGAGACAGAATTTACCGCATTCCCCGCGCAAGCGGATGTGGTGGTAATCGGCGGCGGCATCATTGGCGTGTGCACCGCATGGAACCTGGCGCAGAAGGGCGCGAAGGTGGTGCTGTGCGAAAAAGGCCGTATTGCCGCCGAGCAATCCAGCCGGAACTGGGGCTGGGTGCGCGTGCAAGGGCGGGATGTGCGGGAACTGCCGCTGATGTTCGAGAGCCGCAAGCTGTGGGCGCGGATGAACGAATTGACCGGAGCGGAGACGGGATATCGGGTTTGTGGCATCGCGTACCTCAACGCCAATGCCAAGGAGCAACATCAGCGTGCCGCCTGGGCGGCAAAAGCCGTGCCGTTGGGCGCTGGTTCCAGGGTGCTGGATTCCACCGAAACCGCGCTTCTGCTGCCGGAAGCGGCGCGGCGGTTTGTGGGAGCGCTTTTCACCGAAAGCGACGCGCGGGCAGAACCGCAACTGGCCGTGCCCGCCATGGCGCGCGCCGCACAAGCGACGGGGGTGGCGATATTGCAGAATTGCGCCGTGACCGGGCTGGTACGCGAGGCGGGAAAGATCATCGCGGTGGAGACTGAACGTGGACGGATTGCCTGCCCAAAGGTGGTGCTGGCAGGGGGCGCGTGGTCCCGCCTGTTCTGCCGCAAGCACGGCATCGCATTACCGCAGTTGAAGGTAAGGTCTTCTGTTTTACGAACAGCACCGCTGCACGGGCCGGAGATTTCCGCCTCGGCGCGGCATTATGCCTTCAGAAAGCGGCTAGATGGCGGCTACACCATCGCCAATGGCTGGATCTCTTCGCCAGAGATAACCCCTGACGTGTTCAGGCTGTTCTTCAAATTCCTGCCGGAATTTCTGTCTGAACGCGATTACCTGCGCCCACATGTCTCCGGGCAGTTTTTGCAAGAATGGCGGCAGGAGCGGGATTATCTTTCAGGCGGTAACGCGCCGTTCACGCAAGAGCGCATCCTTGACCCCGCCCCGCAAATACGCGGGCTGCGCCAGGCAATGCGGCATCTGGCGCGGGACGTGCCCGTATTCGCGGATGCCAAGGTGGCGCAGAGCTGGGCGGGATTTATCGACGGCACGCCGGATGCGATTCCGGTGATATCGGAAGTGAAATCACAAAAGGGATTCTACATCGCCACCGGGTTTTCCGGCCATGGGTTTGGCATCGGCCCCGGTGCCGGGCGGCTGATGGCGGAAATTGTCGCGGGTGAAACGCCGGTTGTTGACCCTTCGGCGTTCCGAATGGAAAGATTTTAAGCCGCCACCAGCGACACATGCGCACTGGCGATGCGCCAGCCCAGATCAGGAAACCGCACCCAGACTTGCGTCTGCCGCCCCAGGCGGGGTTCGCCCTCGCGGACAAACTCCGTGGTGGCGACTGCATGGTCCGGCCCGAAGGTGACGATGCGGGTGTTTTGCAGCACGCGCTGGGGCGAACCGCCCTTGCGGTTGCGGCGGAAGGCGGCAAGCTCGTCAATGCCGAAGGACGTGCCGGTATCGCCGAAACGCAGAACCTGCGCCGAAGGCCAAAAGAAATTGTGCAAAGCGTCAAGA
>JAGXAE010000192.1 GCA_018971725.1 Pseudomonadota bacterium | reverse complement strand
TCCCCGTCGCAGGTCTCTTCCTACATCCTGACCAAGATGAAGGAGACCGCCGAGGCGTATCTGGGCGAGACCGTGACCCAGGCGGTGATCACCGTGCCGGCCTATTTTAACGACGCGCAGCGCCAGGCGACCAAGGATGCCGGCAAGATTGCGGGCCTGGACGTGCTGCGCATCATCAACGAGCCGACGGCGGCGGCCCTTGCCTATGGCATGGACAAGAAGAACGCCGGCACCATCGCGGTGTACGACCTTGGCGGCGGCACGTTCGACGTGTCCGTGCTGGAGTTGGGTGACGGCGTGTTCGAGGTGAAGTCCACCAACGGCGATACTTTCCTGGGTGGTGAGGATTTCGACGCGCGCGTGATCGACTACCTGGCCGATGAGTTCAAGAAGGACCAGGGCATTGACCTGCGCAAGGACAAGCTGGCCCTGCAACGCCTGAAGGAAGCCGCGGAAAAGGCGAAGATCGAGCTGTCCTCCTCCAAGGAGACCGAGATCAATCTGCCCTTCATCACCGCCGACGCCTCCGGGCCGAAGCATCTGGTGCTGAAACTCTCCCGGGCGAAGCTGGAAAGCCTGGTTGATGATCTGATCGAGCGTACTCTTGCTCCCTGTCGGGCGGCGCTGAAGGATGCCGGGGTGACCGCCGGGGAGATCTCGGAAGTGATCCTGGTGGGCGGTATGACCCGCATGCCGAAGGTGATCGAGGCGGTGAAGAGCTTCTTCGGCAAGGAGCCTGCCCGCAACGTGAACCCGGATGAAGTTGTGGCCATCGGCGCTGCCATTCAGGGCGGTGTGCTGAAGGGCGACGTGAAGGACGTTCTGCTGCTGGACGTGACCCCACTTTCCCTGGGCATCGAGACCCTGGGCGGCGTGTTCACGCGTTTGATCGACCGCAACACGACGATCCCGACCAAGAAGAGCCAGACCTTCTCCACCGCCGAGGACGGCCAGACGGCGGTGACCATCAAGGTCTTCCAGGGCGAGCGCGAGATGGCCGCGGACAACAAGCTGCTTGGCAACTTCGATCTGCAGGGCATTCCCTCCGCGCCGCGTGGCGTGCCGCAGATCGAGGTGACTTTCGATATTGACGCGAACGGCATTGTGTCTGTTTCCGCGAAGGATAAGGCGACCGGCAAGGAGCAGCAGATCCGCATCCAGGCCTCGGGTGGTCTCTCTGACGCCGATATCGAGCGCATGGTGCGCGAGGCGGAGGAGAACGCGGCGGCCGATAAGGCCCGGCGCGAGGCGGTGGAAGCACGCAACCAGACTGAGAGCATGATCAATCAGGTTGAGAAGACGCTGAAGGATGCGGGCGACAAGGTGGACGCGGCTGACAAGGCCGAGGCCGAAGCCGCGATCGCCGAGGCGAAATCAGCGCTTGAGGGCGGCAATGCCGAGGCGGTGAAAGCGGCCTCCGACAAGCTGACCCAGGTGGCGATGAAGATCGGCGAGGCGATGTACAAGGCCGAAAGCGCCGCGGGCGCAAGTGCCGCGCAGCCTGGAGCCGAGAGCACCGGGCCGAATGGCGAGAAGGTCGTGGACGCCGATTTCGAGGATGTCGACGACAAGAATAAATCCGCTTGAGGCGGGTTTGATATGACTGACAGGGTCCCGGGGTTACGCCCCGGGACTTTCCGTTTAAGCAGAATTTCAAGGAATTAAGCGCCGCCATGGCTAAACTTGATTACTACGCCGTGCTGATGGTTGAGCGGGGCGCAAGCGCCGACGATTTGAAGAAAGCGTATCGCAAGCTGGCGATGCAGTACCATCCCGACCGGAACCCCGGCGATGAGAAGGCTGAGCATAAGTTTAAGGAAATTAACGAAGCTTACGACGTTCTGAAGGACGACCAGAAGCGGGCCGCCTATGACCGTTTTGGCCATGCGGCGTTTGAGAATGGCGGCATGGGCGGCGGTGGCGGCTTTGGCGGCGGGTTCGGGTTTGAAGGCGGGCTCGGCGATATTTTCGAGCAGATGTTCGGTGGCGGCGGCCGGCGGGGCGGCGGTGGCGGCGCGCAGGCTGGCGCGGATATAAAGGCCGCGGTCGAGATCGACCTCACGCAAGCCTATACGGGCATTAAGACGAATGTGCGCGTGGCCACGCGCTTGGCCTGCGATGCCTGTAACGGTACTGGATCGGCCGACAAGAACGCCAGCGCTGAAAATTGCACCACCTGCGGCGGGGCCGGGCGGGTGCGCGCGCAGCAGGGGTTCTTTGTGGTGGAGCGCACTTGCCCAACCTGCGGCGGGGCCGGGCGCATTGTGCGCAACCCTTGCCGGGTGTGCTCCGGCGCTGGCACCGTGCCGCGCGAGCGCACGCTGGCGGTGCAGATTCCGGCGGGTGTGGAGGACGGCACGCGCATCCGGCTGTCTGGCGAGGGCGAGGCCGGGCCGCGTGGCGCACCGCCCGGGGACCTTTATGTGCATGTCTCCATCCGTCAGCACCCGATCTTCCAACGTGATGGAGCGAATATTTTCTGCCGGGTGCCGTTGCGCATGGGCCAGGCGGCCCTGGGCGGCGAAATTGAGGTGCCGACGATAGACGGCAGCGCGGCCAAGGTGAAAATACCTGCCGGCACGCAGTCAGGCGACCAGTTCCGGTTGCGGAGCAAGGGGTTCTCAGTGCTGCGGTCCACCCAGCGGGGGGATATGTATATCCAGGTGGCGGTGGAGACCCCGCAGAGCCTGACCAAGCGGCAGCGCGAATTGCTGGAGCAGTTCGAGCAGGAATCCGCCGGGCATCAGGCCGGCAGCCCGGAGCATGAAGGCTTTTTTGCCAAGGTGAAGGATTTTCTGAAAGGCGTCGCGGAGGGGGGGTGACCCTGTTTTCGCCGTAATGCTCGGATAAACGGCCAAGCGATACGAATTGTAATCTGCCCGGCTCTTGCGTTGCCCGGCTTCAGGGCGAAGCTTAGAGCTGATAGGATAGAGTAAACGCTTGTCTTGTACGGGAGTTCAAGATGCTTAAGAAGTTGACGGGGATTGCCCTGGTGCCAATGCTGGCTCTGGGGGCATGCACGGCGGTAACGCCGACCCAGCCCACGGTGGTGGCCATGCCAGGCCAGGGCAAGAGCTGGAACCAGTTCCAGGCCGATGACGCCTATTGTAGGAGCTATGCGGCGTCGCAGATGCCAAATAGCGGGCAGGTGGCGCAGAATTCACAGAACAATTCCGCGGCGACGGCTGCGGCTGGCACATTGATCGGTGCCGGGATAGGTGCCGCATTGGGCTCGCTGGCGGGCAATGTGGGCGCTGGGGCAGCCGTGGGTGCGGGAGCCGGTCTGCTTGGCGGCGCCTCCGCGGCGGGCAATAATACCCAGGCGACGGCGGATTCCCTCCAGGGCCGTTATGATGTGGCCTATGCGCAGTGCATGGTGGGACATGGCGAATCGATTCAACAGCCTGCTGGGCCGGCTTATTATGCGCCGCCCGCTTATTACGCGCC
>JAGXAE010000191.1 GCA_018971725.1 Pseudomonadota bacterium | reverse complement strand
CGTGCCGGGCGAGACCGTGCAGCCGGGCCAGATCATAGGGCAACTCGGCGGGCCACAGATCGCGGCGGCGCTGGCCACGGCGCAAGGGGCCAGCAATGCCGCCAATACCAACCTGGCCGCCGAGCGCGGTAAATTCGCGGATCATCTCTCCACCAAAGCCGCGGTGGCGCAAGCCGAGGCTGCGGCGAAAGCGGCGCGGGCTGATCTCGCGGCGCTGCGGGCGGCATCCAGCCTGCAAAGCCCGGTGGCTGGGCAGGTGCAAAGCCTCGCTGCTGGGCCGGGGGCTTCGCTCCAGCCGGGCCAGGCCATAGCGGTGGTGCAGCCCGCTGCCGGCGCGTGGGTCAAGGCCGTGCTTTATGGCCCGCAGGCGGCCACGCTTTCCCCCGGCATTGCGGCACGGTTTATCCCCGCCGATGACACCCCCTCCGTGCCGGTTACGCTGCGCGGTGTGCAGGACAACCAGGCCGATGGCGGGCTGGTAGTCGCCTTCTCGGGCCCTGGCTTGCAGCCGGGCGAAGCGGGCACGCTTCGTCTCTCCTTGTCATCCCGCCCGGTGCTGCTAGTGCCCAGCGAAGCGCTGGTGCTGGATGACGGGCGCTGGTGGGTGATGCTGCATGACGCAAAAGGTGACCATGCCGTGCAGGTGGTGCCGGGCGAGGCGGAGGGCGCGCACACCCCCATCGTCTCCGGCTTGTCCGCCGGAGACGAGGTCGTCGTCCAGGATGCGGCACTGCTCTACCATCGCGGTATCGCCGCTCAGTTTCAGCCGCCGGATTAAGCCATGCCAGCAGCTTTGCTCCGCCTGCTTGGCCGCCCGGCTTTGTGGCTGATGATTTATGCCGCCTTGCTCGGTTACGGGTTGTTTGCCCTGTTCAATATCCCGGAAGAGGTGCTGCCGGCTTTCAATTATCCCGAGGTGAGCGTGACGGTGCATCTGCCCGGCACTACCGCCACGGATATGGAGGCGATGGTGGCCACCCCGCTGGAGGGCGTGCTGCTCGGCCTGCCCGGCGTCTCCAATGTCCGCAGCACCATCAGCGACGGGCTGGTGGAGACCGATCTGCGCTTTGCCGGCACCACCAGCGCCCAAGCGGATTTGCAGGCGGTGAACGGCGCCGTCGAGCGCGCCCAGACGAGCCTGCCACCCGGCGTACAGCCTTTCACGCAGATCATGGGTAACGCCATCAACGAGGTGGCAGATTATGCGGTGCGCTTTGCCCCCGGCACATCGCAGGCGGCGGTGGCGCGGGCTGTGGCCATGCAACTGGTGCCAGCCTTGCGCGCCGTCCCGGGCGTGCAGCTTGTCACCTCTGCCGGGCTGGGGGACGAGGCGCTCTGGGTGCAGCCCAACCTGACCGCCATGGAACAGGCAGGGGTTTCCGTGCAGGCTTTGCAACAGGCGCTGGCCGGGCAGGCGATGCTGGTGCCGGGCGGGTCTCTCAGCCTCGGCCATACCGACTCGCTCATCACCTTCGGCAACGCCCCCAGTGCCGCCGCGCTGGCACAAGTGCCGGTGATGGGGCCAAACGGAGCAATCCCGCTCGGCACCCTGGCGCGCATCGTCCACGGTACGGCGCCGGTGCATCAGCGCGAGCTGCTGGATGGCGAGCCCGCCATCGCGCTTACCATCTTCAAGCAACAGGGCGCTTCCACACTGCCCGTTACCCGGGCGTTATCTTCGGCCATTCAATCCGTACCAATGCCGCCCGGCGTATCGGTTGTGCCGATTTACGATCAAGGTCATCTGGTGGGCGCGACGAGCGATGATCTGCGCCGCAATCTGCTGATCGGCGGCGTGCTGGCCATTGCCGGGCTACTTGCCGTGTTGGGGGTGAGCAGCGGCGCCTGGCTGCTGGCGCTGTCCCTCCCGGCCTCGCTGCTGCTGGGCATCGCCGGGCTGTACGCAACCGGGCAGAGTCTCAACCTGCTTACCTTTGGCGCCATCATCGTCGCTCTCGGGCTGGTGGCGGATGATTCCATCATCGTGCTGGAGAGCATTTTTCATCGCTGGGAAGCTGGCGATGACACCTGGCCCGGCATCTGGCGGGGCCTGCGGGAGATCATGGCGCCGGATATCATCGGCACGCTCACCACCATTCTGGTCTTCGTGCCGCTGCTGTTCACCGGCGGGCTGGCCGGGCTGTTCTGTGTGCCTTTCGCGCTGGGCATGATTTTCTCGCTCGGCGCGTCGCTGCTGGTCTCGCTCACGCTGATCCCGCTGGGCCTCGGGCTGCTGCCCCGCCATGCCGTACGCCCGCCGCGTGTAGCCAATGCGTTGCTCCTGCGGTTGATGGGCTGGAACCGCCATCTGTTCCGCCTCGCCTTGGCCTATCCCAAACGCGCCGTGCTTACCTGCGGGGCGCTGCTGCTGCTCAGCCTGGGGGCGATGAGCCTGGTTTCGGTGAATGTGCTGCCGCTGCCGAATGAGGGCGTGCTACTGGAATCCTTTACCCTCGCCCCCGGTACCTCACTGGCGGATACGGATGCGCTGATGCGCTGCCTCTCCGCCCGGCTGGCGAAAGATCCGGCGGTAGAGCATGTGCTGGCGCGTATCGGCTCGGCCGCTGACTCCACTTATACGGAGCCCGCCTATGCCGGAGAGATCACCATCCGCCTCAAGCCAGGTGCTGGCGGTGCCAGCCTGGACGCCATCGCCGCCCGGGTGCAGGCCGAGACGCAATTCCCCTCGCTGCAAACCGGCATCGACACGCCAACCATCGAGCGGCTGGGCGAGAGCCTGAACGGCCTGCCGCAGCCCTTCGCGCTGGATTTGTACGGCGACGATCTCAGTCAGATGACGGAAACCGCCCAAGCGATCGCGCAACGGCTGAGCCGGGTGCCAGGACTGAGCGATTTGTTCAACGACGAGGGCTACCCTGAAACGCAGTTGCGCATCACCCCGCGCCCGGCCGCGCTCGCGGCGGCGGGGATGACCCCGGCAGGCTTAAGCGGAGAGGTCTCCGCCCTGATGGCCGGGCAGATTGCGGCCGAGCTGCCGGATGGTGCCGCGCCGTTGCCGCTTTATCTGCGCCTGCCGGATGCGCATCTGCTCTCACTGGCCCAACTCGACGCCCTGCCGGTGGGGCCGGGCAGTGCCACGCCGCTGGGCGCGCTGGCGGATATTTCGCTCGTCACCAGCCCCAACCAGTTCATGCATATAGACGGCGCGCGGGCGCTGGAAATTCTCGCCACCCCCACCACCGCGCCCAATCTCGCGATCGCTCAGGCGAAGCACGCTTTGGCCGGGCTGAAGTTGCCACCGGGCGAGCGGATCGCCTTTGGCGGGCTGTACCCGATGCTGGAGCACGCTGCCGTGGGGTTGGGGATTGCCGCCATCGCTGCCATCGCATCGCTGGCCTGGGTGCTGTTTTTGCGCTTCTCCGGCCGGCGCGTGCCGCTCTTGCTCCTCGCGCAAATCCCGCTGGCGATGACCGGCGGCGGGCTGGCGCTGGCGGTGA
>JAGXAE010000032.1 GCA_018971725.1 Pseudomonadota bacterium | reverse complement strand
GGTCAGCACTTCCGGCGGTGTTAGCCGGGTGAACTGACGATTGAGGGGTTAAGCCGTGGCCAAGACACCTTTGGACGCTCTGCACCGCCGCCTTGGCGCGCGCATGGTGGAATTCGCGGGTTATGAGATGCCGTTGCAATATCAAGGCATCATGGCCGAGCATAATGCGTGCCGCTCCGGGGCGGCCTTGTTTGATGTTTCCCATATGGGGCAAGCGGAAATCGCGGAGATCGAGGCTTTCTCGCGCCTGGTGCCGGGGGATATCGTCGGGCTGAAGCCTGGCCGCCAGCGTTATACGCTGCTGCTGAACGAGGCGGGCGGCATACTGGATGATTTGATGGTGGCCAACCTTGGCGCGCATGTGCAGGTGGTGCTGAACGCGAGCCGTAAGGCGGCGGATGTGGCGCATATGCGCGGCCATGGCGTGGATGTGACGACGCGATTCGACCGCGCGCTGCTGGCCTTGCAAGGCCCGAAAGCCGTGGAAATTCTGCCCGAAGCGGCCATCTTGAAGTTCATGGACGCTGCCCCGGTGCAGATTGACGGAATTGACTGCATTGTCACCCGTTCGGGCTATACCGGCGAGGACGGGTTCGAGATCGGCTGCGCCGGTTTCGACGGCGAAACCCTGGCCGAGCTGCTGCTGGCCCGTGGCGCCACCCCTGCCGGGCTGGGCGCACGGGACTCGCTGCGGCTGGAAGCCGGGCTCTGCCTTTATGGCAATGATATTGACGAGGGCACCAACCCCGTGGCCGCTGGGCTGGGCTTTGCGCTTTCCAAGAAGCGCGTGGCCGAGGGGCATTTTCTGGGCGCGGCGGCGGTGCAAAAGGCGCTGGCCGAAGGCACGGCGGAAAATTTGGTGGGCATTAAGCTGGAAGGCCGTGCCCCGGCCCGTGCCGGGGCGGAGATCCGCCTGCCGGGCGGTGAGGCCATTGGCCGCGTCACCTCCGGCGTGTTCTCCCCCACGCTGAATGCGCCCATCGCCCTCGGCTATGTCCGTAGTGACTGCGCCAAACCAGGCACCACGCTCGAATTGATCGTGCGTGACAAGCCGCTCTCCGGGCAGGTCACGTCTCTGCCCTTCGTTCCTCATAACTATGTCCGCTGAAAGGAAGGCTTCCATGGCTCAGATTTTTTACTCCAAGGATCATGAATGGGTGTCTGTGGGCGCGGACGGCCTGGCCACCATCGGCATTACAGACCACGCGCAAGCCGCGCTGGGAGATATTGTGTTTGTGGAACTGCCGGAGCCAGGCCGCAACGTGGCCAAGGGTGAGGCTTGCGCGGTGGTGGAGAGCGTGAAGGCGGCGTCCGACGTGTATGCCCCGCTGACCGGCACGGTGGCGGAGGTGAATCAGACCATCGTGGACGAGCCCGCCAAGGTGAATGCCGAGGCCGAAGCGGATGGCTGGTTTTTCAAGCTGCGCCTGGAAGATCCAGGCTCGCTCGCCGAGCTGATGGACCGCGCGGCTTATGACGAATTTCTGGGGACGCTAGCGTGAATGCACTGACAGAACTGGCCGCGCTGGAGCGGCCGGACAGTTTCGTCGCCCGCCATATCGGGCCAGACGAGGCGCAGATCGAGGCGATGCTGAAGGTGGTCGGCGCGCCGAGCCTGGAGGGGCTGATTGCCGAGACCATCCCCGAGAGCATCCGCACTAACGCGGCCCTGGCCTTGCCAGAGGCGGAGGACGAGGCCGCCGTGCTGGACCGGTTGCGGGGCCTCGCCAGCCGTAATGTGGTAAAAAAATCGCTCATCGGGCTTGGCTATCATGGTACCGTCACCCCGCCCGTGATCCAACGCAATGTGCTAGAGAATCCGGGCTGGTATACGGCCTATACGCCTTATCAGGCGGAAATTTCCCAAGGGCGGCTGGAAGCGATTTTGAATTTCCAGACCATGATCACCTCGCTCACTGGCATGGAAATCGCCAATGCCTCGCTGCTGGATGAGGCGACTGCGGCGGCGGAAGGTGTCGCCATGGCCTTTGCCATGCACAAGGCGGGCAGCAAGGTGATTGCCATCGCCAAGGACGTGCACCCGCAGACCCGCGCCGTGATCGCCACCCGCGCCTGGCCGCATGGCTGGGAGATTACCGATGTGACGCCGGGGGATGTAGCGGGCATCGAGGCCGCCAAGCCTTTCGCGCTGGTGCTGAACTATCCGGGTTCCACGGGTGCGGTGCGGGATATTTCTGCCGAGACTGCCGCCGCCAAGGCGGCTGGGGCGATGAGCATTGTTTGCGCGGATTTGCTGGCGCTGACGCTGCTGACCCCGCCAGGCGAGATGGGGGCGGACATTGTTGCCGGCTCCGCCCAGCGTTTTGGCGTGCCGATGGGCTTTGGCGGCCCGCATGCTGGGTTCTTCGCCACCAAGGACGCATTCAAACGCGCTATGCCTGGGCGGTTGGTGGGTGTTTCCGTGGATGCCGCCGGGCGGCCGGCCATGCGCCTGGCGTTGCAAACGCGCGAGCAGCATATCCGCCGCGAGAAGGCCACCAGCAATATCTGCACCGCGCAGGTGCTGCTGGCGGTGATGGCCGGGTTTTACGCCGCCTGGCATGGGCCGGAGGGGCTGAAGAATATTGCCCGCCGGGTGAATTTGCAGGCGCGGCTGCTGGCCGAGGCGGCGCGCAAGGCCGGGTTCAGCCTGCGCCATACGGCGTTTTTCGACACGCTGGCCATTGAGGCCGGAGGGAAGGCGGATGCGCTGATCCAGGCCGCTGAGGAGGCCGGGTTCAATTTGCGCCGGATTGACGAGACCGGTATCGGCATCGCGCTGGATGAGACGGTGACGCGGCCTGAGTTGGAAACCCTGGCCGGGCTGTTCGGGGTGAAGCTTGCCGAGGCGCAACTTTCCATCCCCGAAAAACTGGCCCGCCAGAGCAGATTCTGCACAGAGGAAGTATTCAGCGCCCATCATTCCGAGCACCTCATGCTGCGCTACCTTAAGCGGCTTGAGGATAAGGACGTGGCGCTCAACCGCTCCATGATCCCGCTCGGCTCCTGCACCATGAAGCTGAACGCCGCCGTGGAGATGGCGGCGATCACCTGGCCGGAATTCGCCAGCATCCACCCCTTCGCGCCGCCAGAGCAGACGCAAGGCTTCAAGGCGCTGATCGACGAGCTGGCGGCGTTGCTTTGTGAGGTGACGGGGTTTGCGGCGGTTTCGCTTCAGCCGAATTCCGGCGCGCAAGGGGAATATGCCGGGCTGCTGGCGATCCGTGCTTACCATGAGGCGCGGGGCGAGGGACACCGGCATATCTGCCTGATCCCGGCTTCCGCCCACGGCACCAACCCGGCCTCGGCCGCCATGGCGGGCTACAAGGTTGTGGTGGTGGCCTGCGACAAGAACGGCAATGTGGACGTGGCCGATTTGCACAAGAAGGTGGAGGAGCATGGCGAGCGCCTGGCCGCGCTGATGATCACCTATCCCAGCACTCATGGCGTGTATGAAACCGCGATCCGCGACATCTGCCAGGCCGTGCACGCGGCGGGCGGGCAGGTTTACATGGACGGCGCCAATATGAACGCCCAGGTGGGGCTGACCAGCCCGGCCAATATCGGCGCGGATGTGTGCCATTTGAACCTGCACAAGACCTTCTGCATTCCGCATGGCGGTGGCGGACCGGGCGTGGGGCCCATTGGCGTAGCCGCGCATCTGGCGCCGCATTTGCCCACCCACCCCTTACGCGCGGATACCGGGCCTGCCACCGGCTTCGGCCCGGTTTCGGCGGCGCCGTTCGGTTCGGCGCTGATCCTGCCGATTCCCTATGCTTATATAAGGCTGATGGGCCCGGCGGGCATCACCCGCGCCACCAAGGCGGCAATCTTGAACGCCAATTACATCGCCAAGCGGCTGGAGGTGGCTTATCCCATCCTGTACCGGGGCGAGCAGGGGCGGGTGGCGCATGAATGTATCGTCGATTGCCGCGGCTTTGCCGCCAGTTCCGGCGTGCAGGTGGAGGACATCGCCAAGCGCCTCGCCGATTACGGGTTCCATGCGCCTACAATGTCCTGGCCGGTGGCGGGAACCTTGATGATCGAGCCCACCGAGAGCGAGGACAAGGGCGAGCTGGACCGGTTTTGCGACGCCATGCTGGGCATTGCGGCGGAGATCGCGCAGATCGCCTCCGGGGATTTGCCGAAGGACGACAATCCGCTGAAAAACGCGCCGCACACCGCCGCTGAGGTGATGACGGAGGATTGGGCGCATGCTTATTCCCGGCAGGTTGCGGCCTTTCCGCTGCCTTACGTGGCAACGCAGAAATACTGGCCGCCGGTGAAGCGGGTGGACAATGTGTATGGCGACCGTAACCTCGTATGCTCCTGCGCGCCGCTGGAGGCTTATCTGGAGGCGGCGGAGTAACAAAAAATAACCTGCCTAAGTCTTTAAGCTTTCGTGAAAAGCACCTGCTCCGCACACGCGGGGCAGGTGTAAATTTTTTTCAGGCCCAACATAAAAATATCACTTGCATCAGGGGGGGGTATGGCCCCATAAGCCCCCCCCACTGGCCCAGGGGGGCGCAGCGCGGTGCTGCGTTCTACAGGCTGTCTACTAGTTAGGGGGTTCGCAATGAACGCACTTGCCCGACTGGGGATGGTCTCGGAGTCTCCGAGCGAAAACCAGACGATTTCTCCGCTCTCCCAGGAGCCGCAGAAGGACTATTACGTTGAGAAGGACGGCGTGAAATATGCCGGCATGCACCTCATCATCGATTTGTGGGGCGCATCAAATCTCGACAGCCCGGAGCTGATCGACCAGACGCTGTGCGATGGCGCGCGTGCGGCCGGCGCCACGATCCTGCACCACCATTTCCACCATTTCGAGCCGAATGGCGGCGTTTCTGGTGTTGTGGTGTTGGCGGAAAGCCATATCTCCATCCATAGCTGGCCCGAGCGCAACTTCGCGGCGCTCGACGTGTTCATGTGCGGCTGCTGCGACCCGTACAAGCTGATTCCCTTCTTGAAGGAAGCGTTCACCCCGACCCATATTCAGGTGAACGAGCAGAAGCGCGGCCTGATCGCGTAACCGGGCCACGGCGATGGCGCCGTGCCCTTTCCCTTTTCAGTGAGATGCAGACGGAGGGTCGGCTTTGCCAACGCTCCGTTTGGCGCGAATATGGAGTGTTGCCCATGGCCGAGACCTGGTTGAACGAAACGCTTTACCCCGATTGGGGCCAACGCTTTAAAACCGCGCGCGAGTTGGCGCGTGTGAAAAGCGACTTTCAGGACATTGGGGTTTTTGAAACCACCAGCCATGGCCGGGTGCTGACGCTGGATGGCGTGATCCAGATCACCGAGCGCGACGAGTTCGTGTATCAGGAAATGCTTACCCATGTGCCATTGCTGGCGCATGGCAATGCCAAGGACGTGCTGATTATCGGCGCGGGCGATGGCGGCGTGCTGAAGCATGTGCTGATGCACAAGGGCGTTGAGCGCGCCGTGATGGCGGAGATCGATGGCGAGGTGATCCGCCTCTCCAAGGAATTCCTGCCCGGCATTGGCGGCGACGCCTGGACCAACCCGCGCGCGGAAGTCATCGTGGGTGATGGCATCGATTTCGTGAAGAAGGCGCCGACAGGTTCCTTCGACGTGATCATCGTGGACTCCACCGACCCGATCGGCGTGGGTGAAGTTTTGTTCACTGACGATTTCTACGAGAATGCGGCGCGTATTCTGCGCGATGACGGGCTGATCGTGAACCAGTGCGGCGTGCCCTTCATGCAGGCGGATGAGCTGTATGAAACCTCTGTGCGCCGGAAGAAGTTCTTCCCGTTCGTGTCGGCCTATGTGGCGGCGGTGCCGACCTATGTGGGCGGCTACATGACGCTGGGCTGGGCCGGCAAGAACCCGGCGCAGACACAAGTGAGCGTTGAGGAGATCGCCAAGCGCGCCGAGACGGCGGGCGATATCATTTCCAAGAGCGAGTATTGGAGCCCGCGCGTGCATGTGGCGAGCTTCTGGCTGCCGCCTTATATCGCTAAGCATCTGCCCTGATTTTTTAAAAGGCCGGCGGAAACGCCGGCTTTTTTATGCTTTGCTCAGCGCCATGCCGGGCTTTTTCATTTCATCCGCGGCACGCCACAGATAAAGCGCGGCTTGGGTGCGGTAAGGGGCGTAAGCCTTGCCAATCTCTGCGAAGGCTTTTGGCTTTGGCTGCACCTCTAGCCCGTGCAGCAGCCGGTAACCCTCGCGCACACCGAAATCATCCACCGGAAACACGTCCTGCCGGCGCAGTGTGAAGATCAGCAGCATTTCCACCGTCCATCGGCCAACTCCGCGTATGGAGGTTAGCCGTTCGATGAGCGCCTCATCCGAAAGCCGCAAGGCGCGGGCGCGGGCGGGAATGGTGCCGTCTGCCGCTTTCGCCGCCACATCGCGGATCGCCGACATTTTGGAGGCTGAGAAGCCACAGGCCCGCAGCGCTTCATCGGACAGGGCAAGCAGCGTGGGCGGATCAGGGAGAGTATCGCCGCACGCGGCTTTCAACCGGCCAAGAATAGCCAGCGCCGCATTGGCGTGAAGCTGCTGATGCGCGACAGCGGACAGCAGAGCAGGGTAAAGCTCGGAATGCTCGCGTTTCCGGGGCTTTAATGGCCCCACGCGCGCGATGAGTTTGCCCAGGCGGGGATCGGCTTTGGAGAGATGCCGGGCGGGAATGTCCATGCTGCAGTTTTGCAGCAGCCGGTAAGCCGGGCAAGATCGGAACTGTTGCGGTATTTTAATTTGGCCGTTTTTGCGCCGCAATGACGCCGCAAAAAACCCGGACCATACTGATTTATGTAGTATTGCCGCCGTCGCGGCTGAGGAATTGGAAGATGAAATACACAACCAGCTTAAAGGCAATTGCCAGCTTGCGCCGTGCCGCTGTGTTGGCACTGGCCGCCGCGGGGCTTGCGGGCTGCGTTTATTATCCGTCCGGCTATGGCCGTGGTTCTGGTTATTACGCTCCTGCGGTTACTGTGGCGCCGCCGCCGATTGTTTTTGGCGGATGGTGGGGCGATGACGATGACTGACGTGGTTACTGGCTGGCCCAGACGATCCGGTGCATCCAGAGAATTTCCGGGGTCTGGAAACGTAAGTCTGGAAATTCCGGGTTAAGGCTGCCGAGTTCGATGCGCCCGACGGTGCGGCGCAGCAGCAGCTTGGCCATTACCGCGCCATCCTTGCTGCGGGAGACGACCCTGTCGCCCTGCCGCACCGGCGCCGCCGGAGAGACGATGATGGTGTCGCCTGGGCGGTAAACCGGCTGCATCGAGTCGCCATTTATGCTGAGCGCGTAAGCGTTCACATCCGCCACGCTTGGCAGTTCCACTTCGTCCCAACCAGCCCCGGCCGGATAGCCACCATCATCGAAAAAACCCTCGGCCCCGGCTTGCGCCATGCCAATGAGCGGCAGGCGGGTGCGGCCCTTTAGGCGTGCTTCAGGAATCGCGCGCGCGCCATTCACCAGGGCCGAAAAATCCTCCAGCCGCGCGCCAGTCACCGTGAGAATTTTCGCGATGCTTTCGGTCGAGGGCCAACGCATTTTGCCGTCGCTGGTGCGGCGCTTGGATGGGTTGAAGCTCGTGGGGTCGAGCCCGGCCTGGCGTGCCAATGCCGAGGGCGAGAGGCCCCGTTCCGCCGCCAAGGTATCGATCGCCCGCCAGATGTCGTCATGCCGCATGGCAACAACCATCAATCGTTTAAGTACAAAAATCTAACGGGATTTCTTGAGAATAGAAAGGACAAAATAGGAATTTTATCCGATCTTTTTGCTGACAAATGCATTTTGTTCTTGTTTTGTTCGAATTATAGGAATAGAAACCTATGTATGAACACAACCTTAAGTAATCTTAAGTATTTAGAAAGGACGGCCTTATGTGCTTCTCGCTGCGTAATCTTTCGGTGCTTGCCTATGCCAACGGCTTCACGCTTTGGCACTACAGGGCCGGCAACGATAACTTGGCGGATACGGCCAATCCTGGCTATTTCGCCGACGCGGCGGACCTGATGGCCGAGGGCGACATGGTGATGCTGAGTGCCGCCGAGGGTGGGCGCATCGCCAGCGTGGCGGGGCAAGGCCGGCGGATCGCCTTGTGCCCGGTGGTTTAGCTGTGCGGGGGCGGTGGATCGGTGGCCAGAGGGGCTTGGGCCACGCTGGCGGGGCCGCCGCCCGCCCCGCAGATGAAAGCCGCAAGGGATCGGTTGAGTTTGCCCTCAGGCCAGGAAACGGAAAGCTGGGCGGATTTCAGGCAGTGGCTGTGACTGTACACAGGCGAGGACACCCAGCGCAAAGCGGCGGTGGCCTCCGCCCCCACGGCGAGCCGCGGCGCGGGGGCATTGCCTGTGGGGCGCGTGGCGATATCCAGCACCCGGCCGTGGAGGTTTTGAAAGACAAGCGCGGGCAGTGCGGTAAGCTGGCAGGGCCTGGGCCCGAGATTGCGCAACACCAGCAAAATTCCGGAATGGGACATGCCGTCGAAATTGCCGTTCTCGGAGTCAAACCCGAGAGAAAGCTGCGCCTGCGCGCAGAAGGGCAGGGCGGCGCGCAGCGTCTGCGGCATAGAAAAAACCATCGCCGCCGCCAGGAAATATGCAAAAGGAGACTTCATGGGGACATTTCCTCGAATCGATTCAGAATTGTCTCCATGGCGGCGCAGAGCGCGCCGCCATCTCGTGCGGCAAGGGCGATAACGCAGCCCGCTTCGCCAGGAAGGCGCGTGAAGCCATTTTGGATGTTTTCAAGGCTACGCACGGGGTTTTCAACCGGCCCCGGCCCGAGGCGCCAGAATTTTCCAAACGCGCTGAAATCTCCTACAACACCTTGAAAGCCTTCGCCTAATTCGGCGCCTTTCACGGCGATGCGTTCCGCCGCCAGTAAGCTGCCGTTTGCCGCGCGCAGGTTCACGCGAGAGGTAAGCGACCAGGCAGGTGTTTCGCCATTGGGGCTGTGGCTTACAAAGGCGTCCCAGAACATCAACCGTGCGCCTTGCGCCAGGATAATCTCCCAATCCTGCGCCAGAGCGGCACCGGGCAACATGATGAGCGGGCGTGCGGCATAAACCAGAGCTGCGTTTTCCCCGGCTTCCAGCCTGATGCTTTGCCGTGCGGGGGTGGTGTCGGCTCGTCTTACTGTGGTGGCGGTGGGCTGTATCAGGCGGGCCGAGGCGCCAGGGCGGACATGGATGTGCTGGGTGATGCACTCCCCGCCATAAAGCCCTCCGGAAATGGATTGCAGCGTGAGTTGTGCCGCGCCATCCTTGCGCGAAATGGGCGTGGTGACACTAAAAGGATAGCCCGCTTTGCGTTCCGCCAGAACGGTGCGCCCACCACTGCTGGGGGCAAAACTTAGCGCCAGCTGGTTCATCGCAGCATATAGGTGCGGTTCAACGGCACATGCGCCGCGGGTTCGCCCGCCAGCAGGCGGCCATCCGCACGAACTTCGAAGGTTTCGCTGTCTACCTCGATATTCGGCAAGGCATTGTTATGCAGCATGTGCTGCTTACCAAGATGGCGGGTATTGCTGATGGGCATGAATTTTTTGGCAACGCCAAGTTTGCGGGCACGGTCTGCTTCGATGGCAAGCCGGGAGACGAAGGTGACGCCGAGTTTTGTGGGAGACAGCCCCATGCTGCCCCACATCGGCCGCTGGATGTTCGGCTCGCTATCCATCATGGAACCATTGGCGTCGCCGCATGTGGCCCAGGCGATGAAGCCGCTTTTCATCACCACGCGCGGCTTGATGCCGAAGCTGGCACGCGGCCAGAACACCAGATCCGCCATGCGCCCGGGCTGGATCGAGCCAACATGCGCGTCAATGCCCGCCGCGATGGCTGGGTTTATGGTGAGCTTGGCAAGATAGCGTTTGATGCGCTCGTTATCGGCGTGGGCGGTTTTTTCCTGCGGCAAACGGCCATGGCGCTTTTTCATCACGCTGGCAAGCTGCCAGCATTTGGCAACGTTTTCCGCCAACCGCCCCATGCCTTGGCTGTCTGTCGAGAAGATGGAGATGGCCCCCATATCGTGCAGCAGATCCTCCGCCGCCATGGTTTGCGGGCGCACGCGGGATTCTGCGAAGGCGAGGTCTTCGGCCAGGCGCCAGTTCATCGCATGCGCCAGCATGGTCATTGGCAGCCCCTCATTCAGCGCATAGGCGGTGAAGGGGTTGGTGGGGTTGGTGGAACCAGGCAGCACGTTGGCGATGCCGTTTACGCGCAGCAGGTCCGGTGCGTGGCCGCCGCCCGCGCCCTCGGTGTGGAACATATGGATGGAGCGGCCAGCGATGGCCTGGATCGTATCCTCGCAGAAACCATATTCATTGATCGTATCCGTATGCAGGCACACGCTGAAATCATTGTGGTCGGCGGCGATGAGGCTGCCATCGATCACATCGCCAGAGGCGCCGAAATCCTCATGGATTTTCACGCCCAGCGCGCCGCCGGAAACGGATTCCTCGACAGCGCCAGGATCGGAACAGCCGCGCCCGAGGAAGCCGAAATTCAGCGGCGAGAACTCCGCCGCCTGGATCAACTGCCCGAGAATCTCTGGCCCGGAGCAGGAGACATCGAAATATGGCCCCGGCGACATGCCGATGATGGTGGTGGTGCCGCCGGCCAGCGCGTGCTCGCTTTGCTGCGGGCAGAGAAAATGCGCGTGGCTTTCAATAGCGCCCGCGGTGATGATGTACTGCTCGGCATGATGCACGGCGGTGTTTGGGCCAGTGCGTAAGGCGGGATCGACGCCCGCCATGATATCCGGATTGCCTGCCTTGCCGATGCCCACGATCCGGCCATCGCGGATACCGATATCGCCTTTCACGATACCCAGCACAGGGTCGATGATGGTGGCGTTCTGCACCACCGCGTCCAGCGCGCCGGAAGTGCGGGTGCCAGTGGTTTGGAAGCCTTCGCCATCCCGCATCGCCTTGCCGGCGCCTGTAGTCAGCTCATCGCCATAATGTGTGTAATCATGCTCAATCTCGGCAAGCAGGCCGGTGTCGCCCAGGCGCACCATGTCGCCCTTGGTGGGGCCAAAAGTGGCAGCGTATTCCGCGCGGGTTATCTTCACCATGGCTCAGGCTCCCTTGTAGCCGCGTTGCCGCGCCGCTTCGAATGCCTTGGTCCTGATCTCAGGATCGTCCAGCCGCCCGCGTGTAAGGCCGCCCTGGCCATGAATGATACGGTCCCCCGCCATCGCCACCAGAGTCACCTTGCGCGAAATGCCGGGTTCGAAGCGAATGCCGGACCCGGACGCCACATCCAGCCGGAAGCCGAAGGAAGCGCGGCGGTCAAATGTCAAGGCCGGGTTGGTTTCAAAAAAATGCGCGTGGCTGCGTACCTGAATGTCGCGGTCGCCGGTGTTCAACACCTCGATTTCCACGCGCTCGCGGTCCGCATTCAATGCGATCTCGCCTTCCGCCGCGATGATCTCTCCGGGAATTTCGCTATCCTCCTGCCCATCCGCGATAGGGCGGAAAACGATGACGAGCTTGGTGCCCTCTGGAAAATTCGCCTCCACCGCGACGAATTCCGTGAGTGTGGGCACGCCGGGCTCCACATCAGCGGGCGTCAGCAACTTTGCCGCCATGTTCACGATCTCCTCATAAACCATGCCGCAACGCGCGGCGAGGAGCATTTCATCGGCCAGCAGCGCCACTGCCTCAGGGTGCGAGAGTTTCACGCCACGCACCCTCAGCCGCCTTGCATGTTCCGCCGCCGTGAAAATGGTCAGGCGTTCAAGCTCGGTGGGGGAGAGGTTCATGGCTTGCTCATCAGTTCGAGAATAGTTGCTGTTTCTGGTAAGGGTGGCGCATCAGCGCAATGTCGGTCAGCGGCGTGAAGCTGCCGATATCGTCCAGCGGCGGTAGCGGGGCAGTGATGAATTCCGCAATGCGCGTCTGGATGTTTTGTAAAGCTTTCTGCGCATCCAGCGCGCCGATAAGCCCGAGCCGCACAGCGGCGGAGCCGAGCGCCTGCGCGGTTGTGTGGGCGGAAACGGCTAGGGTCGCGGGCAGATCAAGTCCAGCGCCCGCCAGCGTGAGGCCCATCACCACGGGCAGATGGCCATATGCCTCTTCCGTTTCCATCAGCGCGCGGTAGGCGGCGGCACCTGGCGTGCCAAGCCGCAAATGTGTGGCGAGCAGGGCCGCACCGGCCCGGCGCGAACCTTCCCGCGCGGCACTGGCGATGGCGAGGGCTTCGGTCAGCTGGTCCAGCTCTATCAGCGCGGCATGGTCTTGCGCGGCTTCAAACGCATAGGCCACCAAAGGCCGGTCATGCGGGGCCCAGCGATGCTCCATCTGGCCAGCGAGAAATTGCGGCCAGTCCGCACGGGTGAGCAGCCCATCCGCCATCAGGCTTTCCACGCCCCAGGAAAACGCGAATCCCCCTGATGGAAACTGCGCATCCGCGAATTGCATGCCGCGCAGAAGAGCCAGCGGGTCGCTCATTCCAGCACCCTCACTTTGCCCTCATGTTCCAACTCATGCAGCCGGGTGAGATAGGTCTCGCGCGGGTGGTCCACCGCCACCAGCAGGCAACCATCCTCGAAGCGCACGCGCCAGTGCATGTTGCCGGCCAGATAGCCAAGCGCCAGCCCGCCATCATTTTGCGGTTGCAGTTTCAGCCAGTCCTGCGCGCCAACTTTCAGCACCACGGCGCGGTGGTCCGTTAGGTGCAGTACCGCGCCGTCGGCTAACGAAACATCGCGGGGCAGGGCGACGAAGCAGGGTGTGCCATGGTCCGTCTGGCCGTGGAAGCGGCGGCGCGGCAGGTCCTCGGCCTGCACCACCAGCGATTCCACATGCCCGCCATGATGGCCAAGATCGTGAAGTTTCTTGGCCAGATCGGGGTCGTTCCGGTTGCCCAGAATGCTGTCGAGAAGCAGCTCGCTCATTCAAAGCCTCGAACGAAATGGTCCAGCAGACGCACGCCAAACGCGGTTGCGCCTTTCGGGTTCACCCCCGCATCCTTCGTTCCCCAGGCCATGCCGGCAATGTCCAGATGCGCCCAGGGCGTGTTGTTGACGAAGCGCTGCAAGAATTGCGCGGCGGTGATGGAACCACCGGCGCGGCCGCCGCCGATATTCTTCACATCGGCGATGGCGGAATCGATTTCCTTGTCGTAGCCCTCGCCCTCTTTCGAAAGCGGCATGCGCCAGAGCTTCTCGCCAACCGCTTCGCCGGAAGCGGCAAGCTTGCCCACCAGCTCGTCCGAGTTGGAGAACATCCCGCCATATTCATGGCCGAGCCCGACGATGATGGCGCCGGTGAGTGTCGCCAGATTCACCATGAATTTCGGCGCGAAACGCTCCTGCGCGTAATAGAGCACATCCGCCAGCACCAGCCGCCCCTCGGCATCGGTGTTGAGAATCTCGACGGTTTTACCAGCGTAACTCTTCACCACATCCCCCGGCCGGGTGGCCGAGCCCGAAGGCATGTTCTCAACCAGGCCGATCAGCCCCACTGCGTCGATCTTCGCCTTGCGACCGGCTAAAGCCGCCATTAGCCCGGCCACGGTGCCCGCGCCGGCCATGTCCCATTTCATGTCTTCCATGCCCGCGGCGGGTTTCAGCGAGATGCCGCCTGTATCGAACGTCACGCCCTTGCCCACGAACACCAGCGGGTCTTTTGGCTTCTTGGTGCCCTTTTTGTCATCGCCGTGGCCGGGGGCGCCGAGCCATTGCATCACCACCATGCGAGGTTCGCGCACACTGCCCTGGCTTACGGACAGCAAGGTGCCGAAGCCGAGCTTCTCCAGCTCTTTCTGGCCGAACACTTCTACCTTCAGGCCAAGTTTTTTCAGCCCCTCTGTACGCTCAGCGAATTCCGCCGGGTAGAGTACGTTGGCGGGCTCGGTCACGAGGTCGCGGGTGAACTCCACGCCGGTGGCCACGGCGGCGGCGATCTTCCAGGCGGCTTCCGCTTCTTTCGGCGCGGCGGTGAGCAATTTCAGCTTCTCCAGCTTTACCTTCTCGTCTGGTTTTTGGGTGGTGCGGTATTTGTCGAACCTGTAGGCGCGCAGCCGGGCGCCCAGGCCAATCTCCGCCGCTTGCGGGGCAGTGAAATCCTCGCTCAGAATCACAGCCTCCGCTTCCTTGGCCAGGGCAATGGTGATGGCGGCACCCAGCAGTTCGGCGCGGCGGGGCGCGTCCGGCTTGCCGGCACCGGCCAGAATCACGCGCTTGTACGGCCCGGCATTGTAGCTGTTCAGAACCTGCCCGGCCTTGCCTTTGAACTCAGCCGTGGCCATCGCCTTGCTCAACATGCCTCCCAAGATTTCATCCAGAACGGCCGCCTGGCCGCTTAACGGCTGGTCCTCGCCCACCGGCAGCACCAGCACGCCGTCTTTCGGCAGCGCCAATTTCGCGAACAGGATCTCGACCATACGTACACTCCGTCTTTTACTGGTCACAACCATATCACCGCGCCGCGTCTTGGCCAGCCGGTGCCGCAGAGGTACAGACGGGCCATGCAGGAGCTTTTAACCCTCGCCGTGCGCCTGGCGGACGAAGCCGCCGCCGCCATAAGGCGCATCCGCGCGGCGGGGTTCGCCGTGGAAACGAAAATGGACCTCACCCCGGTGACGCTAGCCGACAGGGAAGCGGAGGCATTGATCACCGCTGGCTTGCGCGCGGCGGCGCCGGATATTCCCGTGGTGGCGGAGGAGGAGGTGGCGGCTGGCCGTGTTACGCTGCCGGGCGCGCGGTACTGGCTGGTGGACCCGCTGGATGGTACCCGCGAATTCGCCGCCGGGCGGGATGAGTTCGCGGTTTGCATCGGCCTGATTGAAAATGGTTCGCCTGTGTTGGGCGCGGTGGCCTCACCGGCGCTGGATGAACTGCATTTTGGGGCGGCTGGCCAGGGCGCATGGTGGCGCAAAGGCGGCATGGAGAAAAATATATCCGCCCGCAATGTGCCGCCGGAAGGGCTGACGGTGTTCGCCTCGCGCCATTACCAGCATGCGCCGGAGCTTGCGGCCTGCCTGGCCAGACACAAGGTGGCGCGGCTCACGAATATCGGTTCCGCGCTGAAATTTTTACGTCTGGCCGAAGGAAATGGGGATTTTTATCCTCGCCTTGGCCGCACGATGGAGTGGGACACCGCCGCACCGCAGGCCGTGTTGGAAGCGGCGGGCGGTGTGGTGCTCACCGAATCCGGCGCGCCGTTGCGCTATGGCAAGCCGGGCTGGGAGAACCCGGATTTCTTTGCCTGGGGAAAGTTATAATCCGGCCCTAATGCAGCCACCATGTGGCGCACTATATATCTGTCATGAAATACGCTCTCATTCCCCTTTTATGCGCGGCTCCGCTGCTGGCGGGCTGCGTCTATGGTCCGGATGGCGGATATAGCGAAGGTGGCGGCTATTCCTCCGGCTATTCATCCGGCTATTATGCCTCTCCCGGTGGTTATTATGGCGGCTCACCGGGGTATGTTTCAGGTGGTCCTGCCGTTATTGGCGTGTTCGGCGGCGGTGATGGCGGGCATTACGATCACGGCGATGACGGTGGGCATTACGACCATGGCGGTCCCCCGCCCGGTGCCGACTGGCATAACGGCGGCGGTGGCGACCACGGTGGGCCCCCGCCCGGTGGCAGCTGGCATGGCGGCGGTGGCGGTGGCGACCACGGTGGGCCCCCGCCCGGTGGCAGCTGGCATGGCGGCGGTGGCGGTGGCGACCACGGTGGGCCCCCGCCCGGTGACAATTGGCATGGCGGCGGGCATGGCAACCCGCCCGCGCCGGGTCAGCCGATCCATTGATTTGGCTGGCTTGGAGACAGGTCAAAGTTAGAGGTGTTTTGGAAAATCGAGGACATTGAGGTCATGAAAAGATTGATTCTTATCCCTCTGCTGCTTCTCAGCCTTTCCGGCTGCGTTTGGTACGGCCCTGGTGGCTGGGACCATGACGAGGGCTGGCATGGTGGAGGCTGGTATGGCGGTGGCGGCGATGGCGACGGCGGTGGTTGGCATGGCGGCGGTGACGGTGGCGGCTGGCATGGTGGCGGTGACGACCACCATTAATACGGCGCTGAACCGCGCATAAAAAAAGGCCCCGGCGGAATATCCCCGGGGCCTTTTGCTTGGGTGTGCTCTAAGCGGCCTTGTGCACGGCTTTCACGCCTTCCGCCAAGGCCCGCACATCGCGCAGCACGGCCTCGGCGTTTTCCTTGCACAATGTCTCTATCAGTACTGATGCGACGATAGCCGCATCAGCATGCGCCACCACGGTGGCGGCCTGTTCGGGGGTGCGCACGCCGAAACCAACCGCGATCGGCAGGTCTGTTGCCGCCCGGATGCGGGGAATGTCCCGCGCGAGATCGGCCGCCGAGGCGGTGCGCGTGCCGGTGATGCCGGTGATGGAGACGTAGTAGACAAAGCCGGAGGAGCCAGCCAGCACTTGTTTCAGCCGTTCATCGGAGGTGGTGGGGGCGACAAGCCGGATCACATCCAGCGCATTGGCATTGGCGTGCGGCAGCACCAAGTCGGCCTCTTCAGGTGGCAGATCCACGATGATCAGCCCGTCTACCCCAGCTTTCGCGGCATCCTCGCAGAAAGCCTCCACGCCGTATGAATCAATCGGGTTGAGATAGCCCATCAGCACCAGCGGGGTGTGGCGGTCTTCCCGCCGGAATTCATGCACCAGCCCTAGTACGCCTTTCAGCGTGGCCCCGGCCAGCAGCCCGCGCCGCCCGGCGGCCTGGATGGTGGGGCCATCGGCCATCGGGTCCGTGAAAGGCATGCCGATCTCGATGATATCCGCCCCGTTGGCCGCCATGCCGCGCAGCAGGGTGAGGGAGGTCTCGCGGTCCGGATCGTAGGCTTCCACGAAGGGAATCAAGGCGCCTCGGCCTTCCCGGCGCAGACGCGCGAACACGCCAGCGATGCGGCTCATATCGTGGTTCCCAGATGTTTGGCGACGGTGAAGATGTCTTTATCCCCGCGACCGGAGAGGTTGAGCAGGATGATTTGATCCTTGCCCATCTTGGGTGCGATTTTCATGATATGCGCGATGGCATGCGCGCATTCCAGCGCCGGGATGATCCCTTCCAGCTTCGAGCAAAGCTGGAAAGCCTCCAGCGCTTCGTCATCGGTGATGCCGACATATTCCACGCGCTTGATGTCGTGCAGCCAGCTATGTTCAGGCCCTATACCCGGATAATCCAGCCCGGCGGAGATGGAGTGGGCCTCCAGAATTTGCCCATCATCGTCCTGCAAAAGATAAGTGCGGTTGCCGTGCAGCACGCCGGGACGGCCCATGTTCAGGCTGGCGGCGTGTTCATGCGTGTGCATCCCCTTGCCAGCGGCTTCCACGCCGATGAGCCGCACAGAGGCTTCGTCCAGGAAGGTGTGGAACAGGCCGATGGCGTTGGAGCCGCCGCCGACGGAGGCAATGGCCACATCCGGCAGCCGGCCTTCGGCCTGCATGAGCTGTTCACGCGCCTCGTTACCGATGACGCATTGGAAGTCCCGCACCAGTTCCGGGTAGGGGTGCGGGCCTGCGGCAGTGCCGATGATGTAGAATGTGTCGTGCACATTCGCCACCCAGTCGCGCAGCGCGTCGTTCATGGCATCCTTCAGCGTGGCCGCACCCGAAGAAACCGGCACCACCTCTGCGCCCAGCAGCTTCATGCGGAACACGTTGGGCTTCTGCCGCTCCACATCCACGGCACCCATGTAAACCGTGCATGGCAGGCCAAACAGGGCGCAGACCGTGGCGGTGGCAACACCATGCTGCCCGGCGCCGGTTTCCGCGATGATGCGGGTTTTGCCCATGCGCTTGGCCAGCAGAATCTGGCCGATGCAATTATTGATTTTGTGCGCGCCGGTGTGGTTCAGCTCTTCGCGCTTGAAATAGATTTTGGCACCGCCGAGATGCTCGCCAAGGCGCTTGGCGTGCCAAAGCGGGCTTGGCCGGCCGACATAATCTTTGAGGTAAAAATCGAGCTCGGCCCGGAATTGCGGGTCAGCCCTGGCGGTACGATAGGCTTGCTCCAACTCCAGGATCAGCGGCATCAGCGTTTCGGCAACATAGCGGCCGCCAAATTCGCCGAAGCGGCCGCGCGCGTCGGGCCAGGCGCGCAGACTGTTGGGAGTGAGATCGTTCATCCGGCTTCTCTAGCGCAGCGAAGCGACAGGATAAAGCAGGCAGAGCGCGGGAGAATGGGAGTTTCCGCTTGATCGAAAGCCGCGTCCCAGCTAGTAAATAGATGTGTTTATGAGAATGATTCTCAATTGAGGGCGAAAGAAGGCTTGATATGATGGAGCATGGCGCGATCGGCGAAAACCATTTTCTGGCCGATGTGAAGCGTTTGCGTGTTTCGGCCCAGGCGATGATGGCGTGCTCCGCCGAGCCGGTGGGGCTGCTACAGGCCGCCATGTCCGCCGAAATTGCCTGCG
>JAGXAE010000190.1 GCA_018971725.1 Pseudomonadota bacterium | reverse complement strand
GGCCGAGCCGGTGGGGCAGATCGTCGAAGCCATCAAGGTGGCGCTGGAGAACACCCCGCCTGAGCTGGCGGCCGATATCGTGGATAAGGGCATCATGCTCACCGGCGGCGGCGCCCTGCTGCACCGGCTGGACGAGGTGCTGCGTGTTTCCACCGGCCTGCCGGTGATGGTGGCGGAAAACCCGCTGCAATGCGTGGCGCTTGGCACCGGCAGGGCGCTGGAGGAGCGTAACCTGCGCTCCGTCACCTCGGCGATGTACTAACCCCCGGTGCGCGGTGTTTGCCGCGCACAACCCGGCGGGGTAAGGAGGGGTATGCTCCCGCTTCCCTTCCTGAAGATGCACGGCGCCGGCAATGATTTCGTGGTGCTGGATGGCCGCGGCGCCAAGCTGACCCTGCCGCCGGAAACCGTGCGCCGCATCGCCGACCGCCAGCGCGGCGTGGGCTGCGATCAGCTCATCATCATCGAGCCGGATGAGGCGGGCGCGGATGCCTTCATGCGCATCCTGAACGCCGATGGCTCGGAGAGCGGTGCCTGCGGCAACGCCACGCGCTGTGTGGCCGCCTTGCTGGCGGAGGAAAACGGCGCGCGGGAGGTTCGCATCCGCACCATCTCCGGCTTGTTGGACGCGGAGATCCTCGGCCCCGGCCTGGTTGAGGTGGATATGGGCCCGCCGCACATGGAATGGGGCGATATCCCGCTTACGGGCCCAGCGGACACGCTGCATCTGCCGCTCAGCCTCGGCCCGGTCTCGGACCCCGCCGCCTGCTCCATGGGCAACCCGCACGCCACCTTCTTCGTCGATGATTTCGCGCATCTGAACATCGAAACCATCGGCCCGATGCTGGAGAAAAACCGCATCTTCCCCGAGCGCGCCAATATCGGCTTCGCGCGGATCGACAGCCCCTCGCGCATGCGCCTGCGGGTGTGGGAGCGCGGGGCGGGGCTGACGCTGGCCTGCGGCTCCGGCGCCTGCGCCGCTTTGGTGAATGCCAGCCGCCGGGGGCTGACCGGCCGCAAGGCGGTGGTGGAGATGGATGGCGGGGAATTGCTCATCACCTGGGCGGACTCTGGGCCTTCAAAGGGCCATGTGCTGATGCGCGGCCCCGCCGAAACCGCCTTCGCCGGCGAAATTCCAGAGATACTGTAAACCATGGCCACCTCTTTCTTTGGCCGGCTGAAGGCCGGGCTGTCGCGTTCCGCGCAGAAACTCACCGGCGGCATCACCGCCGTGTTCACCAAGCGCAAGCTGGATGACGAGGCGCTGGAGGAACTGGAGGAACAGTTGATCGCCGCCGATCTCGGCCCCGCCGTGGCGGCGCGCATCATCAAGGGCTTCCGCTCCACACGGTTCGGCAAAGAGGTGACGGATGAGGAAGTGCGCGAAACCCTGGCGACGGAAATCGCTGAGGTTTTAACGCCAGTGGCCCAGAAGCTGGAATTGGATACCAGCCACAAGCCTTATGTGATTTTGATGGTGGGCGTGAACGGTGCTGGCAAAACCACCACCATTGGCAAGCTGGCCTCTGTGTACCGCGAGCAGGGGCTGACCCCGATGCTGGCGGCGGGCGATACATTCCGCGCCGCCGCCGTGGAGCAGTTGCAGGTTTGGGGGCAGCGGGCGGGGTGCGAGGTTGTCACCGCCCCCGCGAATACCGATCCTGCCTCGCTGGCGCACGACGCGCTGAGCCGGGCGCGGAAAACCGGCGCGGATGTGCTGCTGATCGACACCGCCGGGCGGCTGCATAACAAAACCGCCTTGATGGAGGAGCTGCGGAAGATCATCCGCGTCATCCGCAAGCTGGACCCCACAGCACCCCACGCCACATTGCTGACGCTGGACGCCACCACCGGCCAGAACGCGGTGACGCAGGTGGGCATTTTTAAAGAGATGGTGAATTTGTCAGGCTTGATCGTGACCAAGCTGGACGGCTCGGCGCGCGGCGGCATTGTGGTGGCACTGGCGGAGAAATACGGGCTGCCGATTCACGCGGTGGGCACCGGCGAGCAGATTGCTGACCTGCGCCCGTTCGACGCGACGGAGTTTGCAAGGGCGCTGGTGGGGGCTTAGGGGGGCGAACGGATCATGAGAATGTTTTTCGCCGGGATTTTGCGCCAAATGTCCCTGCTTAAAGCCAAGAATTTAGGGCAGTGTGAAGTCCGTGATTTATGCACCTTATGGGGCTGATCTAGGTGGTGGGCCTGCCCGCCGGTAGGCGGTAGCGCCAGTTCGTCCACCTCAAGCCTATTTCGAAAAAATTAGCACCGGGATTACTTCGGGTGGCGCTTGCAGCTCGACCATTGTCTTATTGACAATTAGCACGCCCGAAGCCGACTCAATCCAGACCGTTAGACCCGAAGCGGGTAACGAGTGTGCCCCGTTAGTATTTGTAAAGGGCACTGGCCCGCCGTTCGCTCGAATGAAATAGGTTTGACCTGGCTGGAAGGTCGCAATGACCGTCGTAAAGCCATTTTCTGCGGGGAACGGATGAAAATCCGCCGAAATTGAAATCGTGTGGGTTCCGGGAGGTATCAGAACCGGCCGGTCGCAGACCTCGCCGAAAGGATATCGCAAATTCATACCATCGATGCTTGCGAGGCAGATATGTGTGCCGGTCTTTAGAAGGCCACCGGGATGGTAGATACCTGTAAGAGAGGCGCCATTCTGTGGTGTCAGATCGGCTGGAGGATGGTAGATTGTGGCGCAGCCGGTGACACCAAAACATGCTGCCAACATAAGCGCCATTTTCTTCAAACTCACAGTCCTTATTGTAATATCTTGGATTCGTTCTAGGCACTTGTGCGGCGATGTTAGTTGGAAAAATTACGAGATCGATACGTCTATGTCAACAATAAGCCGTAGGAGATAGTGGGGCGATTTGCTAGATATCTAAGAAGGGTCGCTTTTGCCAGGGCCTGGATGGTCGCATACCTTAGAATTCGTGTGACGGACCGGGTTCATGGCAGAGGTCTGCTTTATCAGTTATGCTCCTCCTAAGCAGTCCGGCGGCAATCTCCCAACCAAGTCATTGCGCGCCACTAAACTGCACTCTCTGTATAGACCTAAACATTCCGCCTTCAAACCAAAATCATGTCAACCAATTTGTCTACAAACCCAAAATCCTTCACCCTCAACATCTAACATCACGTTATTATCTAAATTCCCCATTCATGTTCCACCTGGAACATTCCTAGAACAAACTCTACGTCATCCACTAACGCCAGCTTCATCCAAACCCATGGCGGGCAGGGTTGCGCCCTCCAGTGCGATAACGGGCCGCAGCGCCAGCACATTGCTGATGCAAAGGGCTGAGGCTTTTTGCAGCGTGTCCTGGTCTATGGGTGCTTCCCTCACCAGTCCGGCGGCCAGCAATCTGGCGCGGCGTATGCCGGGCAGGGCGCCGTCGGCAAGCGGCGGGGTAAGCCACAAACCGCCAACGCGCACCAGAACATTGCCGATGCTGGCCCCGGCCACGCGCCCGGCATGGTTGAGCATGATGGCT
>JAGXAE010000189.1 GCA_018971725.1 Pseudomonadota bacterium | reverse complement strand
CATTTCTCCACCTGCGTGATCGAGCGCGTGATCCGCGACGCCCGCCAGGCGGATCTCGTCATCGCCAACCATGCGCTCGTGATGGCGCAAGCCGTCTGGGGCGGGCTGGACGACGACAACGTGCCCACGCGCTATGTTTTCGACGAAGGCCACCATATTTTCGACGCGGCGGATTCCGCGTTTTCCGTCGAACTCTCCGGCACCGCCATGGCGGAACTGCGCCGCTGGCTGCTGGGCGCTGAAGGCACGCGCTCCCGCGCGCGCGGCCTCGCCAAACGGCTGGAGGACATGGCGGCCATGGATGAAGCCACCCATAAATCCATTGACCACGCCAGCAAACTCGCCAAATGCCTGCCCGCGCCGATGTTCTCCGTGCGGCTGGATCCGGAACTGGCCTCGGACAACAACCCAGCGGAGGAATGGCTCCGGCTTTTGCGCGCCCAGGCCCGCGCGCGGGCGAATGAATCAGAGCTTGCGGCGCCTTCAGCTTTTGAGGTCGATCTGCATCCGGTGAACGAGGATATTCTGCCCGCCGCCCGCAAACTTGGCCAAGCCATGGAGCAACTCCACGCGCCTTTATCCACGCTGCGCGAGCGCATGCTGGAGCGGCTGGAAGCCGAACCGGATCTGGAAGAAGCCATGCGCCAACGGCTGGAGGGTACCGCCCGCAGCCTGAAGCGCCGCGCCATCGACCCGCTCTCCGCCTGGAAACGCATCCTCGACACGCTTGAGTCCGAACCCGCCCCCGGCGAACGCCCCACACGTGTGGAATTCCTGCGGCTGGACCGCGAAGCCGGGACGGATAAGGATGTCGCCCTGCTGTCCCATATGCTGGACCCGACAGAGGCGTTTACCCAATCCATCGCCACCCCAGCGCATGGGCTGCTGATCACCTCCGCCACCTTGCGCGACGGCACGGATCTAGAGGAAGCCTGGGAAAATGCTGAATTCCGCACGGGCGCGGCGCACCTCGCCACCCCTGCTATACGCGCCGCGTTCGACAGCCCGTTCGACTACGCGGACCGCACCCGCGTGGTGCTGGTGTCAGACGTGAACACCCAGGATATCGGGCAATTGGCCGGGGCGTATAAAGCCTTGTTTGAGGCGGCGGGCGGCGGCGGGCTGGGCCTGTTCACCGCCATCTCCCGCCTGCGCGCCGTGCACGCGAAAATCGCGGCACCTTTAGAGGAGAAAGGCATTTCCCTCTATGCCCAGCATGTGGATGCGATGGATAACGCAACGTTAGTCGACATCTTCCGCGCCGAGGAACATTCCTGCCTGCTGGGCACGGACGCGATGCGCGACGGGGTGGATATTCCCGGCAACGCACTTCGCCTCGTGGTGTTTGAGCGCACACCTTGGCCTAGGCCGGACATTCTGCACCGCACGCGGCGCACGCATCTTTCCCATGGCGCGCCGAGAGATTACGACGACGCCATTGTGCGCCTGCGCCTGCGCCAGGCCTTCGGCCGCCTTATCCGCCGCACGGATGACCGTGGCGTATTCGTGCTGCTGGACCGGCAATTTCCCAGCCGGCTGCTCACCGCCTTTCCGGAACAGGCACGGATTATACGATCTTCCCTGGCCGAGGCGGTGACTGGGATCGGAAAGTTCCTCAAGGAACCAGTTTAAGGCGCCTTCCGCATAACATCCGCCGAAACATGTTTTGATCGCATGGCTCGTATACGTACGATCGTGCGTATTATTCTTGATTTAGTACGTACGTATAAATGCAGGCTATCGAGGCCATCCCGCCCCGCTCACTTGAAAGGATCAATCACAATGTCACATTTTGCGAAACTTGCTTCCACCGTTGCTCTGATCGCCGCTCTGGCGCCTTTTGCCGCGCTGGCCAGCACCAACAGCGGCAAAGCCGGCCAGAATCCCGCAACCTACACGGTTGGTAACTCCGACAGTGCCGGCCACTAAATTTTCAGCGTAGCGACCTGACGGGAGCCCTGAAATTTGTGCACCACAGCCTCCCCCGCCACACCCATGGCGGAGGGAGGTTCTTTTTGCTGGGCTACCTAATTATCGATAACGGCCCGGACTTTCTTGGCCAGCGCCTCGAGCGAAAACGGCTTGACGATGATATCCGCTCCAGCTGGCTTGGTGCTCACATGGGTATCGAGGTTCTGAGCATAACCGGTCATGAACAGAACCTTCAGCTCCGGACGAAGCCGCTTCGCGTCTTTCGCCAGATCGCAACCATCTTGCCCAGGCAAAGTGATATCCGTCACCATCAGGTCGATCCGTCCCGGTGCTTTGAGAATATCAAGCGCCGAGGCAGCGTCTTCGGCCTCAAAGATGGCATAGCCGTATTCCTCAAGCGTCTCGACCACCAACATCCGTACTGTTGGTTCATCATCCACAACCAGAACGGCCTGGCCATCCGGCCGTTTCGCCAAGCTTTCCCGCATTCCCCCTCTCCCCAAACCGGGTTTAGCGCAGCGGCGCCGGGCGGCAAGAAAAAATTACAGAACGAAGACAACTAAACTTTCTGCAATCATTCCGCTCTGGTTAATTCATACAGGGCAACAGCCCCGGCGGCCGATACATTCAGGCTCTCCATACCGCCCGGCATCGCCAAAGCGCAGATTTCATCGCATGTTTCGCGTGTGAGGCGGCGCATTCCCTCGCCCTCATTACCCAGCACCAGCGCCACACGCCGCCCGGCAAAACTCTGGCCACGCAATTTTGTTTGCGCCTGGCCATCCAGCCCCACCACCCAGACATTGGCGGATTTCAGCACAATGAGCGCACGCGAGATATTGGTGATGCGCAAGAGCGGGATGGTTTCCAGCGCGCCGGAGGCGGCTTTTGCCAATGCCCCGGTTTCTTCCGGCGCGTTGCGGTCCTGCGCGATGACGCCGCACGCCCCGAAAGCCTGGGCCGTACGCATCAACGCGCCGACATTGCGGGGATCGAAAATCTGGTCCAGCACCAGAATCGGGCCGGGCCGCTTCAGCGCATCCAGCAAAGCCGGCGCTGAAAGCTGGTCCGCCAACAGGGCGATGCCCTGATGCACGATACCGGAGCCAGGCCGAGCGCCAAGCAATTGGTCGATCTTCTCGCGCGGGGCAATTTCCGGACGAATTGGCCAGGGTAGCGGACATTCCGCCGCCAGAGCAGCCTGCGCCTCCTCGGTAATGACCAGCCGGCGCAGGAGCCGGGCGGGGTTCTTAAGCGCCGCCGCCACCGCATGCGTGCCATAAAGCCAAACCGCGCCAGCCGGCGCGCCAGGGGCCCGGCGCGGATCGGCACGCTCTGCGCCACCGCGCCGCTGTGCGGGTTGGGCTGGGCTTTCCGCGCCGCGCGGGCGCTGACGAGGGCCGTTTCTACCGGCAGGCGGACGATTTTGAACCATGCGCCCTCACTATCTCCCGCCCCTTGCGTTGACAACCAGCCTCCTCCCGTTGCATGACGCGCCCCACGTGGAAGGGTGCCCGAGTGGCTAAAGGGGACGGACTGTAAATCCGTTGGCGTGCGCCTACGTTGGTTCGAATCCAACCCCTTCCACCA
>JAGXAE010000188.1 GCA_018971725.1 Pseudomonadota bacterium | reverse complement strand
TCGGGAGAGCTTTGCGCCGATTTTCGGCCCTTTCGGGCGGGTTTCGCTGAAACCCGAACGGAGAAACTATGCGTAATTTTAACAGGCTACCGAGCTTTAGCCCCCCGACCCTCCCTGGCTTCCAGGGGCCGAAGACCTATGCCGCCTGGCCGGTATGGTCCGAGAGCACCACCAAGGAGGTGCGTTTTCAGTCGATGCCGAAGAAGGTGGCGACCAAGCTATGGCACCGCGCGCGCGAATTTGACCGACAGACGCGCCGGGAGGGCAAGCATGGCGGGGCCGTGGGGCATACCGCTCTTCAGGTGCTGCATGCCATGCTGTTTGACTTCCTGAACTACAGCACCGGCCGGTTGGACCCGTCCTATGCGGCGATCGCGCGCAAGGCGAATGTCTGCCAGCGCACCGTCGCCAATGCCGTGAAGCGGCTACGCGAGTTGGGGATGCTCAACTGGCTGCGCCGCTGCGCGGAGAGCCGCCGCGAGGATGGCCGCTTCGTGCTTGAGCAGGAGACAAACGCCTACGCCGTCATGCCCCCGACCCAATGGCGTGGCTATCGGCCGCCAGCGGAGCCGCCGGTGCCAGAGCCGGGCACATGGGGCGATCACCCTCCCCTCCCCTCTGTGCTGCACCAGGCCACGACCGAGCGACAGGAGGGCGGTACGCTGCGCCAGATCATCGGGATACTGGACAGCGACCCGACCGACATGCTCGCGGCGGCCTTGGCACGGTTGGGTCAAGCCATGCAGGCACCGAATCGGTGAGGAATTTACTGGACTGCACCCCATGCCAAGAAACATTCCCCATCCTGAGAATCTTCTTTTGAACAACAAATAACCACCAACAAACAGCAAGATAAGCGGAGCGCGCCAAAGGCGCGCATAGTATTGCTTTGCCTTAAGGGGGCGCTGCCCCCTTAAAATCCCCCGGGATATTTCCACAAGGAAATTAGCAAATTTAGTGCCGGGCGAATTCCCTGGCAAATTATCCGTGTTTCAGCTATAATCCGGAATATCTGGAAGGTTTGAATGACTGATATGATCCGAGTATCATCAACCGAGTTCGGCAAAGAAGTGGGGCGCTATCAAGACGCCGCTTTATCTCAGCCCGTTGTTGTCACGCGCAATGGGCGCGACCGCACCGTCATGATTTCTGCCGACGAATATCACCGCCTTAAAAAGCGTGACCGCGAAGTGCTGGGCATCGAGGATTTTAGTGACGCGGATATAGAAGCAGTTCGGCGAGCAAAACCCTCAAAAGAAGCGGAAGCTTTCAATCAAGAACTCAGCCTTTAACACGTGACTTTTCCTAACCCCATAGCCGGCATGGTCATTCGCTACGCTTATTTATGGCAAAGCGAACACAAACAAGGCATTGAAGAAGGCGGCAAAGACCGCCCGTGTGCGATCTTGCTTACGGTGGCCAATGACGCTGGCGACCAGAAAGTCATCGTTCTTCCGATCACCCATACCCCGCCCTATGACCCAACCCTAGCAATCGAAATTCCACAAGCAACCAAACGTCGTTTGAATCTCGATGATGACCGATCCTGGATAGTGCTGGCCGAGGCGAACCGGTTCACCTGGCCCGGCCCCGATCTACGTCCGATGAAATCCGGCAACGTCTCCAGTGTTGTTTATGGAGAATTGCCCGCCGATCTATTCAGAAAAGTGCGTGAGGCTTGGCTTGCACTGGCGGCAACTCGCCGTTCCGTTGTCATTCGTACCGAATGAGGGAAAAGACGATGATAAACCCCGCTGATTATCAACCCGCCAGTGGCGGGTTGAACAAAGGGCGTTTGTAAACTTATATACTTGCAAACAATCCTAGAATCATAGAAGTATACTCTTAAACTTGTAGGGAATTGAGGCGCATGAAAGTTCTCTCGTTCGTTTGCCAAAAGGGCGGTACGTCCAAAACCACGACAGCCATCAATTTGGCGGTTGAGGCCATGGCGTATGGGCTGGAGGTTGTCGTGATCGACCTCGACCCTCAGGTAAGTGCCTGTGATTGGAAAGATATTCGCGGCGAAGCCCCTCCCCTTGTAGCAGCAACCCCTGTGCCGCATCTGGAACGCACTCTTAGGGCTGCCGCCGATAATGGAGCCGATCTAGTCATTATTGATACTGCCGGCCGGACAAATGACGCTGCCAGCGCAGCCGCCAGAGCCGCCGATCTGATTCTTGTGGCTTTGCAGCCATCCCTCATCGACCTCAAGACTGTAGGGGCAACCCTCGACATCATCCGCCTTGCAGGCAGCAAGACGACGCGGGCGATTTTAACGCGCGTGAAGGCAACAGGGACGCGGCACGAGGACACCACAGCCTGGCTTCAAGCCCAAGGGGTAGAAGTGTGCCCCGTTATGCTCGGCGAACGGGTTACCTATCAGGATGCTTATGCCCAGGGATTGGGGGTGTCAGAAGCGGAGCCAAACGGAAAAGCCGCCCATGAGATTCAATCTGTTTACAAGTATGTTAGTAGTATTCTAGACTTACCTACAAATAGGAAAGTATACAATGAAGAAACCCGGAGCACTCGCAAGCGCGTTGCGTAGCAGTGGGGCAATCCTGCCTGCTGGAGCAATGGATCATGAAGAATTGTTGCCCCAAGGAGAGGTGGCGGTTTTGATTGAAAAAACGCCGCAGCCATCCCGCCGGCAGACGAAAGCAATCACCGTACATTTTCCGGAAGAAGTCCGTAGACAGCTTAAAGCCCTTGCGGGCGAGCAGGGGCGTCATGTTGACGACATGGTTGCAGAGGCTTTGAACCTCCTTTTTGTTCGGTACAGGAAAAGTGAAGTCGCCCCCAGGAAAGTAACCAAGTAAATTTTTATGGAAGCCTACTACTATAGTAGTAGGCAATTTCCTTGTTTAAATATCCCGGAGGGGGTCCAGGGGGAGGCAGCGCCTCCCCCTGGTTTTTACTACACCCGCGCGACTGGATTGGGGTCGAGTTTGTCGCGGTAGGCCGGATGTTTATGGGAGATGATCTGGTCGAGTAGGAGCGGCTGGTTTGAGCGGATCAGACAGAGCATCTGATTGGCGGGCATTTCCTGTATGGCCGGCCCGTCCATGAGGCGTTCCTTACTCTCGCTGCGACTGATATCCTTTTTCGCGTCGCGATGGCTCTGGCTTTCCCGGATGACGGTTTTGTGGGGGAGCTGGTTTTCCGCCCAGCGGGCGGTTTTGTCATCTGCCCGGCCGAGACCAAAGATGCGGGTTGTGGCACAGGAGCCGAGCAGGGTTGTCGCGCCGTCCTGGGTGTAAATTTTATCCAGCGTGCCCCGATCCTGGACCACGAAGACGGCTTCAACCCCGCCGCCTGCAGCGATGGTGGCGATTTCCATGACCTTTTCCATGCGGCCAAGGCGGGTGAACTCATCCAGGACGGCGAGGATTTTGGCTTTAGCCTGGCGACGGCCGTCCTGGCGGGTGATGGTGCCCATGGCCAGGGTCATCATCAGCCGCATGAAATTGGAGAGTTTTTCCGTCATGTCCTGCGGCACGACCAGGTAAAGGTCGATTTTGTCATCCAGCAGCTC
>JAGXAE010000031.1 GCA_018971725.1 Pseudomonadota bacterium | reverse complement strand
GTAATGCTGATTCGGCGTGTTGACACTGAGAACACCGTTCGCGGCAAGTAAATATTTCGGTGTGCTGTACGCGACGTTGAGGTGTTGCTGGAATGTAAAACGGTCATGCCCGATATTAATTAATCGTTGTGCATCGTAGGAGGCAACGGGTGGATTGAATCCTTCCGAGAGGCTCACGAACATAGTCTTGTTCAGTTTCCAGGAAAGGTAGATCGGGTCGATTTCAAAATCACTTGCCGAAGTTATGGCTCCCGTCTGATGCTTCGCAGTTGTGATGTTGGCATGGTAAAGCCCGACATTATAGATGTAGGCGCCGTAGCGTGCGCCGAGAAAATGGTAATTCGTCGTCCACAGGAGCAAGGATGTGGTTAGATACATATTTGTGTGCACGCCGCTATCTGCGCCGCTATTGTTTACAGATTGCGCTGTGCTGAAGGCAATCTTCTGCCCCCAATACAAACCTGCGGGCGGCATCATTGCAAGCGGGCTGCCAATTGAATAGCCTGGAGCGTAGTCAGAACCCACGCCTTTTTGCATTGCCATGGCCGGTGTGGCTAAACTTCCGATAGCAAGTGCTGCAATGACCTGTCTTGTGGTCGTGCCGACCACGCACGCAAAGCGGTTGCGTACATGCAGTCTTTTTTCAATGAAAGTCATCGTATGAAATATCTCCGCGAATGCCTTTGGCTTCGCTGTGCCGCACCTTCTTTGGCGCGGATTATCAATAATCAAACCTTACGGCTCGGATAAATCACAGCGCCATCCTTGGCGGCTGTGATATGCAGGGCAAATAATACCCGCTCGCTGGAAACACATAACAAAAATCATGCCATAATATTCTGGCTTGATTTTGTTTCATCTCTGGATAGCCAAGACTTTCTGGGCCTAAATTTTAGGTCGTTTAATGGCCTTATTTTAGGCGTATGATGCTGTTTAACTCTCTTGAGGACAGCCTTAGGATGTCCAGAATTGACAGGGCAGAAAAAATACTGATTGTTGCTGCTCTCAGGCTTCATAGCTACCTTCGGCGGAAAGCCACGGCATAAATTTATCACAGATTCTCCTCTCTCGGCGCAACCTGGGCGAGCGTTTGAGGTCGATTTCAAAAATCAATGATACCACTTATCCAAATATAGGAATATTCTGACCCCTCTTTCGGAATTCACTGCTTGGAACGAGTTGATATACATTTTAGAAAAATTCAAATTCAACCGCCAAGGAAAAACGATGTTGCTTACCAGACCTGTAGCCTATGGGGACCGTGGAATGGTTGCGACCCCCCATTATTTGGGGTCCGGTGCCGCTTTAAACGTGTTGCGCGATGGCGGTAATGCAATAGATGCTGCAATTACCGCGGCTGCGACACTTGGGACCGTGCTTCCGCATATGACCGGCATCGGAGGGGATGCTTTTTGGCTCATATATAATGCGAAGTCGAACACCCTCCATGGCATTGATGGCAGTGGCCCGGCGGGACGGAATATTAGCCCGGAGCGCTTCGATCGAAGCCAAGGTATTCCAGAGCGGGGCGCAAAGTCTTCGCTTACCGTTCCGGGGGCGGTGGATAGTTGGCGGTTGGCCCATAGCCGCTTTGGGTCTTTGCCGTTTACGCGCCTCCTTGAACCTGCGATTGACTATGCGCGCGAGGGAACCCCTGTAACCGCGGGGATTGCAGGGTGGATTCGTGACAGCAAAACGGCTCTTGAGGAGGACCCTGGCGCAAGCGCGATATTTTTGAATGGCGGTGTAGAGCCTAAGCAGGGCGCCAGGCTGTTTCAGCATGCATTGGCCAATACGCTGACGGATATTGCCGCGAATGGATGCCGTTACTTCTATGATAATACCGCGCGGGATATCACGAATTACCTGCAAAGCCGTGGCGGTATGCTTAGCCTGGAAGATTTTGTGGAATATCAGGCCGAATGGGTCAACCCTATTTCTGTGAAATACAGGAACTATGAAGCCTTTCAATTACCGCCTCCGTCGCAGGGAATTGCTGGCCTGATGATGCTGAACTATTTGCAGCATACAAATATTTCAGAGTATGAATACGACTCACCCGAATATTATAACCTCCTGTTAAAAGCCATCCGGTGGGCTTTGAAGCGGCGGGACCGGTGGCTCACAGACCCGAAGTTTCTTGATATTCCAATTAATAACCTTCTTGATCCGCACGAAGCCGAAATGGCGGTAAAGGGCGAAATTGTAACCCCTGAAGCACCACCGAAAAAGAATCGGTTAGGTAAAGATACAGTCTTTATCGCAACGGCGGATGTCGAAGGTAACGCGGTTGGGCTGGTGCAAAGCCTTTACTATGATTTTGGCGCTGCCGTACTCGATCCAGAAACGGGTGTACTGCTTCAAAATCGTGGCGCGGGGTTTTCACTCGACCCGTCTCACCCAAACGTATTGGCGCCAGGCAAGAAGTCAGCAACAACCTTGATGGCTGGGATGCTGTTCCGTGATGGCAGGCCTTACATGGTTCATGGCACCCAAGGTGGTGACGTTCAGGCACAGACCAACGTGTCGGTGGTAAGCCGTGTTGTCGATTTTAATCTTGATGTACAACAAGCGATCGAAGCACCTAGAGTCCTCTACGGCCGTTCCTGGGGAGATGCCGCGGATCAGCTTTTGATTGAAACGCGCGCGGGCGATTCAACTTTGGATGCGGTGTCATCCGAAGGGCGACCGGCGACGGGTGTGGCCTGGCCGCATCCAAGAATGGGTACCGCACAAGCAATCCGTCTTAGCAACTCTGAGAATTCCTTTTTAGAAGGTGGAGCCGACCCGCGAGGCGAGGGCATTGCCCTAGGATTTTAGCCTGCAAAAAACGGGAGATAACAATGGATATTCTAATCAAAAACGTCCGAATTTCATCGAAACCTGATCCCGTTGATGTTGGGATTGAAGCAGGCAAAATTGTCGGGATTGAGTCGAACATTACGGCTGAAGCTGGGTCGGTAATCGATGCCGGTGGGCGGGCTGCGCTGCCCGGCTTCCTGGAACCGCATCTCCATCTGGAAAAAGCTCTGCTGCATAGGCGGATGCCTGCTCGCAGCGGCACGCTTGAAGAGGCAATTCGCATCACAGGCGTCCTCAAGGCGCGGCAGGATCGTGAAGATGTTCTCGCCAGGTCCCGCCAAGTTCTGGATATGGCTTTGCGAGCCGGCACGACGGCTATACGCGTTCATCCAGACGTTGACATTATTCAAGGGCTGATTGGTGTTGAAACGGCACTGACTCTTCGTGAAGAGTACCGCAATCTACTCGATCTCCAGATCGTGGCTTTTCCGCAGGAAGGCATCTTAAAATCACCCGGTACCGTCGAATTGATGGAAGAGGCGATGCGTATCGGCGCCGATGTTGTTGGTGGATGCCCGTATAATGAGTTGTCACGTGAAGATACCGAACAGCACATAAATTTTGTGTTTTCCTTGGCGCAGAAATATGGCGTTCCGGTTGACATGCACGCGGACTTTGCAGACGACGCGAGCGATGCCCGCTTTGCAACCGCTGATTTTATAGCCAAAGAAACAATCAAAGCTGGCTACCAAGGCAGGGTTTCCTTAGGTCACGTCACAAGCCTGGCATCCCTCAATCCGGCAGAGTCTGAGCCAATTCTTGAAGCTCTGCATAAGGCGGATATCCATATCGTGACCTTGCCCGCCACGGACCTATATCTCGGTGGGCGTCACGATACTTGCAACCATAGGCGGTGCCTAACGCCGGTAAGGCGTCTCCGCGATGCGGGTGTAAACGTTACGTATTCGTCGAACAATATCAGAAATGCATTTACGCCTTTTGGTAAAGCGGATCCTCTGCTGATCGGCAATTTCTTGGCCCATGTGATTCAGTTTGGTACGCCTGAACATCAAAAATTCGTGCTGGATATGGGTACCTACGGCGCGGCGCGCGCAATGGGTGTCTCTGATGGATATGGCATTGCCGTGGGTTGCCGGGCTGACATTGTAATCCTCGATACGTTCGATGTTGATGATGCCCTGCTCGATATACCGCCGAGATTGTGGGTAATCAAAAATGGGCGCGTTACCGTAACAACCGAGCACAAATGCGAGATTCATCGATAAAGGAAATCATTATGAGCAGCGAAACTGGAGTTAAATCAAAACAAGGCCTGTATAAGCCTCCCGTAGAAATTGTTGCGTCATTACTCGCGGTAACAACAATTTTTATTTCTATGCCGCCGTTTAATTTGCCACCATGGGCAATCTTTATTGGCTGGGCGGGAACATTCGCAGCGGGAGGTCCAACGCCGGCCGTCTTACGTAAAATTTGGCCGGTGATGCCCATTGGATCATTGACCGCGCTGATCATTGTCTTGGTGACGACATATGCCTCCCACTACTTCACGGGACATGAATTCCTGATCGCGGAGTGTATGATTCTGTTCGTAGGCAACGGTGCGCAAATGCTGTTGGCGCGGGTACCGTCATTGGGGCTAACATTCATTCCTGGAATGTTCTTTGGGTTTGCCTCTTATTTCGCAACGTTTTTTGGAGGCTTTGGACCCACCCCACATAATCCGTTCGCTGCTTTTGTAGCTGTTGTACTGATGAATGCTTTTGGCCCTGTCTATGCGTATCTTACCGCCAAGCTGAGTGCGCCGCACTAAAAACTGCTGGTTGCAGATTTTCAAAATATTAGAAGAAATGAAAGATAGGGAACGTCATGTCGTACGTATTCTATAACCGTGTTGCTGTGCCTAAATCATGGAAGTTTTGGACGATACCGATTTTTGCCGTGGGGGCGCAACTTGGCTTTCAGGCCCCGGCCTTCGCACAGACTGTTCAAAGCCATAATAACCAGCAGGTTTTGCCTCCAGTTCAGTCCATCGCGACTCAACTCGCCAATGATGGAATCTATTTTAATAGTAGATATTTGGGAGAGTTTGCTGCAAATCCAACTGGCGGGCAGAGGCAAGGTTCAGATTTTGCCGGAGAACTCAATATTGGCGCAACGGCTGACCTTGGTCGTATCGCGGGGATTCAAGGTGGCTCTCTAAACGTCCTATTCACCGCCAGAAACGGTCGAAATCTTGCAGGAGACACGATTAATAGCAGTGTACCGGTGCAGGAAATATATGGTGATGGCCAGACATATCAACTAACATTATTCACGTATAATCAGAGTTTATTCAATAATAAGCTGAAATTTTCTCTGGGCCGGACAGAGCTTGCAAACTCTTTCCTGCAGTCGCCTTTGTACTTTAATTTCCAATCCAACGCTCTATGCGGGCGCCCATATGCTATGGGGAAAGACACGGCAACGTCATTTTATCCGTTGGCTGTATGGGGCGCGAATGCGCAGATCAATCCTTTGCCGCGCTACTACTTAAAATTTGGAATCTATCAGTCGAATCCAACCCTTAATCCACAAACTTCTCATGGATTCGATTGGAACATCAGTAAATCAAATGGTTTCGTGGTTCCAATTGAGCTTGGTTACGCATGGCATCCAAATGGGGGTACAGCCGAAAATCGATACGACATTGGCGTAATTTTCGATCGTACTCATTACACAAACCCAATTTATGACGCGCAAGGCCAATCTTATCTTCTTAATAGCACGTCGCCGGCACCTGAATATGGCCGGGTGGCTGTTTATGCGCAGGCGCAGCAAATGATCTATCAGGATACCTCAGCACCGGAGCGTAATGCCTATGCGTTTGCCGCGGCTTTGTTTGGAGCCTCAGGGGATAAGCAGACTGCACGCTATGGCGGCGAAGTTGGATTTGTTGACAATGGTCCGTTTGCGTCGCGGCCACAAGATAATTTCAATGTTGGTCTCGGGCTAATCCATTATGGGAGTAGCTATATTAATTCTCTCTATGACGCGAGGCTTGCAACTGGCGGCGTACAGCACCCACATCAAAACTTGATCATGGCTGAGATAAACTACAATATTCAAATCAATAAATGGGCTTCTATTGTGCCGAATATTCAATACGTGATTCACCCTGATGGTCTTGCCGGATCGACCTATCCGTCGGCCAATCTGCCTAACGCATTCGTCTTTGGGATCCAGTTTTCAGTTGACATTGGCAAGGCGCTCGGGTTTGATTTGCAGTAACGCGATAACTTAATCAACCCAAGAAGGCTAGGCCACGATATGTCTTGATACATAGTCTATGGCCTAGATAAATAAAGTGTCATCGCAGAGAGGTTTTTTTGGAACCAGAAAATGCCGGATATGATAGGAAGGCAGTTGCAAGCCGAGGTAAGATCTTATCAAAAGAGGCGGTTTTTTGTTTGGCATATTTGCGTGTTGTCGAGGGTGTAACAAAATGTGTTCCCGCAGTATCCGTCCTGATAAAAAATCGTCCCTCAGCCAAGGCGCAACTTCGAAACTTTCTCGAGCCGTTCACATAAGTCAGATTCAATTTCAGACGATCCTGAATAATATTCCGGATCAAGCGTGGCTTAAGGATGCGTCTGGGCGATATCTTGCGGTGAACAATACTTATGTGACGGCTTGTGGCCTGTCTGAAGACAAGATTCTTGGCCATACGGCTGCGGATGTTTGGCCGGCTGAAGTTGCCGCGCAATATATGCGGACTGATCAGCGTGTTCTGTCATCTGGGCGACAATGGCTTTTTGAGGAACAGCGGATGCGTCGCGTTGGCAAGATGGCCACGTTTGAAACCATAAAGGCTCCAGTGCGGGATTATGACGGTGTAATCATTGGCACCACGGGAATCTCTCGGGATGTAACGCGCTATAAAGCCATCCAGACGCAGTTGATAAAACAGCGTGAACGGTCGAATAAATTGTGGATACATCTTCAATCTGTTCAGGATGGAGAGCGCGCGCGTATTTCCAGAGAGCTCCACGATGATCTTAGTCAGAATCTTTCGGCCCTACGTTTAGGGTTGGATTGGCTTGAAACAAGCCTTCCTTTGGAGCAGCCGGTTCTTTTAGATAAAATTCAGCGACTCCGTGAAATCACGGACTCGACAATGCAGCAGATGCGAAGGATCGCGCTCGAACTCAGGCCGGCGGTGCTGATCGATCTTGGTCTGCGCGCCGCAATCCAGCATGTTGTTGTAACGACAATTGAGTGCGGCTCCCACGCCGTTAATGTTCAACTTGAGTTTGGCGTTGACGAGAGCGCATTTGACCAGGATACAAAGTTTACATTTTTCCGTGTCTTCCAGGAAGCCTTAACAAATGTAAGACGACACGCCGATGCCAAAACCGTGCTTGTCAGGATTTATGAAACACGGAAAGATCTTTTGCTTGAAGTTGATGATGATGGGCGCGGCATGAATTTGGCCGAGGCCGCGGAATTGCGGTCTGGGCTGGGTATTCTTGGAATGGAGGAGCGCGCGAGACTCCTTGGGGGACGGTTGAACTTGCTTAGTAAAGCCGGTGAGGGCACGCATCTTACACTGCGCATTCCTAAGCGCCGTTTCTCAAGACGCGCGAATTGAGCGATGATTTCAGTTGCGCTAGCAGATGATCATGAGGTTTTCCGTGATGGTTTGAAGCAGATTATAGCAATTCAAGCGGACATGAAAGTGGCCTGGGAGGCCAAGGACGGATTTGAAACGATTGCTTTCTTGAAAAATCTGGATTGTAATGTTTTGGTTGTAGATCTTTCGATGCCGCGATTGAGCGGTAGTGAGTTGATCTCAAAGGCGGTGCAAATTCGGTCGAATCTTCCGATCATCGTTTTGTCAATGTACGATGAAAAGCCCTATGTTTTGGAATCAATACGGGCCGGTGCTTCCGGATATATTACAAAAACGAGTCCATCGGCGGAATTGCTTGATGGTATTCGCCATGCATCACGTGGGGACTTTTTTCTATGCTCTGCAGTTTCCGTGTACATGAAAGATATCTTGAAAAATTCAAGTGTACAGCCTCCACACACAACACTCACGAAGCGTGAGGATCAAGTTTTTCGCTTGCTCCTCGCAGGCAAACGCGTGAATGAAATAGCGCAAAGTTTGTGTCTAAGCCAAAAAACGGTAAGCACACACAAGACTAGGATACAGGAGAAATTGCAGGCGCCGTCACTTCCAGCGCTTGTTAAATATGCGCTTAAGCATGGTTTAACGTTGACCGATAAGCCGTGAGCGGTTGGCGCGTTGTCCTGTTGGCCCGCAGTAAGTTCGCAATTGCGGAGGCCTGTGCGTTTTGCGTCGTTTGTAGGATAATGTTGGCGTGGCTACATAAGGCCGAACGCACCACGCCGGCATTACATCTAAGACTAAATTGGTGAGTTGGTAAGGGCGGCGTCGGAGACATGTACGATATTATCATGACGTGAGCTGTTGGGCGGTGTATATGGTTGACCTAGAAGAACCTGGGAGAACAACGTGTCAGGTTATACCACGCACGAAGTTTTCAATCAGCCGCCTCCGCTCCTGGACTTCAACGCCTGGGACACAGACGCGCCTTTGCGCGATGCGGTGACGGTTTTTGGTGGTGCCTGGGCGCGGGCGCGCCTTGAAGCGTGCGGCGCCCGCATTGGCTCGGCACATGTGCAAACCTTGGCGCGGTTAGCCAATCGCTTCACGCCTGAGCTGCGCACACATGACCGCTACGGGCGCCGCATCGACGAGGTCGAATTTCATCCGGGCTGGCATGAGTTGCTCGGCATGCTGCGCGCTGACGAGGTACATTCCTTCGGTTGGACCGAGACGCGTCCCGGCGCACAGGTGGTGCGGGCCGCTCTTTCTTATCTATGGGCGCAGGGCGAGGCCGGGGTGGGCTGCCCCGGGGCGATGACCTTCGCGTCCTTGGCCGCATTGCGCCACGCACCGGAGCTGCTGGCGTGTTTCCAGGCCAAAATTCTTTCACCTCTTTACGATCCGCGCCCCGTGCCGCCCGCACATAAAGCCGCGCTCACCATGGCCATGGCCATGACCGAAAAGCAGGGTGGCTCCGACCTGCGGCAGATCACGACCGAGGCCGTGCCGCTTGGGGGCGGCCGTTACGCGCTGACTGGGCATAAATGGTTCTTTTCGGTTCCCGTGGCGGACTTGTTCCTTACCCTCGCGCGCACGCCGGCAGGGCCGACTTGTTTTTTAGCCCAGGGATGGCGGGATGATGGCGGCCGCAATCATCTGCTCTTGCAACGTCTTAAGGAGAAATGCGGCAACCGTTCCAATGCCTCATCGGAGGTCGAGTTCCGGGGTTTGGAGGCACAAATTGTTGGCGAGGAAGGGCGTGGTATCGCTAGCATTCTGGAAATGACCCATCTTACCCGGCTGGAATGCGCCCTGGGCAGCGCCGGGCAAATGCGTCAGGCGTTGCGCCTCGCCCTGCACCATGCCAGTCATCGCGCGGCTTTCGGGCATTTGCTGGTGGAGCAGCCCGCCATGGCCCATGTGCTGGCGGATATGGCTCTTGAAGTTGAAGCGGCCACCTGGCTGGCAATGCGTGCGGCGGCGGCGCTGGATGCCAGCCCGTATGACGAGGGAGAGCGGATTTTGAGCCGTCTGCTTGTGCCAATTGCTAAATACTGGATCTGCAAGCGCACACCTTTGGTGATTGCCGAGGCGCTGGAATGTCATGGTGGCAATGGCTTCGTCGAAGAATATGACATTGCCCGCCTGTACCGTGATGCGCCGCTTAACGGGCTGTGGGAGGGTTCAAGCAATGTTATCTGCCTGGACATGATACGGGCGTTGACCCGCATGCCGGAAAGCGCCGAATTACTTCGTGCCGAGATCAACTTGGCCAAAGGCGCGGATGCGGCGCTGGATGCGTGGCTGGCAACAGACCTGCCGGCGCCGGAAGATCGTAACGCCCGTCATCTGGCGGAACAACATGCCTTGGCGCTGGCCGCGAGCCTGCTGCTGCGCCATGCACCGCGGGAGGTCGCCACCGCTTATTGTGCAACGCGCCTGGCGCGCGCCGGGGGATACGCTCTTGGCACGCTGCCGGAGGGTGTTGATGCTGCGGCGATTATTCGGCGTAACTGCGCCGCTCGGGAGTGACCCCCTTAGGTTGGACCACAGGACCCTGCAGAACCTATACGATGAACGGGCCTTGCGCATCATTGTCGCGCCAAATATTGCCGCGAATTCTGGACTCGTCGCGAGTAGCTGATCCGCAAGCAATTGAACATCGCGTGCCGCGCCGGCGCGCGCCACATCCGTACGGAACAATGCCACCACATATCTCGCGGCGCTCTCCTAATTGGGCTGAGCTGCGCGAACGCGCTAGTCATAGAACATCATGTCCAGCACGCTCTGTAACCCTGGTGTAATTCCCTTGGGCGCCAGCTATCACGCCGTGGGGATGAAGGCGTCACGATGCGCGACATCGCCGAGATTGTCGGCCGGCATTTGAGGTTGCCGGTGACGTCCATTTCGCCGGAGCAAGCCAAAGACCATTTTGACATGATGGCGATGTTTGTCGGCATGGATGACGCGGCATCAAGCGCGCTTACACGGAAATGGCTGGGATGGAAGTCAACCCAGATCGGTCTGATCGCTGACATCAGCCGGGCGGATTATATCAAGGTCTGAAGGACCTTCGGGCTGCTTCGATCATTTATCGACAAGGCGATGGATGTGTTCGCCACGGAGTCAATGAAATTCTGGCAAAAGCCAAGTAAGCCGACATAATCTATAGGAAATAATGGCAGTGGCGCATTGTCGTGTTTCACCTCCGGCTTGCGCCACTTATCTCCTCGCTGTTGGCGACGGACCAAATGATCAAACTCGGCTCTCGCTCGCTAATGGCTCACATAAAGCAAATGTGGGAGAGCGATTTTGACTGCAAAATAGCCAATAGTCGCCCGTATTAGGGGCATTCGATGAAAACAAATCTGTTCGTCGCGCTGCTAAAGGCGAATGGCATTGTTTTCGCCTGTACAAAAGCTAAAAATAAAGTTTATTTTCTTGCATAAAATTTGCTTTTAAGTAAACGTCACTCGAGTTTCACTATAAAACCTGAAAAAGAGAGAGGCTCCTGTGAGTGATGTTGGCTTTTCCGTTGGGCGTGATCTAACTGAATCCGGCTCTCTTCGAAGAGCCATAGACTGGCGTGGCGCATTTTGGGTCGCCAGTGGTGTTCCGGCGCTGGTACTGTTTTCCATTGGCGGAATCTCCGCCATGGTGGGCAATTTGGCTTTTTTGGTCTGGGCGGCCTCGATGTTTATGGGTTTCGTCCAATCGTTCACCTATGCCGAAATCGCTGGGTTGTTTCCAAATAAATCAGGCGGTGCATCCGTTTATGGAGCGGCAGCCTGGGTGCGTTACAGCAAGTTTATCGCGCCGCTTTCCGTGTGGTGCAACTGGTTTGCCTGGTCTCCGGTGCTCTCCCTGGGTTGCACCATCGCCGCCGCATATATTCTCAATGCTGTTGCCCCTATTCCCGCTGCCAACTCGCCTGAAGTTATGGCTTGGATCGCGGCGCATGGAGCATCCATCACCGGTGGGCAGCAAGCGCAGGTTAATGCCGCCATCGCGGCGCTCACGCCCGCCTTAAGGAACTGGACGCTTTTCAGCCACACTCTGGGCCCGGTTGGCTTCTCGCTTAATGCCACATTCTTCATCGGCGCGATCATCATGCTGGTCACGTTCGCCATTCAGCACCGTGGTATTCTCGGCACGGCCAATGTACAGAAATATATTGGTCTGCTGGTGATCATTCCCATGGCCATCGTGGGGGTTGTGCCATTGCTGAACGGCTCCGTGCATGCTTCCAGCTACACGCCGCTGGTGCCGCTGGCTTCCTATGGCGCGCCGCAACTGGGTACGTGGACTCTATCCAACTGGACGATGGTGCTGGGCGCCATGTTCATCGCCGCTTGGTCTACCTACGGGTTCGAGACGGCCGTTTGCTATACGTCTGAATTCCGCAATCCATCGACGGACACATTCAAGGCGATTTTCTATTCCGGCTTGCTCTGCCTGGCGCTCTTTATTCTAGTGCCATTTACTTTTCAGGGGGCGTTAGGGCTGGTGGGTATGCTCGACCCGAAGATCGCGGATGGCTCCGGCGTGGCGGCGGCGATGGCGAATATGGTTGGCGGCGGCCCCATTATCCGCTCGATCATGGTCATGCTGATGATCCTGGCGCTTATCCTTTCAATCATGACGGCCATGGCTGGCTCTTCGCGCACTCTCTATCAAGGCTCTGTAGACGGCTGGCTGCCGCGCTACCTTACCTTCGTGAACAGCCACGGCGCGCCAACACGCGCGATGTGGACGGATTTGGTGGCCAATCTGCTATTGCTTGCCGTTGCCTCCACGGATGCGACAAGCTTCTTCTTTGTGCTTGCCGTTTCAAATGTTGGTTACATTATCTTCAATTTCTTAAATCTCAATGCAGGCTGGATTCATCGCATGGATTCCGGCTCCACAAAGCGCCCTTATCGTGCGCCCAACTGGCTGTTGGGGCTCGGCGGCTTGTTCGCTTTCGTGAATGCAATGTTTCTTGGCGCGGGTGCTAAAACCTGGAACCCTGATGCGCTGTGGGCGGGCTTCAGCTTTGCGGCGCTTATCATTCCGGTGTTCTGCTTCCGCCACTTCATCCAAGATAAAGGAAAATTTCCTGCTCAGATGCTTGAGGACTTACATGTGGGTGGGGCCGGCGACACGACAACAAAACGTGCGGGCTTCCTGCCTTATCTAGCCTTGGCCGGCGGCGTTGGCGTCGTGCTGCTTTCCAACTGGTTTTTCCACTTGTAAGCCGCGTAGCTGCAAACAAACAGGCTAACATATGTATATTGGCCTGTTTGTTTGCGCTTAATATGGCTATTTTGTTTTGCGTAGAGATCGCGATGATCGAAGTTGACTCCAAGGCATACGGTAAAGATCGTGGATGAATTAAAAAAAACCAATGGAATAGCCGAAATGATTTACGTGCGTGGCGGCGCGTCCTTGGCTGTTGAGCTATGGCAGGGTGACGAATTGGAGGTGGTTGATGAGCAAGGCGCCCAGCCTTGCGATCTGCAAATCTCGGGTGAGCCGCTCCAGCGTGTCCTCGACGAAACGTCTTTGCCTGGCGCATCGTTTCGCATGATGGCGGTGCAGGATTGCGCTGTTTCCATTTCTGCCCCTGGGCAACCGATGCAGCCGCATGAGCAGGTGCCGCCGACGGATCTGAGGGTTAATCTGCGAAGGACGAAAGGGGCTTCCCCCGCACCATTGGCCAAGGTGAAGGCTGAGATTCTGGTGCGCGCCGCCACGGCTGAATCCTACAAGGTTGAGGCGGGCGACTATATCCAGATTATTGATCTCGATGGCCAGCAATGTTCAGATTACCTTGCCTTCGATGCAGGCGCGCCGGAACATGGGCTGGATTCCACAACCACTCGTACCCTGGGCGGCCGGATTTATCCTGGCCCCGGCCTCTACGCGAAATTTTTTGATGACCGGATGCTCCCGCTGGTGGAAGTTATTCGCGATACCTGCGGGCGGCACGACACATTCGGTCTCGCCTGTTCCGCCAAATCCTACGAGGATGCGGGTTATCCCGGACATCCGAATTGTTCTGATAATTTCAACCAGGTACTTGCGCCATTCGGCATTGCACCGCGCGCCGGCTGGCCGGCGATTAATTTTTTCTTCAACACCCAGGTTGCCGCTGATGGTATGATCATTGCCGACGAAGCCTGGTCCCGTCCTGGCGACTACGTCTTGCTGCGCGCTATGCGGGATCTCATCTGCGCCAGTTCCTCTTGCGCGGATGATGTATTCACCACCAACGCCTATAATCCGACCGATATTTTGATCCGCATTTATGATAAGTCGGAAAATTTCTCAAAAGGGATCGCGCAACGCATGACGCCAGACGCCGAGCCGAGGCTGAGCCGGGAAAGCGGCTTTCACGCGGCCACTTCAAAACTTACCCGTAACTTCATCGAGAATGGCGGGTTCTGGCTGCCATCCTGCTTTACCGATGGCGGGGCGGTGGCCGAGTATTTCGCCTGCCGCGAGGCAGCGGCGATGATTGATCTTTCAATGCTGCGAAAATTTGAAATTACTGGCCCCGATGCGGAAGCCCTGCTGGCCTTGGCGATGACCCGAAATATCCGCAAACTCGCCATCGGCCAGGTTGTCTATACGGCATTGTGCTATGAAAACGGCGGCATGATCGACGACGGTACGGTGATGCGTTTCGGCGCCAATAATTTCCGTTTCGTATGTGGTTCAGATTATTCCGGTGTTTGGCTGCGCGAATTGGCTGCCGCTCGCGGAATGCGCGTGTTCATACGCTCTTCCACCGACCAGTTGCATAATTTGTCGCTGCAAGGGCCACGCTCGCGCGAAATCCTGGCGCCGTTGATCTTCACGCCGCCCACACAGCCTTCCATCGCTGAACTCAAATGGTTCCGCTTTACCATTGGCAGGCTAGACGGACCGCAGGGAATTCCGCTCGTTATCTCCCGCACCGGCTATACCGGTGAGCTTGGCTTTGAAATATGGGTGCATCCCAGCAACGCCGTGGAATTGTGGAACAGGCTTGCGGATGCAGGCGCACAGCCCATGGGGCTGGAAGCGCTGGACATGCTGCGAATTGAGGCAGGGCTGATTCTGGCCGGCCATGAATTTTCCGACGAAACCGACCCCTTTGAAGCTGGAATTGGCTTTGCTGTTGTTGATCGCGACGAGAACTTTATCGGCCGGGACGCGCTGCGCCGCCGCGCCGCCAATCCCATGCGCAAGCTTGTCGGTCTATTAATCGAGGGCAATGAGCCAATTCACCATGGTGATTGTGTGCATAGTGGGCGCGCGCAAATAGGTGTGGTCACCAGCGCGGTGCGTTCGCCCATCCTGCATCAATCCATTGCTCTGGCCCGAGTGGATACATATTACGCGACGCTTGAGACGATGCTTGAGATCGGAAAATTGGATGGCCAGCAACGGCGACTGAAAGCCAAAGTTGTTGGCTTTCCGCATTACGACCCGGAGAAGACCAGGGTTCGCGCATAAATTTTTTTGCGACGGGTGCGGCCATTTGCGTACCAACGGACAAAATGGAGAACTTTGCGTTGACAGGCTAGTTTCCTTTAAATTACCATCTATTCCCAAAAGGAATTTTTTGAACTTGGAAAATACCCCGCTGATATGCGGCGGCGTGGCGTGTCCAAAAACGCCGCGTACCGGCCTTGCCGCGTATGATTTTGGATAATCTTCTTAAAGCAAAAAGGGTTACGCATGACACGTTCCTGGCGCCACGCCGTTCTCGCCTCTCGCCACAGCGCCCTCGGCTCCAAGCTCGAAGACTGGAACGGCATGCCCACGGCCTGGAGCTATGCGCATGACGTGCAAGAGGACCATGTCACCATTCGCACCAAGGCCGGGTTGATGGATGTGTCGGGGCTGAAGAAAGTGCATCTGCATGGCCCGCACGCTTCCGGCGTTCTGGACTATCTTACCACCCGGGACGTGTCGAAAATCACGCCTGGCAAATCCGCTTACGCGTGTTTCTTGAATGAGGGTGGAAAGTTTATCGACGACGGCATTCTCTACCGCACCGGGCCTAATAGCTGGTTCGTGGTACACGGCTCCGGGGCGGCGCATCAGGCTCTGGCCCAGGCCTGTTACGGCCGCAACGTCACCATGCTGTTCGATGACGATCTGCTCGACCTTTCTCTGCAAGGGCCGCTGGCGGTTGAATACTTAGCCAAACACGTGCCGGGCATTCGGGATTTGAAATATTTCCACCATTTCGGCGCCACCTTGTTCGGCAAGCCGGTGATGATTTCCCGCACCGGCTATACCGGCGAGCGCGGTTATGAAATTTTTTGCAAGGCCGAGGACGCTGGGCTGATCTGGGACACCATCCTGGAGGAAGGCAAGGAAATGGGCATCACGCCATGTGCCTTCACAGCGCTCGACCTGTTGCGCACGGAAAGCTATTTGCTTTTCTATCCCTACGACAATTCTGAGATGTATCCGTTCGAGGGCGAAGCCCCCGGGGATACGCTTTGGGAACTTGGGCTGGACTTTACCGTGAGCCCCGGCAAGACCGGCTTTCGCGGCGCTGAGGAGCATTATCGCTTGAAGGGCAAAGAGCGCTTCAAGATCTTTGGGTTGCTTCTGGAAGGCGATCAAGCCGCCGCCCCGGGCGATATCGTCGAGGTAGAAAGCAAGAAAGTCGGTGTCGTCACTTGCCCAATGATCTCCACGCTCACCGGTAAGTCCATGGCTATCGCGCGGCTGGATGTGCCGGTGGCCGTGCACGGCACCAAGCTTCTTGTTGGTGGCGTACCGGCCATTGCCCATATGCTGCCCTTCGATGACCCGAAAAAGGCCAAGCGTATGGCGGTGGGTTGATGAGCAAAAGCCGCCCGCCCTACGTGCCTTTCAAGCTTGACCCTACAGGCACTATGCATCTTGTCGTCACCAGCCTTGCCGCGATACCGTCCGAACTGGATGACGCCCTGACCGAAGTAGAACTCTGGACCGTTGCTCATGCTGGCCCTGGCATTCCGGCGCCCGCGGCGGAACATCTGCATCCATTCCGCTCACCCACGGAACTGTTGGCGCAGTTGGAAAGCAGGTTGGGGCGGGCCGCCATCGGCTTGCGGCTTTACGCTATAGGTTCCGAAGCCTTCATTTGGGACGCCGCCAACATCGCCGTCGCCGCGGGGCTGGGGCGGGGCGAGATATTTACGTATCAGGCCGGGCCTAAGCTCAGGCGCGTTTATTGCACCCATTGCCGCACGATGATTGAGGATGTGGCGGTGAACGTCGTCCCTTGCCCCGCTTGTAAGGCCAGCCTGTTTGTGCGCGATCATTTTTCGCGCCGGCTGGCGGCCTTCATGGGGGTAAGGGTGGATGCGGAAGTGCCTGGCGAAATTCCGGCACCGGAGGAATTTACCACATGAAGCTGGCCATTGCCGCCATCGAGATTTTGTCGCCTGGGTTGAAGCGGTTTACCCTTGCTGGCGCGGAACTGCCCTGGGCGGGGCCCGGTTCACATCTGGTTCTACAAATCCCAGGTCCTGCGCGCGTGTGGAAAAATGCTTATTCGCTCACCGCTGCACCCAACGGGGCGTACAGAATTATCGTGCGCCGGGTAGGACATTCGCGCGGCGGTTCTGCCTGGCTGCATGACCACGCCAGTTTGGGAGACGTGCTGGAGGTGGAGGCGCCGCAAAACTTTTTTAATCCGCCGCGCAGCGCCAAGCGTCATTTGCTGCTGTCAGCTGGTATCGGTATCACGCCATTCCTGGCTTATCTGCAAATTCCTGGCCTGGCTTATGAACTGCACCATTGCTGCAAGCCGGAAGAAGCGGACGCTTTCCAAGCCCTTTTGCCACCGGGCGCCAATGCCGTGCTTCACACAAGCCGCGATGCATTCAACCTGCACGAACTGATGGCCAAACAGAAACTGGATACGCATCTTTCCGTGTGTGGGCCGGACAGTTTCATGAACATCGCGGTCACCGCTGCAAAATCGCTGGGCTGGCCGATGGCGAAAATACATCTGGAGAGCTTTGGTGGTGCAACCGGAGGCAAGCCTTTTTCTGTGCGGCTGGAGCGCTCTGGTATCGCGGTGGATGTAGGTCCGGAGGAGTCGCTGCTGGATGCGTTGGAAGCAGCGGGTCTGACTCCATCCTGCCTATGCCGCGGCGGCGCCTGTGGTGAATGCCGGATGGGAGTGCTGAGTGGTACGCCGGAACATCACGACCATTATTTGTCTGATGCCGAAAAAGCCTCTGGAAAATTCATGATGATTTGCGTTTCCCGAGCCGTGACACCCGAACTCGTGTTGGATTTTTGAGCCATGAACCTTAACCTTAAGCCTGCCGAGAGCTTTCGCGGCGATTATAGCTTCGCCAATTCCGGTGAGGCGATTTTGCGTTTTCCATTCCCCTTCCCGGAAGATGTTTACATGTATTCCGTGAACATCGAACCGCATGTGCGCGGTGGCCCAACCCAGGCGTTTGACGCTGTGTTTGATCTCGACGAGCATTATGTGGGCGACATGGCCGACCGTGCCTTGGTTCTACAGGAAGATCCCCTGCGTTGCCAGGTTTTGCCGCATATGATGGAAGCGGAATGGGACACGCTGGAGCTGCTGATGGAAAGTCTGGCGCAGGATTATCCTCAGCATTTCTCTCTGACCAAGAGCGGCGATGAATGGCATTGGGTGAACAGGCCACTGAATATCGATCAGCATTTTACATTTGGCAAAGTGGACACGCTGCCTTATCCGCCTTTTGAATATATCACACGTCAGGTGCAGGGCGATTTCTCGTTACAAGACCAGCGGGATCATAACCTCTTCATGGATGGCGGCATGGTCACTTCGCAGGCGGACTGGTCGCTCAATTTCGATATTGGCATGTCCTTCCACGAATGGCATGGCCCGGTGCCGGTGGCGCATGAATTGGGCGTGTTCGATCGCGCTTTGGCCTTCCTGCTTCGGCTTCAGCATGGCAAGCCAGTGCGGCGGCTCAACTGGACGCTTACCGCCAACCCGCGCCTTGATACTTCGCCGGAAAATTACCCCGTTTGGGGGCCGGAGCGCGCCACGATCACGCCTGAGAATGTCGGCCACCGTATGTGCTTGCGCGTTGAGCTGCAAACATTAACGCGTCTGCCAAGATCAAATGCAATCCTCTTCGGCATACGTGGTTATCTTATCCGGCTCGAGGAGTTGGCGCGCGTGAGAAAATGGGCCATCAGGATGCATCGGGTGCTGCGCGATCTGCATCCTGAAATCGCGGAGTATAAAGGTACAGGCCGCTACCGTCAGATCATCGTGGATTATTTGGCACCGTTTGATGATGGGCGTGTGCTGAACTCAGGCATTGCGCCGGAACAGGAAACGGTTTGAAAAGCCTCTAACAGGCCGCTGCAAAACTCATCTATGTAGGTGAGTTTTTCTTTTTTGCGTCGTTTGGGCGGGTGCGGGATTTGTTGCTTCTTTGGCCTGTTCCGGGCCTGCCTTGTGTATCACGCGGGCTGTTGGTTGAGTAGTTTTGGCA
>JAGXAE010000187.1 GCA_018971725.1 Pseudomonadota bacterium | reverse complement strand
TAGATCAACGCCTGCGCGCTGGGGGTCGGCTCTGTCAGCGAGTACAAGAGAGGCTGCGCCAGGTCGGGATTGATCGTCTGCTGGCCGTTATTGTCCTGCACAGCGGTCTCGGCCAAGGCGCCGGCGTAAATCCGCGCTTGCTCCCGCAACGCCGAAACCTCGGCGGTTAGCAAGCCCTGCTGGTATTGGTCCAGATAAAGTAAAGCGGCGAAAATCAGCGCCAACGGCAGCAGATTCACCAGGAGAATGTCGCGCAACAGGCGCGACATGCGTGGTTTCTGGGCCAGTTTAGGCGTCCTTGTACCGGTAGCCGATGCCGTAAAGCGTCTCGATCTGGTCGAACTCGCCATCCACATTACGGAATTTCTTGCGCAGGCGCTTCACGTGGCTGTCGATGGTGCGGTCGTCCACATACACGTTCTCGCCATAGGCGGCGTCGATCAGCTGGTCGCGGGACTTCACCATGCCCGGGCGCTGGGCCAGCGCCTTCACCAACAGGAATTCCGTCACGGTCAGCTGGATATCCTTGCTCCGCCAGAGGCATTGATGCTTGGTCTCGTCCAGCGTCAGATCGCCGCGGGTCAGCACGCTGGCCGGGGCGGCGCCGGAAGCCTCGGCGCGGGTGGATTCATTGCGGCGCAACAGGGCGCGGATGCGCTCCAGCAGCAGGCGCTGGCTGAACGGCTTGGTGATATAGTCATCCGCCCCCAGCCGCAGCCCCATCAGCTCGTCCAGCTCATCGTCCTTGGAAGTGAGGAAAATCACCGGCAAGGCGGAACGGGCGCGCAGCTTCTGCAACAGCTCCATCCCGTCCATCCGGGGCATTTTAATATCCAGCACCGCCAGATCGACCGGCTTGGCTAACAGCGCCTGCAGTGCGGACTCGCCGTCTGTATAGGTGCGCACGACAAACCCCTCCGCCTCCAGCGTCATCTGCACGGAGGTCAGAATGTTGCGGTCATCATCGACCAAGGCGATCGTTTGTTTCATAACCTGGACCCATCATTTACGTTGCGGCGGTTTTGCCGCCAGAGTGCGATGACTTTAAGGCAAATCATGGCGAGCTTGCCTTAAAGTCAAAATCGTCCTGTTACCAAGGGAGTTGACCGGATTATGGCCGTAAATCAAGAGCCATCGGCCTTGGCCGCGTCAGCCGCCCTGCTGCGCGGCGCGCATAGCGCCGTGCTGGCCACAACCCAGGGTTCCCAACCCTATGCCTCGCTGGTCACCCCGGCGCTGGACGAAGCCGCCCAGCCCATCCTCCTGCTCTCGAGCTTGGCGGCTCATACCAAACACTTAATGTTCAATCCCCGCTGTGCTCTGTTCATTCAAGGCACACCCCTAACCAGCAACCCGCAAACCGCCTCACGCCTATGCCTCATGGGCGAGGCAATGGCCGTAGAGGCAGAGCTGGTGCGCGCAATATACCTGCGCGCCCACCCCTACGCCGCCGCTTATGCCGGATTTGCGGATTTTAGTTTCTGGAAATTGAAGATTTCCGAAACAAAATTTATCGGCGGCTTCGCGCAAGCCCACGACTTGAATTTTTCCGCATTGCAGCAAGAAGTTTTAAAAAGTGGCTCCCCCGGCGATGGTTGAAGCGGTGCCGCGCCGTGCTTATGAAATACTTTATAAAAAGGTCTTCTAAAGGATTTCTGCGATGACCGAAAATGCCGCGCCGCACGATACCGCTCCGTTGAAAGGTACTGGTGTACGTTTTGCCGCCACCCTTCACGGTAATCTCACCGCTCCCGGGCTCGTGGCGCACACTTTGCGCAGGGGTGAAGGCCGCCTTTCCGCCGATGGCGCGCTCATCGTCCGCACCGGCGTGCATACCGGCCGTTCAGTCGCCGACAAATTTGTGGTCGATGAGCCTGAAACCACCGCCGACGTGTGGTGGGGCAAGGTCAACCAGAAATTGCCCCGCGAGAAATTTGCCATCCTAAAAAACCGCGTGCAGGCTTATCTGCAAGGGCGGGAATTGTTCACGCAGGACCTTTACGCCGGGGCAGACCCGGCCAACCGCATCCGTGTGCGCCTGGTCACCACCGGGGCTTGGCACGCACTTTTTGCCCGCAACATGTTCATCCGCCCCGCCCAAGCTGAGCTTGCCGGGTTCGAGCCGGATTACGTCATTCTCCACGCGCCGGATTTCCAAACCGACCCAGAAATTGACGGCGTCCGCTCCACCACCGCCATCGCCGTCTCCTTCGCGGAAAAAACCATCCTCATCGCCGGCACCGAATATGCGGGCGAGATCAAGAAATCCATCTTCACGGTGATGAACTGGCTGCTGCCGGGCAAGGGCGTGCTGCCCATGCACTGCTCCGCCAATATCGGCCCGAAACAAGACGCGGCACTGTTCTTCGGCCTCTCCGGCACCGGCAAAACCACTCTGTCATCAGACCCCTCCCGCCGCCTCATCGGTGATGACGAGCATGGCTGGGCGCCGGATGGCGTGTTCAATTTCGAAGGCGGCTGCTACGCCAAGGTCATCAACCTCAGCCAGCAGAACGAACCCGAAATTTGGGCCGCCTCGCACCGTTTCGGTACTGTTCTAGAAAACGTGGTCGCCGACCCGCGCGGCAATCTGGACCTGACAGACAACACCCTCACCGAGAACACCCGCTCCTGCTATCCCGTCGAATTCATCCCGAATGTGGAACTTTCAGGGCGCGGCGGTATCCCAAAAAACGTCGTCATGCTCACGGCGGACGCTTTCGGCGTGCTGCCCCCTATTTCCCGCCTTACCCCAGCGCAGGCAATGTATCATTTCCTCTCTGGCTACACCGCGCGCGTGGCGGGCACGGAAAAAGGCCTGGGCAGCGAGCCGCAGGCCACCTTCTCCACCTGCTTTGGCGCACCCTTCCTGCCGCGCCACCCGCAGGTTTACGGCAAGCTGCTGCAAAAACTCATCAACCAGCATGGCTCCACATGCTGGCTGGTAAACACGGGGTGGACCGGCGGGGCCTATGGCGTAGGCAAGCGCATGTCCATCAAACACACCCGCGCGCTGCTCAGCGCCGCGCTATCCGGCGAGTTGGATAATGTGGAATATCGCACCGACCCGTTCTTCGGCCTCGCCATTCCTAAACATGTGCAGGGCGTGCCGGATGATGTGCTGGACCCCCGCCAGGCCTGGGCCGACAAATCCGCCTATGACATAGCCGCCACCGGCCTCGTCAAACGTTTCGTCGATAATTTTGCAACCTTTGCTGAACATGTCGACGACGATGTAAAAGCGGCGGCAATCACAAGCGCGGCGTAAGCTTCACCACCGCAACAAACAGGCCGGGGCATTTACCCTGGTCTGAAACATCTTAACTTTGGCGCCGCATGAATTCCGAGAAGAGCGGAACGGTAAATGCAAGATAGCCATGATCCGTGCTGTAAACCATCCCTTTGGAAATAATATTGGCCCGCGTTGGCCCCAGTGACGATTGGGAACGCCCTAGGCTTCGGACTCATAACCACCAGATGATTGTTGCGGCGAGGCAAATGGCGCTTTCATAGGTCACGGCGAGTTTGTCGTATCTTGTTGCGACCCGCCTGAAGTCTTTAAGGCGGCAGAAGGCACGTTCGATGATGTTTCTGC
>JAGXAE010000186.1 GCA_018971725.1 Pseudomonadota bacterium | reverse complement strand
GCCCTTCGAGCCGGAATTCTTCGCCCCGCACGGGCTGCACCCGGTGTTCACCGGCCACCCCGTGCTGGAATCCGGCGCCGACAAGGGTGACGCCGCTCGCTTTCGCGCCACGCATGGGCTGGGGCCGGATGCCGTGCCGCTGGTGCTGATGCCGGGCTCGCGCGTGACCGAAACCAAGCGCCTGCTGCCGATGTTCAAAGCCACGCTGGCGCTGCTGCAACAACAGGTTCCAGGGTTGGCGCCGGTGGTGGCCGCTGCCTCCGGCATTGCCGAGGCCGTGGCGGCGCACACCGCCGACTGGCCGGTGAAGCCGATTATCGTGCGCGACGTGGCCGGGCGCTACGACGCTTTTGCGGCGGCGGCGGCGGCGCTGACGAAATCCGGCACATCGACGCTGGAGCTTGCCATGGCGGGTGTGCCCATGGCCGTTACCTACCGGGTGAACCCAATCTCCGCCGCCATTGGCCGGCGGCTGATAAAAGTGCCGCATGTGGCGATGATCAACCTGCTCGCGGGCCGGGCGCTGGTGCCGGAATTGCTGCAAGAGGACTGCCGGGCGGACCGCCTGGCCGAGACCGTGCTTGGCCTGCTGCGCGACCCCGCGCGGGCAGAGGCTCAGCGGGCCGGATTCGCCGCCGCCCTGGCCAGCCTGCAAGCGCCGGAGGGCACGCCATCAGAGGCCGCGGCAAGAGAAATTCTGAAGCTTTTCTAAATGCGGGAAAGCATCTGTTAACCGCCTTCTGGTTAATTTTGCTTCAACCCGATTAACCTTCAGGAGTTGGCGATGAGCACCCCAGGCATCAGCATGGCATCCCCCGCCGCCTTGGCGCATGGCGCGTCCGGCAATACCACCAGCAAGACGGCCATGGCGGATGGCGCCACCGTGACCACCGTGCGGGACCAGAAAAGCGAGATTGTTTCAATCACCACCACCCCGCCGACCCGCCCGCCGGAGCCTGGAAGCGCCGTGGGCGCGGGGATAAATCTGACGGCCTGAATTCAGCCGCCGCGCATTTTACCCAACCCGATAAACAGGTTGGCCCTGCCGCAACGAGCCGGGCCCTGGAGCGGGATTACTTTGCCGCCGCCAACGCCGCTTCCATGGCCGCAACGGCGGAGAGGTTGATGAGGCCGCGCGCCGTGGTGCTGGGCACGGCGATGTGCAGCGGCTTTTCCAACCCCATCAGCATCGGCCCCACCGTCACCGCCTCACCGGTGGCTTTCACCAAATTGAAAGCGATGTTGGCGGAATCGATGTTGGGGAAGATCAGCAAGTTGGCTGTGCCGCTGAGGGTGGAATCCGGCAAGGCCTGCTGGCGGATCTGCTCGGCCAGGGCCGCATCGGCGTGCATTTCGCCGTCAACCTCCAGATTCGGGTTGCCCTCGCGGATCAGCGCCAGCGCCCCGCGCATTTTTCTGGCCGAGGGGGAGTTGGACGCGCCGAAATTGGAGTGCGAGAGCAGCGCCACCTTCGGGGTCAGCCCGAAATGCTTCACCGCTTCCGCCGCCATCAACGTCATCTCGGCAATTTCCTCGCATGTCGGGTCCACATTCACATGTGTGTCGCAGAAGAATAGCGGCCCGGCTTGCAGAATAAGCGCCGTGAGCGCGAACACCCGGCCCGAGGCCGAAGCGCGCGGCACGATGGGCAGCGCGTATTTGAATTGCCGCCACCAATCGCCGGTGCCGCCGCAAATGGCCGCATCCGCCTCGCCCTGTTGCAGCAGCATCGCCGCCGTAACGGTGGGGCGCTTGCGCACATTCCGGGCCGCAGCATCCGGCGGGGTGCCGCGCCGCCCAACGCGCTTGGAATATTCCTGCGTCAGGCGCTCGTACAAAGCCGAATCCTGGTCCAGATCGATGATCCGCAAATCCTTCCCCGGTTGCAACCGCAGGCCGAGCGCATCGATTTTCGCCGTGATAACCTCAGTATTGCCGATCAGGATGGGCTGAGCCATGGAGTCGTCCACCACGCTCTGGACCGCGCGCAGGGTACGATCGTCCTCGCCCTCGGCATAGACGATGCGGGGCTTGGCCTTGCGCGCCACCTCGACAACCGGGCGCAGCAGCTGGCCGGAGCGGTAAACGAAACGCTCCAGCTCGTGCATATAGGTTTCAAAATCAGCGATGGGCTTGCGGGCAACGTTCTCCTCCATCGCCGCCTTGGCCACGGCCGGGGCTACATGCAGGATCAGCCGCGGGTCGAACGGTTTCGGAATAATGTATTCAGGCCCGAACACCGGCGCCTGCCCGCCATAGGCGGCGGCCACGCTGTCCGACGCCTCAACCTTGGCAAGATGCGCGATGGCGCGGGTTGCGGCCAGCTTCATGCCCTCGGTGATCGCGGTGGCCCGCACATCCAGCGCACCCCGGAAGATGAACGGGAAGCAGAGCACGTTATTCACCTGATTCGGCATGTCCGACCGGCCGGTGGCCATCACCGCGTCCGGACGGACGCGCTTCACGATCTCGGGCATGATCTCGGGGTCGGGGTTGGCCAGCGCGAAGATAAGCGGGCGCGGGGCGAACAGAAGCAGCCATTCCTCCTTCAGCACGCGCGGGGCAGAAAGGCCGAGGAAGATGTCGGCGCCGGGCAGCGCGTCCGGCAGGGTCCGTGCATCGGTCTCGCGCGCCACCGCCTCCAGGGTTGGGTCGAGATTCGGGCGGCCTTTATACACCACGCCGTCCTTGTCGGTCATGATGATGTTCTCGGGTTTGGCACCCAGCGCCGTGAGGATGCCAACGCAGGAAAGGGCGGCGGCACCGGCGCCGGAGGTGACGATCTTCACCTCCTCAATCTTCTTGTTCTGCACGATGAGCCCGTTGAGCACCGCGGCACCCACGATGATGGCGGTGCCGTGCTGGTCGTCGTGAAACACCGGAATTTTCATCTTCGCGCGCAGGGTTTGCTCGATCTTGAAGCATTCCGGGGCTTTGATGTCTTCCAGGTTGATGCCGCCGAAACTGGGCTCAAGCCGCTCCACAGTCTCGATGAACTTGTCCGGGTCTTGCTCGTTAATCTCGATGTCGAAGCTGTCGATACCGGCGAATTTCTTGAACAGGACCGCCTTGCCCTCCATCACCGGCTTGCCAGCGAGGGCACCGATATTGCCCAGCCCCAGCACCGCCGTGCCATTGGTAATGACGGCGACGAGATTGGCGCGGGAGGTCAGGTCAAATGATAGATCCGGTTCCTCCTTGATCGCCTCGCAGGCGGCGGCGACACCCGGTGAATAAGCCAGGGACAGGTCCCGCGAGGTTTCCATGCGCTTGGTGGCGACAATGGAGAGCTTTCCGGGCCGGGGGAAGCGGTGGTATTCCAGCGCCGCCTTGCGTAAGTCGTCGTCCATGCCCACTTCCTCCCGTTAAAAGGCTTGGATGGTTCATGACGCAACCCAAGCGGGGTGGCAACATGCCCCGTCATGAGTTTTCCGATGGCCAGTATTTCAGGAAAAAAGGGCTTGGTGCGGTCGAGAAGACTCGAACTTCCACGAGGTTTCCCCCACAAGCACCTCAAGCTTGCGCGTCTACCATTCCGCCACGACCGCATCGAGGCCGGGAGCCTATAGACTATGAATTCGGAGCCTGCAACTGGTGAAGA
>JAGXAE010000185.1 GCA_018971725.1 Pseudomonadota bacterium | reverse complement strand
CGGGGACATCGATTTCTGGGTGGTGCGCGAAAATGTCGAAGGCGAATACTCGCAAATCGGCGGCAGGATGTTCGCGGACACCGAGGCCGAGATGGCGGTGCAGACCAGCGTGTTCACCCGGCGCGGCACCGACCGCGTGATGCGGTACGCCTTTGAACTCGCCCGCAGGCTGGGCCGGAATCACGTGACCTCGGCCACCAAGTCTAACGGCCTGTTTCACTCAATGCCGTATTGGGATGAACGTTTCGCTGAAATGGCCCGCGCCTATCCGCAAATCCGCACGGACCAGTACCATATCGACATTCTGGCGGCGCGGTTCGTGATGTCTCCTGAAATTTTCGACGTGGTGGTGGGCAGCAATCTGTTCGGCGACATCCTGAGCGATCTGGGGCCCGGCATCACCGGCACCATCGCCGTGGCGCCATCGGCCAATATCAACCCTGAACGCAAATACCCGTCGATGTTCGAGCCCGTGCACGGTTCCGCGCCCGATATCGCCGGGCGGGGCATCGCCAACCCCATCGGGCAAATCTGGGCCGGCGCGATGATGCTGGACCATCTGGGCGAGCCGGACGCGGCGGCGGCGCTCATCGGCGCGATCGAGACGGCCTTGGTATCGCCGAATGTGCAAAAGACCCCGGACATGAAAGGCACCGGCACCACACGCAGCTTCGGTGCGGCGATTATCGCGGCAATTTAACCCTGCACTGCAAGGCGGCTTATCCGTGCGCCAGCGCCCGGCAGACCGCGCAGGCCACGGCGGCTGACGCAGAACCGGATCGGCCCTTCACACCCATGCTGCGGTTTTCCCGAATTATAGTTTCGGAATATCCGAGGGACAGATAAAGCGGCATATGATAGCATTAAAAAACTGATATTACTTAAAAAAACAAAATCAGATCAGAGAGGAACGGATGGCAGACACCGAAACCGGGGCGCCGTTGCAGGCGAGTCTCAAACATAATTCAGTCGGGCTTCCCGGCGCGGTCATCATGTCCGCCGCAATCATGGGCCCCGCTGTTTCCACTTTCTTCAACCCGCAATTCTCCACGCCGTTTTCCGGCCCGGCGACGCCTTTTGTATATTTCGCCTGTCTCGTCGCGATTCTCATCACCGCCAGCGGCATTATGGAAATGGCGGCGGAAACGCCCAGCGCCGGTTCTTTCTATACCTATGTGGCACAGGGGCTTGGCCCGCATGCCGGCTTCGTGACCGGCGGGCTGATGTTTCTGGCCTATGCGCTGCTGCCGCCGATCGAGGTTGCCCTGATCGGCGCTTATTTGCAGCAGACCATCCAGCAGGAATTCGGCATTAACATCCCTTGGTGTTTGATCTCCATCATTCCCTGGGGTTTCATGACCTTCCTGGCGCTGGAAGGCGTGCAGAGCTCTTTGCGCACGGCGATGATCCTGTTTCTGATCGAAGTGGGCGTGGTGATGACGATGGCGATCATCGTTGTGGCCATGGGCGGCGCGCATGGCCTGACCTTGCGGCCATTGTCTCCCGCATCCTCCCCGCATGGCGTGCAAGGGCTGGTGATCGGCGCGGTTTTCGCGGCACTCAGCTTCGTCGGGTTCGAGGGCGCGACAACGCTGGGCGAGGAAGTGCGGAACCCGCGCCGCAACGTGCCGCTGGCCATCGCACTTTCCACCATCGCGGTGGGCATGTTGTACACATTCTGCATCTGGTCTGAGGTTGTGGGGCTGGGTGTCGATAAGGTTGCTGCACTCACCGGCGCCTCGACGCCGTGGAACGATCTCGCCCACATGTATGCGCCATGGATGACGCCGCTTATCATTCTGGCTTCAGTTTCCAGCATGTTCGCGGTTTCGGTGAATTCCAATACCGGCATCGTGCGCATTCTCTACGCCATGGGCCGGGAAGGATTGCTGCCGCGCGCGCTGGCCCACATAAACCCCAAGCATAACACGCCATCCAACGCCGTGCTGTTCCAAAGCGGCTTCACCTTCCTGACCGTTCTGATCGTCGGCGCGCTTTCCGGCGGCTTGGGGAACCCCGATGGCGGCAGCAATGTGTATGGCTATCTGGGCTTTCTGCTGACGCTGGCCATTCTGGTGGTTTACGTGCTCGCCAATATCGCCGCCATCGCCTATTTCATGAAACGGGGCAGCGGCAAAATCCTGCGCCACGCCTTGCTGCCGGCACTCGGTTGCCTGTTAATGATCGGCCTTTTCGCTGGCCAGATCGTGGAAAACACCGGCGCACCTTACACTTGGATGCCTTGGATCACGCTTTGCTGGTTCGCCTTGCTGGTGCTGGGGGCGGTGTGGCTGGCGGTGACCAGGCCAGAGACCTTGCGAAAGGCCGGCGCGGTGCTTGGCTCCGACGAGACGGTGAAGCTGGGCGGCTGAGTTTGACCCGACTGGCGCGGGGCTTGGGCCGCGCCAGTTCCAAGCAGGCTACGCCGCGGCTATGTTCGCCAGCCGCAGTGCGGCCTCAATACCGCTTTCCAATATCTTGTCCGAAAATTCCGGCCCATCCACCGCGCGGGCCATTTGCAAACAGCCCAGCAACGTGGCGAACAAGCCAATGGCGGCGCGCTCCCGCGCCGGCGCATCCATTTCCGCAGGAAACGCGCTGATATACTGCTCCAGAAGGCCGCGTAGCCTGGCGGTAAACACGGCGCGGGTTTCGGGCTCGTGCCGGGCAATCTCGCTGATAAGTGCCGCGGCGGCACAGCCCCGCTCCGGCGTGTCCCGGTGGGACGAACGCAGATAAAAGCGGATCAGCGCCTCCAGGCTTTCCGGCCCGGTTTCCGTGGCTTCAAGCATTTTCTGGCGGTTGGCCTGGGTCTGGTCGAGGGCGGATTCCAGTGCCAAGCGAACCAGATCCTCCTTTGAGGTGAAATGCGCGTAGAAGCCGCCATGGGTGAGGCCCGCCTCGCCCATCAGCCCGGCGATGCCGGTCGCGGCCACGCCATCCCTGCGGAATTTCCGGGAAGCGGTTTCGATGATCCGCTGCCTCGTCTCTTCTTTATGCCCCTTCTCAAAGCGCATCTGCCTTGCTCCAACTCCATTAAATGATGGTTGACATTTTATATTATAACCATAATTTAAAGACAAGAACTTTCTCCACCCTTTCATAAGGACTTCATTTCATGACCCAATCCAGTAAGGCCGGGACAGCTTTGATAACCGGCGCCTCCAGCGGCATAGGCGCGGTTTATGCCGACCGCTTCGCCAAGCGCGGCTATAACGTAATTCTCGCCGCGCGGGATGAGGCCAGGCTGAACGCCCTGGCGGCGAAGCTGCATGCCCAATATGGCGTGGCGGCGGCCGCGCTGCCGGCGGATCTTTCCACCGAGGCAGGCATTAAAGCGGTGGAGGAGCGGCTGGAAGCCGATGCCGCCATCAGTGTGTTCGTGAATAATGCCGGCATCGCCAAGCTGGGCACGCTGGCCGAAATGTCCGGGCGTGATATCAGCGATATCATTCGGCTAAATGTAAATGCCGCGGCACGGCTGGCGGGGGCGGCGGCAAGGGCGTTCACGCCACGCAAGACAGGGCGGGTGATCAACGTGGCCTCCGTTTTGGCGCTGGTCTCCGAGCGGTTCAACCCGGTTTATAACGCCAGCAAGGCGTTCGTCCTCAGCCTGAGCCAGAGC
>JAGXAE010000184.1 GCA_018971725.1 Pseudomonadota bacterium | reverse complement strand
TTCGACCATCTGCCGGACGATGCGGCGCCGCAGGGTGTGGTGTCTTACCTCTCCATCCAGGAAGGCTGCGACAAATTCTGCTCCTTCTGCGTGGTGCCCTATACGCGCGGGGCGGAAGCCTCCCGCCCGGTGGCCAGCGTGCTGGCGGAGGCGAAGCGCATGGTGGCCCTGGGTGCGCGGGAGATCGCGCTGCTGGGGCAGAATGTGAATGCCTATCATGGCGAGGGGCCGGATGGTTCCACATGGAACCTCGCCCGGCTGCTAGACAAGATGGCGGAGATCGAGGGGCTGGAGCGGCTTCGCTACACGACCTCCCACCCCAATGACATGTCCGACGACCTGATTTTGGCCCACCGGGACAATGCGAAGCTGATGCCGTTTTTACATCTGCCGGTGCAAAGCGGTTCGGATAAGATGCTGCGCGCCATGAACCGCAAGCACAAGGCGGATGATTTCCGCCGGATCGTGGAAAAGCTGAAGGCGGTGCGGCCGGATATCGCGTTCTCATCGGATTTCATCGTCGGCCATCCCGGCGAAACGGATGCGGATTTTGCCGAGACCATGGCGCTGATCCGCGAAACCGGCTTCGCGCTGGCTTATTCCTTCACTTATTCGCCGCGCCCCGGTACGCCGGCGGCAAGTCTACCTCAGGTGGAGCAGGCGGTGAAGGATGCACGGCTGCAAGAACTGCAAGCCCTGCTGCGCGTGCAGCAGGATGCGTTCAACACCAGCGTCGTGGGGTTGGAAACCCCGGTGCTGTTCACGGGTTCAGGGCGCCGTCCGGGGCAGATCGCCGGTCGCTCCCTCTGGCTGCAGCCGGTGGTGGTTCAGCATGACGCAGACCTCACCGGGCAGATCCGCATGGTGAAAATCATGCATGCAAACCCCAATTCTTTGTTAGGCACTCTTTTGGATAAGGAGTTAATCGCCGCTTGAGCCAGATCATCGCCACCCCGCCCCGCCCCCCTGTCGCGCTCGCGCGTTCCATCACCATGACCTTCGGCAATAATACGCTCTTATCGATGCTGCTCGGAGATCATGACCGGCATTTGGCCCGGATCGAACAAAGGCTGGGGGTTCGCCTGGCCTGCCGCGGCAATAAAGTTTCGATTTCAGGCACGGCGGAACAGGTGGCGGCGGCGGAAGCGGCGATGGCGGCACTTTATGAGCAGCTGGAGCGCGGTGAGATGATCGACGGCCCGAAAGTGGATGCCGCCCTGCGCCTGACCGACCCCGCGAACGAGCCGCGTTTGCCGCTTTCCGACCTGCCGGCGATCCGTACCCGCAAGGGTGCCATCGGTCCGCGCAGCCAGGGCCAGGCGGCTTATATCGACACGCTGGCCCGGCATGAGATGGTGTTTGGCCTTGGCCCCGCCGGCACGGGCAAAACCTACCTTGCCGTGGCCCAGGCCGTGGCCATGCTCACCTCCGGCCGGGTGGACCGGATCGTACTCTCCCGCCCCGCCGTGGAGGCTGGCGAACGGCTAGGCTTCCTGCCCGGCGACATGAAGGAGAAGGTGGACCCTTATCTTCGCCCGCTTTACGACGCGCTGAACGACCTTCTGCCCGGCGACCAGCTGACCAAGCGCATGGCCACAGGCGAGATCGAGATTGCGCCGCTGGCCTTCATGCGCGGCCGCACCCTGGCGCATGCTTTCGTGATTCTGGATGAGGCGCAGAATACCACCGCCGTGCAGATGAAAATGTTCCTCACCCGCATGGGCGAGGGTACACGCATGGTCATCACCGGGGATCTCTCACAGATCGACCTGCCACCCAACACACGCTCGGGCCTTGCGGACGCGCTGGATACGCTGGAAGGCGTGCAGGGCATCGGCGTGACCCGCTTTACCAATGCGGATGTCGTTCGCCATCCGCTGGTCGCGCGGATCGTGGAAGCTTACGACCAACGCTATAAAGCGGTGAAGGAGCATGCCCGGGAGCGGCAAGGTTAACCGTATCGCGGTTGACTCTACCCCCGCGGGTTTGCAACAGACCAATAGCTATGGACGACCCTGGAAGTACCAGCCCCCATGGGGGGTTTGAAATTGTCATCACTGACCGGCGCTGGCGCGCCCATGTGCCAGATGCTGTGCGCCGCATAGGCCGCGCCCTGGCGGCCACAGGCTGTGCCGCCAGCGTGGCGCTGACCGATGACCGCACCGTGAAGGCGTTGAATTTCCGCGACCGTGGAAAGAACAAGCCCACCAACGTGCTCACCTATGAGCAGCCGCCGGAAATATTGCTGGCCTTTGGCGTGGTGGCGCGCGAGGCGAAGCGCGAACGCAAGAGCATCGCCCGGCATCTCTCCCATCTGATCGTGCATGGGGCGCTGCATTTACAGGGCTATGACCATCACCACCCCGGCGAGGCGCGGGAGATGGAGGCGGAGGAAACGCGCATACTCGCCCGGCTGGCCGTGCCCAACCCCTGGAAAAACCGATGAGCGGCGCGCTCTCCCGCCTTTTGGGCAAGCTGCGCAGCCAGGAACAATCGGTGCGCGAAAGCATCGCCGAGTTGGTTCAGCAACAAGATAACGGCGCCGAGGATATTCAGACCGAGGGCGAATCACTCGACCTTAACGCCCAGGAGCGCGCGCTCATCGGCAATGTGCTGCGGCTGCGGGATATCACCGCCGATGACGTGATGATACCGCGCCCGGATATCGTGGCGATGAAGGCGGATGTGTCGTTGGATGAAGCATTGGCGCTGATCCGCAAGGAGGGTCATTCCCGGATGCCAGTTTACCGCGAGCATCTGGATGATGTGGCGGGCATGGTGCACATCAAAGATGTATTTGGCTTTACCGGCGCGCCAGCGGAGTTCTCGATAGACAAGATTTTGCGCAAGCCGCTGATGGTGGCACCGCAGATCGCGGTGCTGGATTTGCTGTTGCAGATGCGCCAGATGCACACGCACCTCGCTTTGGTGGTGGATGAGTATGGCGGCATAGACGGGCTGGTGACCATCGAGGACCTCGTGGAAACCATCGTCGGCGATATTTCCGACGAGCATGACGAGATTGAAGGCCCGATGCTGACCGAGCGGGCTGATGGGGCCTACGACATCAATGCCCGCTTACCGATTGAGGCATTCGAAGAGAAGATCGGCCCCGTGCTGTCCGACGATGAGCGCGAGGCGGATATTGAAACCGTCGGCGGCCTTGTGTTCAATCTGGCGGAACGCGTGCCCACGCGCGGCGAGATCATCAGTCATCCCGCGGGGGTTGAATTCATGGTGCTGGACGCAGATGCGCGGCGTATCCGCAAGCTCCGCGCCCGCCGCGTGAAACCGGACGACGCGCCTCCTGAGGATACATGAGGCAACGCGGCCCGGTTGTGGTAGCATCCCAACGCCGAGCCAAAGCCGAACCAGTTAAGGTGAACCACCATGCCTAGCCAAACCGCGGAGTCATTCCGCCATAGCCACGTGTTCCTTTCCGCCGACCATGCGCGCAGCGAGCGCCGCACCTGGTGGGTGATCTGGATTTGCGCGGCGATGATGCTGGCCGAAATTCTTGGCGGATGGCTGTTCGGCTCGCTGGCGCTGATCGCGGATGGGTTGCATATGAGCACCCATGCCGGAGCGTTGCTGCTGGCCGCCCTTGCCTACCGTTACGCGCGCCACCATGCCGATGATTCGCGGTTTTCCTTCGGC
>JAGXAE010000183.1 GCA_018971725.1 Pseudomonadota bacterium | reverse complement strand
GAGAACGTGAAGCCGCAGGTGGACGAGGTTGTGTTCCCCGACAACAAGCGCCTGATCGTGCTCTCCGAAGGCCGCCTGGTGAATCTCGGCAACGCCACCGGCCACCCGAGCTTCGTGATGTCCGCCAGCTTCACCAACCAGGTGCTGGCGCAGATTGAGCTGTGGACCGCCCCGGCGGGCAAGTATGAGAAGCAGGTTTACGTGCTGCCGCGCCATCTGGACGAGAAGGTGGCGGCACTGCACCTGGCCAAGGTGGGCGCGAAGCTGACCAAGCTGAGCCAGAAGCAGGCGGAGTATCTGGGCCTGAACGTGCAGGGCCCGTTCAAGCACGAGCTTTACCGCTACTAATGCGAAGGGTTGGCGGCATCCTGTCCGTAACGGGCCTCGGCCTGCTGGCGGGCGGGATGCTGTTCTTTGGCGCGGTGATGGCCCCTCTGGTCTTCACCCGCCTGCCCATGGATGTGGCCGGGCCGTTCATCCGAACGGCCTTTCCCTTTTTATACTTCTATTGCCTGGTTACGGCGGGCATTGCGCTGCTGGGCTACGGCTTACGCAAAAGCCGCGCCGCCTTGGTGCCTTTTGCCGTCATGCTCTGCAGCTTATGGTCCTGGTTCTGGCTGATGCCCCGGCTGGATGCGTTCCGCCTCGCAGGAAACAAGGCCGCTTTTGCCCAAGGGCATCATATGTCCACCTGGGTATTCGGACTGGAACTGGCCCTGGCGCTGGTGCGGCTAGGCCGCGAGGGCGCCCGGCGCGCCTGATTGTTGCGCTGCGGCGTAACCCGCCTTAAACAGCAATTATTCGTCTGGACCCGGTGAGAACCCGGGTGGCTCTTCCGGCCGCCGATCCGCCGGACCACGGCTTGGGCTTATGCCCGACTGTTGCTGAAATTCATTGATGACCAAAACATCCCCCCTTTACCGGGACTGGCTCGGCCAGCCTCGCGCCGATTTTCTGTCCGGCCTCGTTGTTGGGCTGGCTCTTATCCCCGAGGCCATCGGGTTTTCCGTTGTGGCCGGCGTGCCGCCGGAAGTGGGTCTTTATGCCTCCGTCGTCATCGCCACCATCATCGCCTTCACCGGCGGGCGCGTGGCGATGATCTCCGCCGCCACCGCCTCCACCGCTGTGCTGATGGGGCCGCTGGTCCATGCGCATGGTCTTTCCTATCTTCTGGCCGCGACGATCCTTATGGGCGTATTCCAAATCATCGCCGGGCTGCTGAAACTGGGGCGGCTGATGCGCTTCGTTTCGCAATCCGTGATGACCGGGTTCGTGAACGCGCTCGCCATCCTCATCTTCATGGCGCAGCTGCCGCAGCTTATCGGCGTGCCATATGCGGTTTATGGGCTAATCGCGCTGGGGCTGGCGGTGATTTACGGCTTTCCTTACATCACAAAATCCTTCCCCTCGCCGCTGGTGGCCATCATCGTGCTCACCTGTGTCAGCTATTTTCTGCATTTGCCCGTGAAGCATGTGGCGGAGCTGGGGGCGCTGCCCACGGGCCTGCCCAAATTCGGCGTTCCGCAAGTGCCGCTGAGTTGGCGGATGCTGCAAACCATCGCGCCCATCGCGATGGCTCTGGCCGCCGTGGGGCTGCTGGAAACCATGCTCACGGCGCAGATCATGGACGACATGACCGACACGCCCAGCAATAAAAGCCGGGAATGTATCGGCCAGGGCATCGCTAATATCGGCTCGGCGCTGTTCGGCGGCATGGGCGGCTGCGCGATGATCGGGCAATCCGTCATCAATGCCTCCTCCGGCGGGCGCGGGCGGCTTTCCACTCTGGTCGCCGGGCTGTTCCTGCTGGTGCTGCTGGTGCTGCTGCACGGGCTGCTGGCCATCGTGCCCGTGGCGGCCCTCACGGCGGTGATGATCATGGTCTCCATCAACACCTTTTCCTGGCGCTCTCTGCGGCAGTTAAAAACCAATCCCTGGCCGTCCTCGGTGGTGATGGTCGCTACCGTGAGTACGGTGGTGTTCACGGGCGATCTTTCAAAGGGCGTGCTGGTGGGCGTGCTGCTTTCCGGCATCTTCTTCGCTGGCAAGGTGTCGCGGCTTGTGCGGGTGCATTCAGCACTTTCCGAGGACAATGCCGCGCGGATTTATACCGTGGAAGGCCAGGTATTCTTTGCTTCAGCCGGGCTGCTGGCGGATAAGATCGACCTGCTGGAGGACGTGCAAAAGCTGGTGATTGACGTTTCCACCGCGCATTTCTGGGATATTTCCGCCGTGGGCGCATTGGACAAAATCGTGTTGAAAGCCCGCCGCCACAACAAGCAGGTCGAGATTATCGGGCTGAATGAAGCCAGCGCCACCATGGTGGAACGTTTCGCCAGCCATAGAAACGGCGAAGCCGTGCCGGCGCATTAAACCTGCCCGCCCCCTTTAAAAAGCCTCAGCAAAAGCCGAGGCTTTTTACGTTCCGCTAAAATCCACCGCCGCCGCGAAGCCTTGCTCCGTTCCGAAGCCAAGCCGCCCGCCATCAGCACTCCAGGCCAGGGCCGTAACCGTTCCGCGCCCCGCAGCGCACACGGGCAGCACGCGTTCCCGCGCCACATCCGCCACCAGCACCAGCCCGGTATCGAACCCGGCTGCCACCACCTCATGCTGCGGGTGGCAGGCCACGCGCTTCACGATGCCATCCCCCATGCCCAACTCCGTGGGCGGCTTGCCCATCGGCCCACCGCCGAAGAAGGGCCAGAGTACGATGCTCTCCGCCCCCGCCGTGGCCAGCCACCGGCCGGATTTGGTGAAGCCTAAGGATTCCGGCTTGGTGGGATAGCCGGACATGCGCATATGTTTCGCCCCTGGCAAGGTCCAGCCATGCAGCGCATTCTCCTGCATCGTGGTCACCAGCGCGTCGCCAGCCGGATGGATGGCAATGCCGGTATGGCTGCCCTTCCATTCCAGCTTCGGCGCCACGGGCGACCCCGAAGCGGTGAACCAGAGCGATGCCCCGTTGTAATGCGACGCCGCCACACGCTTGCCCTTGGCGTCAAAAGCGATACCGGTAACGGTGGAGGGGTGCGCGATGGTTTTCAAAACCTCACCCGCGAGGCTCAGCAGATGCAGGTTCTTGCCCACGGCAGCGGCCAGCAACGGCCCCTTGCCGGCGAAGGCGGCCACCTGCTCCACCCATTTGGAGCCGAATTTCTGAAGCTCCAGGATGGCGCCATCGGGCTTGGCGCGCATCAGCCGCCCGTCATCCCCGCCGGTGATGAACCCGCCTTCCGGGTGCGCGGCCATCGCCAGCGCCGCGCCATCATGCGCGACGACGGCGGCATGGTCCGGGCCAAGGCGCAACGTGCCATCGCCCAACGCAAAACCAAGCAAACCCTTGGCGTCGAACGCTACCCCCGTAACATAGGCGCCAAACTGCGCACTGCGGCCACGTTTGTTCAGGAGTTCATCGAGATCGGACATGGCGGTTAATTGCCCCGCCGGGCGCCGCCGGGCAAGAGGCGCTTCATTCGATAAAATCGCGGAATTTGCGCCATATCAAGGCGCTGCCCGGCGAGAAGTGGCATTAGTAATGCCAGTTTTAACAAAAACATGGCTTCCCTACAGGAGATTAGAGAATGCGTGGCCGTCATCTCTCACCCATTGCGCTCACCTTGGCCGGGCTGGCTGGGGCATTGGCGGTCAACCGCCCCGCCCAGGCCATTCCGGCCTTTG
>JAGXAE010000182.1 GCA_018971725.1 Pseudomonadota bacterium | reverse complement strand
GAAGCCCAGGCGGATGCCTTTGTGCTTCTTCTCGAATGCCTCGCGATAGGCGCCGCGCAGCGCCATGATGGCGCTCATATCCACCTCGTTGAAGGTGGTGAGCATGGCGGCGGTGTTCTGCGCCTCCTTCAGCCGGTTGGCGATGGTCTTGCGCAGCCGGGTCATCTTCACCCGCTCCTCGCGCACATCATTCGCGCGGGCAGCCTTGGGGGCAGCGGGCGCAGGCGTTGCCGCCGGCTTGTTCACGAAGGCCAGCACGTCACCTTTGGAAATGCGGCCATCCTTGGCGGTGCCGGTGACATCTTCTGGGTTCACATTCTTATCCGCCATTATCTTGGCGGCGGCGGGAAGCGCGCCCACACCCGGGCGGGCCACCGGGCCAGGTGCTGCCTGCTGGGCGTTCACGCCGGTCTTCGGCGCGGTCGCCTCGGCGGGTTCTTTCTTGGGCGCAGGCGCGGCGGCGCCTTTGGCATCCACCCTGCCCAGCAAATCGCCTGGGGCAACCTCGGCACCCTCATCCGCGGCGATTTCAGCGATCACGCCAGCTTCCGGCGCATTCACCTCAACGGTGACCTTGTCCGTCTCCAATTCGACAACAGGCTCATCCGCGGCAACAGCCTCGCCAATTTTCTTGATCCAACGGGCAATGGTGGCGGAGGAAACACTTTCGCCAAGCGTGGGAACCTTGATATCGGCGGACATGGAAACTCCTGATCTCTCTGTCGTGGTGGAGGGTTAAACGCTGAGCGCCTCGTTGACCAGGGCGGCCTGTTCAGCGGTATGCGCCTTGGCGAGGCCCGGTGCGGGCGAGGCCATGGCGACGCGGCCCACATATCGCGGGCGCTTAGCAGCATTATCGAGGCAGGTCAGCACCGCCTCAATCCGCCGGTCCACGAAGGTCCAGGCGCCACTGTTCTCCGGCTCTTCCTGGCACCAAACCACCTCGGCATTTTTATAGCCCTCGATGGCCGCCTTCAGCGCCTTCGTCGGGAAGGGGTAAAGCTGCTCAACCCGGATGATGGCGACATCCTTGATGCCGCGCTCGCGCCGTTCGGCCAGCAGATCGTAATAGACCTTGCCGGAACACAATACCACGCGTTTCACTTGTTCGGGAGCCACCAGCGCGTCGGTTTCGGGGAGGACGAATTTAAAGCAGGTGCCCTCGGCGAAGTCGCTCAAGGGCGAAACCGCGAGCTTATGGCGCAGCAGGGATTTTGGCGTCATCAACACCAGCGGTTTGCGGTAATTGCGTTTCATCTGGCGGCGCAGCGCATGGAAATAATTCGCCGGGCTGGTGAGATTGCCAACCACCATGTTGTTCTCAGCACAGAGCTGGAGGTAACGCTCCAACCGGGCGGAGGAATGTTCCGGCCCCTGGCCTTCCTGGCCATGCGGCAGCAGCATCACCAGGCCGCTCATGCGCAGCCATTTGCTCTCGCCGGCGGCGATGAACTGGTCGATGATCACCTGCGCGCCATTAGCGAAGTCGCCGAACTGCGCTTCCCACAGCACCAGCACGGAAGGGTCCGCCAGGGAGTAGCCATATTCGAATCCCAGCACCCCGGCCTCGGAGAGCAGGGAATTGAACAGCTCGATACGCGCCTGCCCCGCGTGGATGTTGTTCAACGGCACGTATTCATTCTGGTTGGTCTGGTCCACGAGCACCGCATGGCGCTGGGAGAAGGTGCCGCGCTGCACATCCTCACCCGAGAGGCGCACGCGGTGGCCATCCAACTGCAAGGTGCCGAACGCCAGCGCCTCGCCGGTTGCCCAATCAATTCCCTCACCAGAATCGAACATCTGCTTCTTGGTTTCCAGCTGCCGGGCAATTTTCGGGTTCAGCTCGAAATTCCGCGGCGGGGTATAAAGCGCCTCGCCAACCCGCTGAAGCTGCTCCAGCGGCGCGGCGGTCACGCCGTCCAGTTGCTCGACATCGTCGCCTGCCTGTTTCAGCCCGGTCCAATGACCTTCCAGCCAATCTGCTTTGTTGACCTTGTAGTCCTTGGCGCCTTCGAAAGCGGCCTCCAGCTCATTAAGGTAGGCATCCTGGATGGCCTTCGCTTCCTCAACGGAAACGGAGCCCTCCTTCGCCAGCTTCTCCGTGTAAATAACGCGCGTGGTCGGCAAGGCGCGGATCGCCTTGTACATGATCGGCTGGGTGAACGCCGGTTCGTCATTCTCGTTATGGCCCTGGCGGCGGTAGCAAACGAGGTCGATGACCACATCGGTCGCGAATTCGCAGCGGAATTCGGCGGCGAGCTGCGCGGCATAGACCACGGCTTCCGGATTGTCGCCATTCACGTGGAAGATCGGCGCCTGCACCGATTTGGCGACATCGGTGCAATACATGCCGGAGAAGGCATGCGCGGGCACGGTGGTGAAGCCGATCTGGTTGTTCACCACCAAATGCACCGACCCGCCGGTGCGGTAGCCGATGAGCCGGCTCATCGCCAGCGTCTCATACACCAGGCCCTGCCCTGCGAAGGCGGCGTCGCCATGCATCTGGATGGCCATGGCGGAGCGGCGGGTGTCATCGCCCGCCATGTCCAGCCGGGCGCGGATCTTGCCGACCACCACCGGGTCCACCGCCTCAAGATGCGAAGGGTTGGGCTGCAGGGAGAGGTGAAGCTGGTTGCCGTTAATCACCAGATCGGTCGAGGTACCGAGATGGTATTTCACGTCACCCGAACCCTGCACGTCATCCGGCTTGGCGGAGGCGCCGCCGAATTCGGAGAACAGCGCCACCAGCGGCTTCTTGACGATGTTCACAAGGGTGTTGAGGCGGCCGCGATGCGGCATGCCGATGGCGATTTCGCGCACGCCCACGCCGGCGGCAGCCTCGATGATCGCGTGCAGAGCGGGAATGGTGCTCTCACCGCCCTCAAGCCCGAAACGCTTGGTGCCGACGAAGCGCTTCTGGCAAAAGGTTTCGAAAGAATCAGCCTGGGTCAGCTGCGTGAGGATTTTCGCCTTGCCCTTCTTGTCATAGGCGGAGAGCCACGGCGCGCCCTCGATCCGGCGTTGAATCCAGCTTTTCTGCACCGGATCCTGGATATGCATGAACTCGACGCCGATCTCGCCGCAATAGCTCTGGCGCAGCGATGCCATCACCTCGCGCAGCGTGGCGGTCTCAAACCCCAGCACACCATCCAAAAAGATCGGGCGATCCATGTCCCCCACTTCGGTGAAGCCGTAAGAGGCCGGATCAAGTTCGGAATGATAACCTTTCGGCTTCAGGCCCAGCGGGTCGAGCTTGGCTTCAAGATGGCCGCGCACGCGGTAGGCACGGATGAGCATGAGCGCGCGGATGGAATCCAGCGTCGCCGCATGGGTGTCGGCGGCGGGAGCAACGGCGGGCTTCGCCTGCTTGGGTGCTGCCTCAGCGCTGACGGTTTCGAATACGGAGGGGCGCGGCGCCCAAGATGCGCCCGAGGCGTCGGTGAAGATAGCGCGAGTGTCGTCGTCCAAGGCCGCGAACAAGGCCGCAAAATCGGCATCGACGGAGTTAGGCGCCTCTACCCATTTCGCATAAAGCTGCGCGATAAACTGGGCATTTGCCCCATTCATCGCCGTCGCGATCACGTCCACACCGGCCATCTGATCAATCCTCTCCTAAAGCCCGCTGCCTGGCTTTGGGAATCGGCCGGGCAGCGCCATGCAGGACTTCTTTTGCGGCGCATATAAGGCA
>JAGXAE010000181.1 GCA_018971725.1 Pseudomonadota bacterium | reverse complement strand
CCACGGTCACGCGCTGGTCGAACACGAAGCATTCGCCCGTCCACAGGCTGTTCTCAGGCGAAACTTCTTCCAGATATTTTAGAATGCCGCCTTCCAGGTGATAAACCTCCTCAACGCCTTCGCTGCGCAGAAAGGCGGTTGATTTCTCGCAGCGTATGCCGCCGGTGCAGAACATCGCCACTTTCGGCGGCTTGCCTTCGCCCAGCAGCTTGTTCCGCTTGGCGCGAAACCAATGAGGAAAATCCCGGAACTGCCGCGTGCGCGGGTTGATCGCGCCGGCGAAGCTGCCCACCTCCACCTCGTAATCATTGCGCGTGTCGATCAGGACCGTTCCTGGCTCGCGCAGAAGTGCATTCCAGTCCTGCGGCGAAACATAATGGCCGGCTCCGGTCAGAGGATCGATGTCCGGTTGGCCCATGGTGACGATCTCGCGTTTTATCCGCACCTTCAGCCGGTGGAACGGCAGCGTGGGGGTGCGGGAGAATTTGGCCGTCATCTCCGTGCAGCCTGGCAGCGCTTTGATATGGGTGAGCGCGTGGTTGACCGCCTCATCCGTCCCGGCGATGGTTCCGTTAATCCCCTCCGGCGCCAGAATCACCGTGCCTTTCACCCCATGCAGTTGGCATAGCCGCACCAGCCCAGCCTGAACGGCGGCGCAATCCTGCATGGGCGCGAATTTATAGAAGGCCGCCACGCAAATGGGCAGGTTGGCGGCTTCGTTCTCACCGGTCATGGGTATGTCCATACTCTGAACAGGCCGGTAAGTTACTGGCTGAACGCGTTTCCAACCTGATGCGCCGTGTGCACAATGGCGTCGCCGGTTGCGTTGGCGCCATCACTGAATCCCTTGCCGACATCGTTGAAGCCGCTGCCCAAATGGCTTTGGCCGAAATTATTGCCGGCGGCGTTGAAGTCGTCCTGGGCGCGGCGGCCATTGGGGTTGCAGGCGGCAAGCGCCAGCGGCAGAACAAGCAGGCACAGGCGGGATGGTCTCATTAATCGGTTCCTTATCGCGCCATATGTTGGCCCGTCCGGCGGCAAAATTCAATCTTCTCCGCCAGCCCCGTGTTGCCGTGGCGGGGCGCGCGGGCCAAAATGCCGGCCACACGGGCAGGGTGCCAAACGGCGCCACCCAGGCGATATGTGGCTTAGAAGGAGGCTCCGCATGACCATCCCGCGTATTTCGCTACCCAACGGCGTCTCGGTCCCGGCTCTTGGGCAAGGCACCTGGTACATGGGCGAGGACGCGGCCAGCGCCGCTGCCGAGGCCTCGGCGCTGCAGGCCGGTATCGACCTAGGCATGACGCTGATCGACACCGCGGAGATGTACGGTGATGGCGGCGCGGAAGAAGTCGTGGGCCAGGCCATCGCCGGGCGCCGGGATGGCGTTTTTCTGGTCAGCAAGGTTTATCCGCATAACGCCTCGGCCAAAGGCATTCCCTTGGCGTGCGCGCGCAGCCTCAAGCGGATGCGGACAGACCGGATCGATCTTTATCTGCTGCATTGGCGCGGCGCGCACCCGCTGGCGGAAACCGTCGAGGCGTTCGAGCGCTTGCGGGAGGCAGGGCATATCGGCGCCTGGGGTGTCTCGAATCTCGACACGGCGGATATGCAGGAACTCTTTAGGGTGAAGGCGGGCGGCGGCTGCGCCGTCAACCAGGTTCTATACAATCCCGAGGCGCGGGGCATTGAGTTCGACCTGCTGCCCTGGTGCCGGGAGGCCGGGGTGCCGGTCATGGCCTATTCGCCGCTTGGCCAGGCTGGGCGCTTGCTGAGGTCGCCGGCGCTTATGGAAATCGGCAAGCGGCATGGGGCGTCTCCGGCGCAGGTGGCCCTGGCCTGGAGCCTGCGTGACGGCACCACCATCGCCATTCCCAAGGCAAGCTCGCTTGCGCATGTCCGGCAGAATGCGGTGGCGGCAGCGATCCGGTTGACCGATGAGGACCTCGCCGCGATCGACGCGGCTTATCCCCCGCCGCGCCGCAAGCAGCATCTGGCCATGTTGTAATTCGTGGCGCCTGATCCAGACCCTGCCGCTGCCGTTACCATCGCTGAACCGTCGGCGGTAACGGCAGGCTGGACGACAATCCTCTGGCGCGGCCTTTGCGGCAGATGCCCTCAATGCGGGCGCACAAAACTATTCTCCGGCTATCTGAAGGTGAGGCATCGTTGCGAAGTCTGCGGCGCGCCCCTGGGGGAAATGCCGGCCGATGACACGCCGGTCTATGTCGCCATGGTCATCATTATGCATATCATGGCGGTTTTCATCACGGCTTTCATCTATTTTCACTATATTCCGGGCTTGCTTGCTTCCGCCGCCTGGCTTGGCTTGCTGATCTTGTCATGCTGCATCGTGCTGAGACTGGTGAAAGGCGCCGTAATCGGCATTTTGCTGAAGCTCGGCGTTTACGATCGCCACATATAGGCGGAAAAACTGCCGCATTAGGCGGATATTTGGAGGTCCGGGCGGGAATCGAACCCACATACACGGATTTGCAGTCCGCTGCATCACCACTCTGCCACCGGACCGGCCTGGGTGTGGCCCCTATATCTCCGCCCCGGCGCCGCCGGTCAAGCCGTGTTTCGCGTGGCGCAGTTGAGTTTAGCCCCGTGGGGCCGCTATAAGTACCGCACTTGCGAGATAGAAGGGTTCCATGGCCGATTTGAATGCTCTGGCGATACAGCGCGACAACATGGTGGATTCGCAGGTCCGCCCCAATTATGTGAATGACGTGCGGATCACCTCGGCGATGCGCGTGCTGCCGCGCGAGGCTTTCGCCGCGGCCGGCCCCCTGGCCTATGCCGATGCGGATCTGCCCCTCGGCGGCGGGCGCTTCATGCTCAAGCCCATGGTCGTGGCGCGCCTGGCGCAGCTGGCGCTGGAGGTGAACCCCGCGCATATTCTGGTGGTTGGCGCGGGCAGCGGCTATCTGGCGGCGCTGCTCGGCTTGGCGGGTATCGAGGTTGTGGCGCTTGAGGAAGAAGCACGGCTTGCCAGCCCGGCGCTGGCGGCTTGCGCGCCCAAGGTTCAGGCCGTCACCGGGCGGTTGGATGCGGGCTGGCCTTCCGGCAGCCCTTATGATGTCATCATCATCGAGGGGGCAGTGCCCGAGATTCCGGCCGCGCTTGCCGCGCAACTCAGCCCTGGCGGCCGGGTTGTCGCCATTCTTGCCGACGATGCCTCGCCCGACGCGCTGGGCCGCGCCGTGGTGGCGGAGCCCGTGGCCGGTGGCTGGTCCACTATCCGGGTGTTCGATTGCGTCGCTCATACCTTGCCGCAATTCGCACTTGCACCGGCGTTCAGCTTCTGAGCATGGGGAGCAAGTCGTTGCCGCGCGCCTGGCTTCGCGGCTCTGTGCTGGGCGGGTTCGCCCTGCTTGCCAGCCCGGCTTTTGCCGATCAGCCCGCCACCCTTACCGATGCGCTGGTTGACGCTTATTACAACAACCCTACCTTGCAGGAACAACGCGCCGCCCTACGCCAGGCCGATGAGGAAGTGCCGGCGGCACTGTCCGGCTGGCGCCCCACGGTTACCTTCCAGGGCCAGATCGGGCGTGTCACGGGTGTCGAGAAATACGCCACCACCGGGATCAACCCGGTGACCAATTTACCCGTGACGCAGCACACCAGGGTGCCTGAAAACGGCACCGAGAAGATCGGCCAGCTTACCCTTACTCAGCCAATATATAATGGCGGCAAAACCACCAGCCAGACCAGGCAGGCGAAGAACGACGTCTATGCCGCGCGGGCGCAATTGCTCTCCCAG
>JAGXAE010000180.1 GCA_018971725.1 Pseudomonadota bacterium | reverse complement strand
AACGGTGATCGCACTGTTACGGCAGAAACAGCCATCTTGCTTGGCCGCCGATTCAATACGTCCGCGCGGTTCTGGATGAATTTACAGGTCGCGCATGATCTAGCCGTAGCGGAACGGCGGGAGCCACACGCGGCATAATCCCCAAAATAACCCGGCTCAGTGGCCGGGTTCAGGTTCAATCATCGAATAGCTTATCCACCCCCCTCGGCCAGCTAGGCCGCAACACCTTGCGCGAAAGTCTGCAATGCTTTCGCCCGGCTGGATGAACACGCGCCCCTCGTGGCCGCTGACGATGGCCTGCGCGCCATCTGGATCGCCGGGGTCCGGCAGATCGTTAATCACAAACGTCTCCGTCACATCGTCGGCGTTTCCACGTTCCAGCTTTCTCAGGCGGGTTTTTAGGTTATTCGTCACCGGGGAAGCCCTCCGTAAACAACTGCTTGCCCGGCCTTCGCCGTAGCCCTGCATCTGGCCCGGAAGTCGTCAAATGCTTCACCATCGCCCCGCTTGATGATTGTCTGCCCGGCAATGGTGGCGCTGGTTGCGTCCATCGGGTCGCTATCCTGCAAGCCGCCATAAACGAAGATTTCATCAATGTCCGGGGTGCTGTTTTCCAGCTTTGTAACGCGGCCTTTTAGATTACCCATTGTTCTGCTCCTTTGCTTCAAGTGCGGTGATACGCGCCTCTAATTCAGCCGTTTCGATTGCTTTGCGTTGTGCTTCCACCAGACCAGCTAGGGCACTGGCTTCCTCGGTTGTGATCTCGCCCCCCGCTGCGGCTTGAGTGATCGCGGCCATGGCCTCCACAATTCCACCGGCATCAGCAACGGCTGGCAGATCAACGTGCACCGGCCTGCCTTTTGTTTCCGGCCAGATGCGGCGCAAGATGATCTCAGCCGCTCTCATGTCGCCAGATTTAGCAGCCTGTATGACGCTGAGCAGGATTTCCTCGCCTTCGTTCCGGCCTAGCAGGTCCATGGCCTGCACGGCCTTGTGACGCGCGCCGCGAGGCTTGCCCGCCGGATTTCCTGATTGCCCCGGCTGAAAGCGCCCCGCCTGTTTTTTCCCTGAATTTTCAGCCATCCTTGCCATCCACTCCCCTCAGAGCCTCACGGGCCGTCCTGGCGGCGTATTCGCCAATTTGGTTGAAGGTCATTTGTTGAAGCCTGCGGCGGGCTTGCTCGCTGCCCAAGCTCGCGGCCATCGCCAGCCGCCCAACAAGGGCGTTAATCTCTCGCTTGGCAGCCGCGATTGCACGATCTTCGTTGGCGTGCCGGGTGTAAATCTCATCCGCGCGCCGAATCCGCCGCACCTCCGCTGCAAAAAACGGATCGGGGGCGGCTTCCTTCGTTACCCAGCGCATTACGCGCCAGGCTTTCAAGCGACGGATGATTGCTGGGGCTCTCATTTTCCGCTCCCACGGCGGGGGTTGTCGATGGTGAACCGGCGGCCTGGCTGAATGAACGCCGCGAAGGTCGCGCGGGGATCGCCAATATATCGGGTGATGGTGTGGCCATTCTCCACAGTTTTGATCGGGTAGATTTTACCCGAGTTCGCCAGCCGCTCTTGCTCGGCCTGCATCATCCGTTCTGCATCCCGTGCAGAGCGTTGCGCGCCTTCTAAAAAATCCTGCGCTTGCCTGTAATTTTTGAGGCTCATTCGTCGTCTCCTTCGTCATGGGCGCGGGGTGTTGAACCGTTCATCTCATCGACGGCCTGCGGTAAATCGGGCAGCCGTTCCCAGCCGTCGCTATCGTAATGACCGGCATTTCGCAGCAGCCACATGCTGCCATCGCTGGCGCGGCAACCCACGTCCACGCGCCCATATCTGTCACCCATATAACTGCTCAGCGTGAGAGTTTCGGCGCGGCGCTCGGGCAGGTTCTCGGCCTTCTCGATAATTCCACGCAACCGCTCGATCTCCACCGCCTGCATGTCGATCAGACCGCGAAGCGATTTGCTCAGATCGGTGAAACCGCGCTCGGCAGACTTTGCCGCATCGGCCTGTTCCTCGGCAAAACGCGTGTCAAAGGCGGCGTTGTTCTGGTTGAAATGTCGATTCATAGTCAGTCCTTTCAGGTTGAAATTTTACGAAGTTGATAGGATGCGCTGCCCCATTTGCCCGAGGCTTCCTGCCTGGTCAGCACGAAGCCAGCGGCACGGGTGCCGGACAATTTGCCGATGAATGTCGCCACATATTGCCGCCCTCGGCCTTGCGGATCAGCGATGGCCCGCACGGAATCATGAAGTTCAGCAATCTTAATCGGCGCGGTGCGGTGTTCCTGCCACCAGGCTTCGAAAAGTTCGGACACGCGAAGCCGGAACGGATCGCGGGCCTTGGCTTTGGCGATGGCCTCCACCGGATCACAACAGCCGAGGGTTATAAGCGGATCACGTACCCAGCTTGCCCAAGTCTCGAAACTACCCAACGGCTTGCCGCGCTGCATCTCGTTCTGCCTGCCCCAGCGCCAGATTGTCAGGGCTGCACTGAGCAATTCCGCGCGGCGGGCTTTGATATTGGCAAGAAACCCATCGCGCCCCTCGGGGAAGTCTCGCGCCTCGGGGTCATCGCATTTGGGGTCCAGTTCTACGGCCAGGAACCGCCGCGCTAGATCCTCGGAGATGCTCAAGCCGTTGCCAGTTATGGCAATCCAGGCGGTGCTATTCAGTTCGGCCATGCGGGTTTCACCAAACACGCGGACCCTAGCGGGCCGTTCCGTGATGACGCTGGCCAGCGTATCGCTCTTGAGCGCCGTTCCGTTCACGTTATCGAGAAAGAACGCCGGGCCTGACTGCAACAATTCAGATGCGATCCGCTTTTCAAGTTCTCCTTTTTCGGTGCCAGCCGTGAACGCCGGCGGCGTTTGGCCATAAGCAATCATGGTGATCGCCTGGATCAGTAAGCCTTTGCCACTGCCAGCCCCCGAGATTTCCGGGGCCGTGATGATTGTACCGGGTGCGAGGGTCAGGCTGGGGCGACAGATTGCGGTCAGTAGCGCGGCAAGGAAGGCGCTTTCTGCCTCGCCGGGTGGCTGGGTCAGGTCCACCACGTCAAGGTCACAAGCGGTTATCCGTTGGCTGTCAGCGTAGGGGAAGGTTTCGAATACGGCCCTGAGTTTCAGCAATGCCGCCTCGGCATCTAACCGGCTGGGGCGCTCTGGAACGCTCACACGGGGCGCTCTGGCGCAGTACAGCCTGGTTGCAGGATCATAACCCTCCTGACTGCGGATAGTGCCATCATCGGCCAGGAGCGGCCCGGTAGCGATGCCATCCAAGGCGGGAACCAGATTGCCAGCCGTATCAACCAGCATTTTCGCGGCCCGCTCGGGGAAGGTCACGGGCTTTTCATGGCCTTTGTCATCCAGGCTTACTGGGCGGCAAAGTTCATGCGTCCACATGGTCACGCCGTGCTGCGTCACCGGCACGGCCCGCACCGCCTCGCCTGGCTCATTGTAGATACGGACTAGGAAGCCGCCCTGATTATAAACCTTGCCGGTTTTAGCCAGCATATCAGCAACGGCGCGAACAGCGGCGGGCAAGTCGCCTTTGTCGATTATGAGGCCAGGAAGCGTTGCGCGGCTTATTAGCGCTTCTGCGGCGGCCTCTGGGGATTGCTGCATGTTCATGCCCCGCCTCCCTGAATGGCGCTCTGAGCGGTCGCCCTAGCCTCGGCACGGGGTAACCCAGCTTGCACCCCAGCCGCTTCGATCAACGCGACGGCATAGGCGGGGCTGAGTGTGCCGTGCTGCACCTGTTCGGCAAGCCTGCAACCTACCCAGAAAAGG
>JAGXAE010000030.1 GCA_018971725.1 Pseudomonadota bacterium | reverse complement strand
TGATCCGATGGAACGCGCTCCTCAAGACGCACAAAACTGAAAAGCTCGTCACCAGAACCAGACCGACCACGCATCCTATCCTCCAGTCAGGAGAATGGAATCAGTCATATCAAAGAAATGCAAGCGTTTTGCAGCAGCCTGTTAGAGCTCATACGGGCTGGCTCTAAGTAGATTACCTTTGGCAGCTTTGAACCCATCGGCGCTCAGAAGCTGCCAGACCGTTTTCCCCCCTTGTCAGTATTAAGCATTGAAGAGCCCAAAAGCAGAAGGGGCCGCTAGCTGCGGGTCCGCTTTCAAGTTGCCCCGTGAGAGAGCAGACGTGGCTCACCGGTGGTTTCGAGGGCTCACGATCCAATGCGACTCAAAGCTCTACCTTCAACAATAGCCGTTATTTTTGCCGGCACCTGCCCTGGTGCGGAAGCAGGTGTCGGCATTTTCACTATTTGGAAGATCGCAGTGGGCGCACTCACGATCAAAGCGCGGATTGTCCCGCTTATCGTCCACTCGCTGCATCAGCGGGCCGGTGCCGGGGCGGGCAACAGCTTGCCCTGTACGAGCAGGCGGATGGTGCCCAGTGCGACCAGCCCGATCACGATGTTGGCGCCTAGAAACAGGACCGGCGCAATTTCCGTTGCCGGGCCGGTCTGGCCATGCGCGATCATGCGCAGCGGTGTGGTGGCGAGGGCGGCGGCACCGAAGCTATAGGCCCAGTAGGAGGCGGAGAAGGGCTGTTTCATCAACCAGGGCGACAGGCGCAGCAGGATGAACGCCTGCAGCACGCCATAGCCCAGCAGCGCGTTGACGATGAGGTCCGCATGGTTGCCGTTGACCGCGTAATAGGCCACGGCGCCGACGGCGGGCGGGGCGAGCTGGATGCCAAGCGTGGCACGCAGCGCGACGGGCATTTCAGGCAGCGTGTAGAAGCGGTGCAGCAGCACGGATTCGATGGCGAACCAGGACAGCAAGGCCGCGCCGAAGGCGAGCTGGCCCCAATCCGCATGGCCGAACGCCGCAGCCGCCGCGGCGGCGACGAACCCGCCGGCAACCGTGGGCAGATACAGCACCGGGGTGGTCATGCCGGGCTCCCGCCCGCCCTGCCACAGCAGGCCGGTGCGCCACACGCCGAAGGCCAAAGTGAAGGCGGCGCCCGTCATCAGCAGGCCGAAGGCGATGGGGCGGTCATAGGGCAGCGCAGCCAGCGCGATGAGCATGGTGGAGACTCCGGCCAGGCCGATGAAACAGCATTGCACGGGGTGCAACGCCTCTGCGACGGCGTCCGCGCGCCTGAAAACCCATTTCAGCCCGTAGAGCACGACAAGCACGGCCCATACGATTGTGGCCAGGCCCATTAATGTTTCGCCGATCGCGGCCGGCAGGTGCCAGGCCGCGGTTGCGGCGCGCCAGGCATTGCCGAGCCCGGCCAGGCCGAGCACCATGCCGAAAAACGCGGCCGGAACATTGGGAAAATGCGGCGGCGGCTTTGTCGCCGCGGGCGTGGCGGGGGATGAAACGGCGGTTATTATGCTCATGATAATCTCCTTTTGTTGGTTGTGTTAAAGGCGGGTTTTCGGCGCGAAAGAGGAAATCTCTCCACTGCCAAAACTTGTTTTGAGAGCGTTCCTATGCCAGCGCCCGGCGGTGGGGTGAAAGCGCCAGAAACTTCCCTCGCCCGGAACAAACGGGGCGCCGGGATTGGCGCCTTGCAACGTGGTCGTTCCACTCAATTGCAGCAGGTCGCCGGTCTCGAAATCAGGAAATAGCAGCCCGGCGCGCGGATTCAGCAGCAGATTGCCCAGCGTATTGAAGAAGAGATTGCCGAGGTAATCGGGGATCACCAGCGTATCCCCCGCCAGCTCGACAAAGCCTGGCACGCCACCGCGGTGCGAGACATCCGGCAGCGCATCACCCGTGCTTGCGACGAAAAATATGGAAGCCTGGCCTATGAGTTTTCTGCTCTCCTCATCGAGTCCGGCGATCTCTTGCACAAATGCTTCCGCTGGCCGCGATGCCGGCGCCTCCGGCAGATAGTCCCGGCGCACGATATATTTCGGGCAATTGCCAAAGCTTTCCTCGACAGCCAGCGTGAAGCCGGAGGAGCCAATTTCGATGATTCTGCCATTGGCGCGGTTACGCCGGCGCGTCGGCAGTTCGATGCCGAGCGTGCCGATGCCATGGCCCGGCGTAAGTGCCTCGGCCAGAGGATCGCCGCTGATGGGCAAAGCCTGAATCCGCAACGATGTCGGCGAGGGGCTGGAGACGAAACCGGACTCGCCGGACAGCATCGAGGCCCAGAGATTGCCGGATGCATCCTGCACGCCGATTAAAATGAAAGGCAGCTGCGCGAAAAAACTCCGGTGCTGCTCCGGCATGTAGCGGCGTATGACGCGCTGCCCCAGTCCTTCCATGCGGGTGGTAATACCCAGCCGCTCATGCAATGCGGCTTCGCCCGCATGCCAGCGTGTACCCGCGTCATCCATGGCTCACCTCATAGAAAAAAGACAAAGCCGGGGGCCCCGCGCCCGCTTCAGCAGGCCCGGCAAACACCAGCGAAAAAATCAGGCTTTAGGCGATGAACGGCATCGGCAAGAAGCGCGGCAGCGCCTCGACGCGCCGCAGCCAGGCTTGCACGGCGGGGAAGCCATCAAGCGGCACGGCGCCTTCAGGCGCCTTGGCCACGTAGCTATATATGGCGATATCCGCCAGGCTCGCGCCGGCGCCAACCAGGAATGGCCGTGGGCCAAGCTCGGCTTCCAGCACGCCCAGCAGGTCCTGCGCCACGCCCACCGCCTCGGCGTGGTTAAAAGTTTTGCCGAAATGCCGCACCATGCGCGCCTTTGCCGGCCCGTTGAGCACCGGCCCCTGCGCGACGGAGAGCCAGCGCTGGATTTTGGTTTCGGTTTCAACATCCTCCGGCAGCCAGAAGCGCGCGGTATCATATTTGCGGGCCAGATAGACCAGAATGGCGGCGGAATCGGGGATGATGAAATCGCCATCCTCCAGCACCGGCACGGTACCGAATGGATTCAGGCGCAAAAATTCCGGCGCCCGCTGTGCCCCGCCTGCCAGATCCACATGGCGGAACTCGTAAGGCAGTTGCAGAAAATTCAGCAGCATCTCGGCCCGGTGCGAATGCCCCGAAAGCTTGAAACCATGCAGGATCATATTTTTGTCTCCGGCCATCTACTGCTCCTTTGGCCGCTTGGGCGGCCTCTCATCCTGCCCCTCTATTTATAGATTTTTGCGCAACCGATAATAACTGGAATTGGCGGAACACTCTTGCAGCATGCGGCATAATGGGCGGGGCATCATGCCGTGCCGGCCGGCTGCTCCTGCAGCTGGGCGGCGGAGCGCAGCAGCGCCTGGCGCAGGCGCGGCACCATGAAGGCGACAAACGCCCGCTGTTTCGCCGTCGCCGCCCCCCTGGGCGGGGTGACGAGTTGCACGGGAAGCGGCGGGATTTCGTGCTGCGGCAGCAGGACCACGAGCCGGCCGGCGGCCACGTCCTGCGCCACCTGGTAGGACATCACACAGGTGATGCCGTACCCGGCAATGACGGAATCAATGGCCGCGGAGGCGGAGTTGACGATGAGCCGGGGCTGCACCGCCACGGGCGCCGGCGGGCGGCCAGGGGCCGGCACGAAGCGCCAGGCATGGGCCTCGGCGCCGGCATGCTCCATGATGCAGGCATGCTCCTGCAAGGCGGCGGGCGCGGCCGGCGTGCCGCAACGCTCAATATAGGCAGGGGCCGCGCACAATACCCGGCGCACTTCGCCCAGTTTCGTCACCGTCAGGCTGGAATCCGGCAGATGCCCGATGCGCAGCGCCAGATCGATGCCCTCCTCCACCAGATTGACCATCCGGTCCAGCAGCAGCAGCCGCGCCCGTACCGCCGGGTTTTCCGCCAGAAATTCATCCAGCACGGGGCGCAGATGCAATTGCCCGAAGCGCAGGGGCGCCGTGATCGTCAGCAGCCCGCTTGGCCGCTCCTGCTCCGCCGCGGCGCCGCGCTCGACGGCATCAAGAGCCGCCAGCACCTCCCGGCATGTGGCGAGGTAGGTTTCGCCGAATTGCGTGAGATGCAGGGCCCGCGTCGTGCGGTGCAGCAGCTTCATCGAGAGCCGCTCCTCCAGCGCGGCGATGGCCCGCGTGACCGCGGCGGGCGACATGGAGACGCTGCGCGACGCGGCGGCGAGTGAGCCGCGATCCACGGCGGCAACAAAGGCGCGCATCGCATCAATCCGGTCCATTATTGCATCCTCCGCAATCTGCCTTTGTAGACTACGGTTATTCTCCCGAAGGCGGCAATGCCGGATGTTGCTTCATCCAACCCCCAAGGAGTTTTCGACATGACAAAAACATGGTTCATCACCGGTGCATCCCGTGGCTTCGGCGCGTTGATTGCGGAACAGGCGCTGCAACGTGGCGATAATGTCGTGGCCACCGCCCGCAACCCCGGCGGCATTATCGAACGCCATGGCCAGCTGGCAAATCTGCTGGCCCTGACATTGGATGTGACCAACGAGGCGCAGGCCCGCGCCGCCGCCGATGCCGCGGTGGCGCGTTTCGGGTGGATCGATGTCCTGCTCAACAATGCGGGCTTTGGCCTGCTGGGGGCGGTTGAGGAATCCACGGCGGAAGAGGTGGAACGCGTCTACCGAACCAATGTGTTCGGCCTGCTCGCCGTCACGCGCGCGGTGCTGCCACACATGCGGCGGCAGCGCAGCGGGCATGTGCTGAATATTTCCTCGGTCGGCGGTTACGCCGCCTCCGCCGGCTTCGGCGTATATGGCTCCACGAAATTCGCCGTCGAGGGGTTGAGTGAGGCGCTCGCCATCGAGCTGAAGCCGCTCGGCATCCATGTCACAGTCGTGGAGCCTGGCCTGTTCCGCACGGATTTTCTGGATGCGAGTTCGCTCGCCGCGAGCGATGCCAGCATCGCCGATTACGCGGAAACCGCCGGTGCCACGCGGCGCATGGCCGTTACTGCCAACCATGCCCAGCCGGGCGACCCGGCCAAGCTGGCGCGCGCGATTTTGACGCTCACCGACGCCGAAGCGCCACCCTTACGCATGCCGTTCGGCAGCGACACGATACGGCGCATCGAGGCCAAAAATGCGTTCGTTGCGGCCGAGCTCGCGCAATGGCGTGAACTGGCGGTTTCCACCGATGCTATCGCCGTCTGAGGAAGGTCATAGGGCGGGCACCCCGCAATCCGTGGGGTGTCACTGCTATGCCTGTTCCGGCCCCTTCGGTTTGTAGGTCCGCATACCGGCCCAGCGGATAAATGTTGGTCGTGTTTCGAAAGCGAGCCGCTATGCGCGAACGACCGCTTTCAGGATCATGGTCGAGTGCCTCGAATGACCGGGGTGGGGCGCGGAGCAGCCGGTTCCAGCCTTGCGACACTGACCGCCGGATGGATTGCTCCGCTACGCTCGCAATGACGCGACGCGGAGGGCTTGGGTTAGCTCCGGTAGGAGCCGTTGATGTCGATATAGCCGTGGGTGAGGTCGCAGGTCCAAACCGTGGCATGGCCTTCGCCGAGGCCGATATCGACGGTGATGTCGATTTCGCGGCCCTTCATGTGTTTTACCACGGGCGTTTCATCGTAGCCGGGCACGATGCCGCCGGCCTGTGCCATCCAGACGCCGCCGACGGCGATGCCGAGCTTGTCGCGGTCCGCCGGTTCGCCCGCCTTGCCGACGGCCATCACGATGCGGCCCCAATTGGCGTCCTCGCCCGCGATGGCGGTTTTGACCAAGGGCGAATTGGCGATGGCCATGCCGATACGCTTGGCCGAGGCGTGGCTGACGGCACCTTCCACATTGATGGTAACGAGTTTTTGCGCCCCTTCACCGTCGCGCACCACCATCATCGCGAGATCATGCAGCACCTCGTGCAGGGCGCGGCGGAAATCGGCCAGGGCACCGGGGTCCTCGGTGGGTTTGTTGCCCGCCTGGCCGGTGGCGAAGAGCAGCACCGTGTCTGACGTGGAAGTGTCGGAATCGATGGTGACGCAGTTGAACGTGCCTTCCACCCCTTTGCTCAGCATCGCCTGCAAGGCGGCGGCGGGAATGGCGGCATCGGTGAAGATGAAGCTCAGCATTGTCGCCATGTCCGGCGCGATCATGCCCGAGCCTTTGGCGATACCGTTGATCCGCACCTCCACTCCGCCCAGCTTGGCGGTGCGGGTGGCGCCCTTTGGGAAGGTGTCGGTGGTCATGATGGCGGAGGCGGCCTCGGCGAAGCGGTCTGCCGTGAGGTCCGCCTTCAGCGCGGCCATCACCGCGACGATTTTTTCGGCCGGCAGCGGCTCGCCGATGACGCCGGTGGAGGCGAGGAAGACCTGGCCTGCCTCTGTGTCCAAAGTGGCGGCGGCGGATTTGGCGGTGGCTTCCACCGCGCGCACGCCGGCCACGCCGTTGAACACGTTGGCATTGCCCGCATTCACCACCAAAGCGCGGGCGGTGCCGCCGGGCAGCACCTCCCGGCACCAGGTAACCGGCGCGCCGGGGCATTGGTTGCGGGTGAATACACCCGCAACCGTAGTTCCTTCAGCCAGCTCGGCCAGCAACACGTCCGTTCGCCCTTTATAGCGAATCCCCGCCGCGGCGGTGGCCATGCGTACGCCCGCGATGGGCGGCAGCGCCGGCAGGGGAAGCGCCAAGGGCGAGACGGGAAGCTGGCCGGCCATGGGGCTTACTTGGTGCTGGTGGACGGGGCGGCGGGGGCCGCACCCGGCGCGGTTTGCGGCACCGGCTTGCCATCCGGCCCAAAGACCACAATCTTCACCTGGCTGCGCACCTTGTCCAGCGTGGCCTGCACCGCCTGGTCGGACAGCTTCTGGCGGATCTGGTCCTGCACATCGGCCAGAGCCGGCGTGGGCGCGGTACGGTGGCCTTCATTCAGAATTACGTGCCAGCCGAACTGGGTGTGCACCGGGGTTTTGGTGTACTCGCCCTTCTTCAGCGCGAAGGCGGCATCGGCGAATTCCGGCACCATCTCATCCTTGGAGAACCAGCCCAGCTCGCCGCCATTCTTGGCGCCGGGGTCGATGCTGTCCTTCACGGCCAGCTTGGCGAAATCAGCGCCCTTGTTGAGCTGCTTGATGATATCTTCGGCCTGCGCCTTGGTGGAGACGAGAATCTGCCGCGCATCAACCTGCTCCGGCCCCGGCTTGCCGGCATAGTCGCGGTTATATTCGGCTTGCACGGCGGTGTCCGTCACCTGCGCGGCGACAGCTTTCTGCACATAAGAGTTCTCAAGCTGCACATTCGCCGCGGCTTTCATGCGGGCTGCGACTTCGGGGTCGCTGGCCAAATTCTCCTTCTGGGCGGCGATCAGCAGGGCCTTGCGGTCAACCTCTTGATTCACCAGCAAAGGCAGCAACTGGTCCGGCGGAAGCTGCTGCGCCTGGGGCGGCAGATTTTGCGCATCGGCCTGGATGTCGCTGAGATGGATCTGCATGCCATTGACGGTGGCGACAACGGGATTGGAATTCGCAGGCGCGGCCGGGGCGGCGCCCGAAGCCGGGGCAGGCTGCGCAAATGCCACCGGGGCGGCCAAAGCGATAGCAACAGCCAGAGCGGAAAGCGTAGACAACTGACGCATCTGTGAAACCTTATTCTGAGGATGCGGCTCCTATGAGCCAAAGCCTTGCGCCCGGCAAGACTTGGCGGCCCCGCGCCACCCGGATTGATTTGACCATGCCCCCCCTGGCGACTATGTCAGCGGCATCGTTTTTACTGTAAGTGCGGATTTCGCCCCAGCCATGTTGTCCAGCCTCGCCCGCGCCGTTTTCGGCTCCAGCAATGACCGTGCCCTGAAAAGCTTCAAGCGCCGAGTGGCGGCCATCAATGCGCTGGAGCCCCAGATGGCGGCGCTGGACGATGCCGCCCTGGCCGCCAAGACCCAGGAATTCAAGGCCCGGCTGGAACAGGGCGAAGGCCTGGACGATTTGCTGGAGGAAGCTTTCGCCGTGGTGCGCGAAGCCTCCAAGCGCGTGCTGGGTATGCGGCATTTCGACGTGCAGCTGATCGGCGGCATGGTGCTGCATGAAGGGCGCATCGCCGAGATGAAAACCGGCGAAGGCAAGACGCTGGTGGCCACGCTGGCCGTGTACCTGAACGCCATCAACGGCAAGGGCGTGCATGTCGTCACCGTGAACGACTACCTGGCCAGCCGCGACGCGCAGCAGATGGGCCAGCTTTACGGCTTCCTGGGGCTTTCCACCGGCGTCATCATCCCCAATGTGGAGGAGCCCGACCGCCGCACCGCCTATGCCGCGGATATCACCTACGGCACCAACAACGAATTCGGCTTCGATTACCTCCGCGACAACATGAAGTACCGGCTGGAGGACATGGTTCAGCGGCCCTTCAGTTTCGCCATCGTGGACGAGGTGGATTCCATCCTCATCGATGAAGCCCGCACCCCGCTTATCATCTCTGGCCCTTCGGACGAGCCGACCAGCCTCTATGCCCAGGTGGACACAGTGGTGGAAGCCTTCCTTGCCAGAGGGCAACTAGGCGAGGACGGCAACCATGAATTCTACGAGAAGGACGAGAAAGCCCGCACGGTGAACATGACCGAGCTGGGCGCCGAAACCGTGGAAGAAATGATGCAAGCCGCCGGGCTGCTGACCGGCGGGTTGTATGACCGCACCAATGTGCCGCTGGTGCACCATGTGCAGCAATCGCTGCGGGCGCGCACCTTGTTCGCGCGCGATGTGGATTACATCGTCCGCGAGGGCAAGATCGTCATCATCGACGAGTTCACCGGCCGCATGCTGGAAGGCCGCCGCTATTCCGAGGGCCTGCACCAGGCGCTGGAGGCCAAGGAACGCGTGGAGGTGTTGCAGGAGAACCAGACGCTCGCCTCCATCACCTTCCAGAATTACTTCCGGCTCTACCCCAAGCTGGCCGGCATGACCGGCACGGCGATGACCGAGGCGGACGAATTCGAGCAGATCTACAAGCTCACCGTCGTGGAGATTCCCACCAACGTGCCGGTGGCGCGCGACGACCAGGACGACGAAGTGTACCGCACCGCCGCCGAAAAATACGAGGCGGTGGCGAAGCTGATCGGGGAATGCCGGGAGCGGGGGCAGCCGGTGCTCGTGGGCACCACCTCGATCGAGAAGAGCGAGATCATCTCAGGCCTGCTGAACCAAAAAGGCATCAAGCACAGCGTACTGAACGCGCGCTTCCATGAGCAGGAAGCGAAGATAGTGGCCCAGGCCGGCGCGCCGGGGGCCATCACCATCGCCACCAACATGGCCGGCCGCGGCACGGATATTAAGCTCGGCGGCAATTACGAAATGCGCCTGGCGCTGGAGCCGGGCATCGACCCGACGGCCTTGCGCGCCGAGATCGACGCCAACCACGATCTGGTGAAGGCGGCGGGCGGGCTGTTCGTGATCGGCACCGAGCGGCATGAAAGCCGGCGTATCGACAACCAGCTGCGCGGCCGCTCCGGCCGCCAGGGCGACCCCGGCGCCTCGCGCTTCTTCCTCTCGTTAGAAGATGATCTGATGCGCATTTTCGGCTCCGACCGGATGGGCGGGATGCTGCAGAAGCTCGGCCTGAGGGATGGCGAGGCCATCATCCATCCCTGGATCAACAAGGCGTTGGAGAAGGCGCAGAAGAAGGTCGAAATCCGCAATTTCGACATGCGCAAGAACGTGCTGAAATACGATGACGTGATGAACGACCAGCGCAAGGAGGTTTATGCCCAGCGCCGCGAGTTCATGGGCACGGACAGCGTTTCCGAAGTGGTGAAGGAAATGCGGAACGACGTGATCGCCGCGATGGTAGAAAACCGCGTGCCGGAGAAAGCATTCGCCGAGCAATGGCAGTCCGCCGAGCTGGGCGCCGATGTGCTGCGTGTGCTGGCGCTGGACCTGCCGGTTGTGGACTGGGCGGCGGAAGAGGGCATCGATGAGGTGCACTTACGAGAGCGGCTGGAGCAGGCGGCGGCTGAGGCAGCCGAGGCCAAGGTGGCGCAGTTCGGCGGCCAGTTGATGGCCTATATCGAGAAATCCGTGCTGCTGCAGACGCTGGATCACGTCTGGAAGGAGCATCTGCTGGCGCTGGATTATCTGCGCCAGGGCATTGGCCTGCGCGGCTATGGCCAGCGCGACCCGCTGAACGAATATAAGCGCGAGGCCTTCGCCATGTTCGCGGCGATGCTTGATGATTTGAAGGAGCGCGTGACGCTGGCGATGGCGCATGTGCAGGTGCAGCAGCCCCCAGCCCAGCCCGCGCCCACACCGATGGTGGAATCTCACCCCACACCGGGCGGGATGGATGGCGAGCTGGCCTTGGCCGAGCCGATGGTGCGCAATTACGCTGCGGCGCTGCCCGCTTTCGGTGAGGCCGAAGTGGACCCCGCGCGGCCAGAGACCTGGGCCGCCACACCGCGCAACGCGGCTTGCCCCTGCGGCTCAGGCAAGAAATTCAAACACTGCCACGGCAAGGTTTAAGCGGTCCTTATCTTTCCCTGGCTGGCGTCATGCCAATCCCGCACCCGGCCAGCACTTCCTTCACCAGGTCCGGCCGGTCAGAAATGATGCCGTCCACGCCGAGGCTTATCATGCGGTGGATATCCGCGGGCTCGTTCACCGTCCAGGCCAGCACGGCAAGGCCCAGGCGCCGGGCCTCGTCTATCTGCGCCTCGTCCAGCGATTCGTGAAATGCACTCCACGCCACGGCGCCGCTGGCCGCCACCGCACGCGGCACGCTGCCGCCAAATGCCTCCAGGTTGGTTTTGCCGAACCAGAGATGTGAGCGGCGCACGGTTTGCGGCTCCGTGAGGCAGCAGCGCCGCAGAGCGGGCTCCAGCTTCGCCACCTCCTCCAGCACCCGCCAATCAAACGCGCAAATCATGGCCTTGGCCATGCCGCCCGCCTGCCGCAAGGCACGCACCACCGCCTCCACCAGCTGTTCGGGTGGCTGCGTGGTTGCCGGGTGATCAGGGTAGGTTTTTATCTCGATGAGGGTTTCCAGCGACGCGCAGGACGTGAGCAATTCGGCCAACGCTGGAACGCGCGCGCCCGGCACTGGCACCTGGGCCGGAAACCGGGCCGCGTACGCCGACCCGGTGCGCAACTGGCCGACATCATAGGTGGCAAGCTGCTGAAAGGTGAGATCGCGGATAAGCGGCGCATCGCCGCCCGCGTAAATGCCGGCGCTGTTACGGGCGATATCGGGATTTGGGCGCGCGTCGTGATGCACCACCGCGATGCCATCCGCCGTCATGCCGATATCGAATTCCACGCCGGTGAGCTGAAGGCGCGCCGCCAGCGCCATGCCGGCCAATGTGTTTTCGGGCAATAAACCGCGCGCGCCGCGATGCCCGAAAACAGCAATCATGCCCGCAGGCGCAGCCCGGCCTGCGGCGGCTGGGCGGCAAGCACTTCGTATAGCTGCGTGAAGGCGCGGGCGCGGTGGCTAATCCGGTCTTTCTCAGACCCCAGCTCCGCGTAGGTTTGCTCGTAGTCATTGGGAATGAAAATGGCGTCGTAGCCAAACCCGCTCTCACCGCGCGGCGACGGAGCGATGTGCCCGTGAGCTTCACCAATATAAGTGTTGGATGAACCATCAGGCTGGGCAAGACAGAGCGCGCAGGTAAACCATGCGTGCCTGTCGTTCTTGGCGTCGGCCGCGGCGATGATCTTGGCGAAAGCGCCCGGGTAGTCATCCCCCGCGTAGCGTGAGGAATAAATGCCGGGCTGGCCATTCAGCGCCGAAACGCTCAGCCCCGAATCATCACCCAAGGCGGGCAGGCCGGAAGCCTTGGCCGCCGCCACGGCTTTGATGCGGGCGTTGCCCGCGAAATCCGGCGCGGTTTCCGCCGGCGCGGGCAGACCAAGCACGCCGGAAGAGGTAACCTCGTACCCAAGCGGTGCCAGCAAGTCTTGGAATTCCTTGAGCTTGCCAGGATTATGCGTGGCGATGACGATTTTTTTCATGCGTGCCCGGCATCGCCTGAAAGCATGCCCGGGTCAATCTTCAGCTTTGCCATGGCACGTTGCCATTTGCTCTGATAGCCGGTGTCGAAGATGATCTCCTCGTCAGCGCCGGTGGTAAGCCAGCTATTGCGCCAGATCTCGTCCTCAAGCTGGCCAGCGCCCCAGCCGGCATAGCCCAGCAGCAACCGCGCCTGGCGTGGCCCGCCGCCGGAGGCCACAGCCTGAAGCACCTCCATGCTGGCGCTCAACACATGCGCGCCGTCCACATCCAGGCTGCCTTCGCTCATCCAGTCCGCCGAGTGCAGAACAAAGCCGCGATGGTCCTCCACCGGTCCACCCTGCCCCATTGGTAAATTCCGCTGCGGGGGATGCGGCTCCACGCCGAGCTGTTGCAGCAGGTCGCCAAAGCGGGGCCGGCGCAGCATGCGGTTGAGCACTAGCCCCATTGCGCCATCTTCGTTATGCGCACAAATGAAAATCACGCTTTGCGAAAAGCGGGAATCGCGCAGGGACGGCATGGCCAGAAGCACCTGGCCGGTAAGCCAGTTTTGTTGGGGTTCCCCAGAAATATCTGTCTCCGTCATCGGCTCAATATATTCGCGCGTCCCCCGCTCGGCCAGCCCCAGCGTGCCCCGGCTTCACGTTCAGGGCCAGTTCGCCTAAGAAGATGCATCCGTTCCACGAGCAGTAGGCAGAAAATGATCAAAACTGGTGACAAGATTCCGGCCATGAAGCTCATGCAGGCCACGCCGGAAGGCCCGCGCGAGGTGGAGACGGCGGAATTGCTGGGCACCGGAAAGGTTGTGCTGTTTGCCGTACCCGGCGCCTTCACCCCCACTTGCAGCGCCAAGCATGTGCCTGGCTTTGTGAAGCTGGCGCCGGAGCTGAAGGAAAAGGGCGTGGACAAGATTGTGTGCATGGCGGTGAACGATGCCTTTGTGCTCGGCGCCTGGGCCAAGGACCAGAAGGCGGGCGATGCCGTGCAGTTTTTGGCCGATGGCTCCGCCGCCTTCACCAAGGCATTGGGGCTGGAGCTGGACCTGGTGGCGCGCGGCATGGGCATTCGCAGCCAGCGTTTCGCGCTCGTCATCGAAAATGGCACCGTGACCAAGGTGGCGGTTGAGGAACCAGGCGGGTTCGAGGTCAGCCGCGCCGAGGCCATTCTCGAATCCCTTTAAGTCGGTGACGCTCGCTCTCACGGTCGTCGTACCGTGCTATAACGAACGCGCGAATGTGGCGCCCATGGTTGCTGCGTTGGACAAGGCGCTCGCAGGTCTCGCCTGGGAGGTCGTGTTCGTGGACGACGACAGCCCCGACGGCACCAGCGCCGAAGCCAAGCGCATCGCGCAATTGGACCCGCGGGTGCGCTGCATCCGGCGCGTCGGCCGGCGCGGCCTTTCTTCCGCCGTTATCGAAGGCGCGCTCTCGTCAGCCGCCGCGCATATCGCCGTGATCGACGGTGACATGCAGCATGACGAAACCCGCCTGCCTCTGATGCTGGAGGCCGTAATTGGCGGCGCGGACATGGCCGTGGGCAGCCGCCATGTGGAAGGCGGGGATTCCGCCGGCCTCTCCTCGCCATTGCGCGCGAAACTTTCGGAAACCGGCATCCGCGTGGCGCAGATGGTCACGCGCACCTCCATCACGGACCCGATGAGCGGCTTCTTCCTGCTGCGGCGGGGGCTGTTCGACACGCTGGCGGCCAGACTCACCGGCCAAGGCTTCAAGATTTTGCTCGACCTGATTCTCGCCTCGCCGCGCCAGCTGAGCATCGTGGAAATACCGTACAAATTCCGGCCGCGGGTGACGGGCGAGAGCAAGCTGGACGTGCTGGTGCTGGCGCAATTCGCCGGGCTGCTGCTGGACAAGGCGCTGGCCGGCCGCGTGCCGCTGCGTTTCATCTCCTTCGCGCTGGTCGGCATTGTCGGCGTGCTGGTGAATATCCTCGTGCTCCAAATCGCCTCCGCCGCCGGAGCAGATTTCGGCACGGCGCAGACCATCGGCACCATCATCGCCATGGTGGTGAATTTCCAGCTCAACAACCAGCTCACCTACAGGGCGCAGCGGTTGAAAGGGGCGCGGGCCTGGCGGGGGCTGGCGCTGTTCATGGTTGTGTGCGGGCTGGGGGCCATCGCCAATATCGGCATCGCCAAGGCGCTGTATCTTGAAAACGGCCGCAGCCTGTTCTCCGGCGCGGCGGGGGCGGCGGTGGGCGTGGTTTGGAACTACGCTGTTTCCGCCACGTTAGTTTGGCGCGTGCGGTGATATGAACTGGCCAATCGCGGCGCTGCTGGCGCTTACCGCGCTGCGCCTCGCTTTGGCCGCCACGCTGCCGTTAACGCCGGACGAAGCCTATTACTTCGCCTGGGCGAAGCATCTGCAAGCCGGATATCTCGACCACCCACCAATGGTGGCATTGTGGATAAAGGCCGGCACGGCGCTGTGCGGCGACACACCACTCGGCATCAGGCTGTTGGGACCGCTGACGGCGGCGCTGGGCTCCTTCGCAATTTACGACGCCGGAAACAGGCTGCTGCCGGAACAGCGCCCTGGCGTGCGTGCTGCCGCGTTGATGAATGCCACGCTGATGTTGGGGGCGGGCTGCATATTGATGACGCCGGACACCCCCCTGCTGTTCTTTTGGACGTTGGGGTTATGGACGCTGGCGCGGCTGACGCAATCCGGTAATCCGCGCTGGTGGCTGGCGGCGGGAACCATTGCCGGACTGATGCTGTTTTCCAAATACACCGCCGCCTTGTTTCTGGCCGGGGCGGGATTATGGGCGCTTTTTTCGCCAGCCATCCGCGCGCATCTGCGCACCCCTTGGCCATGGGCGGGGATCGCTCTGGCGTTTTTGCTGTTCGCGCCGGATATTGCCTGGAACGCCAGCCATAACTGGGCCAGCTATCTGAAGCAGGGCGGACGGGAGGATGGCTTTGACCCCGCCCGGGCCTTGCAGTTTTTTGGTGAATTGGTGGGCGGGCAGGCGTTGCTGTTCACGCCGCTCATCGCCATTCTGGCGGTGCGCGGGCTTTGGCATTTGCGACGCGACCCCGCGCCCGGCGCGCGGCTGCTGCTCTGGCTGACACTGCTGCCCGCCGCGATCTTCCTGGAATTCGTGCTGAAGGGCCGGGTGCAAGGCAATTGGGTGGCGATTCTCTACCCCACCGCCTGCCTTGCCGCCGCCGGCGCGCCGATACGCTGGCTGCGGCCTGCCGTGGCGCTCGGTTTTGGCGTTACCGCGCTGGTTTATGTGCAGGCTTTGGCAGCGCCCTTCTCCATACCGGCGGCACGGGACACATCGGCCTTGCAAATGGCGGGCTGGAAAAATTTCACCACCGAGGCCGCCGCCACGCACCCGGCTTTTCTCACCTCCGATGACTACGCCACAGCCGCCATCCTCGCCTTTTACGCGCCCAAATCCGTGCCTGTTCTCGGCTTCGGGACGCGCTGGCGCTATTTTGCCTGGCCGGTGGCGCCGGTGCGGGGCCAGGCCGGGCTGCTGATCACCCGCCGCACCAGCACGCCCTGCCCGGACCAGCTTGGAACCATCATCCGCCGGCGCGGCGATGAGCCGGTGATGACCTACAAGGTTTGTCGCATCACCGCGAAAACCGCCGGCAAGGAATTTCCCCGCCCATGACGCAACGCATTCCCACGGCCCAGGACGTTCACGACGCCGCCGCGCGGTTGAAAGGGCGGGTCGTTCGCACGCCGATGCTGCGTAACGCGATGCTGGACAAGGCGGTGGGAGCGACTGTGCTGATCAAGCCGGAGGTGTTGCAGCGCACGGGCAGTTTTAAGCTGCGCGGCGCCACTAATGCGCTGCTGTGCATTCCCGAAGCGGCGCGCGCCCGTGGCGTGGTGGCATATTCCTCCGGCAACCATGCGCAGGGCATCGCCTGTGCCGCCGCGAGCCTCGGCATGACGGCGACCATCGTGATGCCGGCCGACGCCCCCGCCATCAAACGTGAGGCTACTGCGTTCTGGGGGGCGAGGATCGTGGCCTATGACCGGCTGCATGAGAACCGTGAGGAAATTGGCGCCCGTATCGCAGCCGAGACCGGCGCCACGCTGATCCCACCCTATAACCATCCGGATGTGATTGCCGGCCAGGGTACGGCGGCGCTGGAACTGGCCGAGGACGCCACACAAGCTGGATTGGTGATGGACATGTTCATCACCCCTGCCGGTGGCGGTGGGCTGACGGCGGGCTGCGCCCTGGCACTTTCGGATGTGTCGCCCTGCACACGCATCCACACCGCCGAACCAGAAGGCTGGGACGACACGGCCCGCTCCCTGGCGGCAGGGAAGCGCCTGCGCAACGATATGAAAGGCTCTCCGCTTTGCGACGCGCTGCTGACGCCAATACCGGGCGAACTGACTTTTGCCGTGAACAGCCGCCTGGTGACATCCGGCTACGCGGTGAGCGACGACGAGGTCCGCGCCGCGCAAAAATTTGCCGCCCGAACGCTTAAGCTTGTGGTTGAACCGGGCGGGGCCGTGGCGCTGGCGGCACTGCTCTCGGGCAAGGCCGCGATTGCGGGCCAAACCGTGGGACTCATGCTTTCCGGCGGTAATACGGATTTTTGATCCGCCGCTCCCGGCCCCAGCCGCTTTTGCCAAGCTGCCCCGCATAGCTTGCCAGAAATCGGTGCAAATCACACCAAAGTTTAACTTTCAATGCCCTCCCGGCCGGGCCAGAAAGCCTTGCGTGGCAGCCCGCAATCCGCAATATCGCAGCCATGCACATGCATGATGAACGCCGGCTCTCCACCCTGCGGGCCTACGACCCGGCGGGCATGGGCCAGGACCATGGGCTGGACGCGCTATGCAGCCTCGTCCGCATGACGCTCGATGTCCCCATGGCGACAGTGACCCTGGTGGATGACCGCTTCACCCATCATGTCGGCTTGGCGGGCGTGGAGCTTGGCGTTTTGGCGAACGAGATCACTTTCTGCTCTCGCACTATCGAGGGCACGCTGCCGATGTTGGTGGAAGACGCCACCAAGGATGCGCGCTTCGCCAACAACCCGTTCGTGATCACCGATCCCGGCGTACGCTTCTATCTTGGCGCGCCCCTGATCGCGTCGGACGGCTCGGCGCTGGGCGCGATTTGCGCGGTCGATACCAAAACCCGCGTCTGCTCGGATGACGAGATCACCAAGCTCTGCACTTTGGCCAGCACGGCCGTGCAGATTTTGGAAATGCGGCGGCGGATGAACGAGGTTCGGGCCTTCGCTCTGACTGACAGCGTCACCGGCATCGCCAACCGGATGGGGGTCGAGCTGGAAATCGAAAAAGCCATCGCCGTGCAGCAACGCCATGCGCTTCCGTTTGCACTGGCCTATTTCGATGTCGATCACTTTAAACAGGTGAACGACCAACTCGGCCATGGAGCGGGAGACAGGCTGCTGCGGCTGATTGGGCAGGCCCTAGCCCCCCGCACCCGCCGGGAAGAAGCCAGCGGCCGGCTGGGCGGCGACGAATTCGTTATCCTTCTGATTGGGGCCAATACCACCACGGCCCATGATGCGGCTGTGCAGATAAAGGCACGACTGGATCAGACGATGGCGGAAAACGGCTTTCCCGTGAGTTTCTCGATGGGTGTTGCCGTGTTCGAGGCGCCGCCCCCCAGCGTGGAGGCGGCGCTGAGCCAGGCGGATTCCCTGCTCTATAAAGTCAAGCGTCAGGGCAAAAACCAGATCATCATCGAAGCGGCGGCCTAACGGCGCTACCCGGCGCCTTTCTCACATTTTATCGCGCCAACCATCTCCACCGACTGCCGCCGCCCTGTAAATGGCCGGGCGAGGCGCGCGAGCAGTTGCGTCCAGCCCTTATCGACCCAGGCCAGCGGTAAGGCACAGATCAATGTGAGCAGGATGGAGCACAATGCCGCCGCGAACGCCGCCCCTGTCATGCCAAGCGTTCCCACGCCGTCCATAAACGCCACCGAACCCGCGGAAAGCAATATCGGCCCGTGCAGCAGATAAATGGGGAAGGATAGAAGCCCCAGCCACACTGCCCAGCTCCCCGAGAAAACCCTTCGCGTTGCCGGGTGGCCCAACAGCACGATGATGATGAGCGCGGCACCTAAATCCCACACGTAATGACTGTACGCTGGCGAGAGCAGCAGCTTGAGCGGCGCATGGATCAGCAGTTTCTGCTCAAATGTAAAACTGAACAGATAAAGCCCCAGACCACCCAGGAGTGCTGCCTGGATGTTACCCAGCACCGGCAGCCGGCCTTCGGCAAACAGCATGGCCAGCACCGCACCCACCAGAAAATCCGCGAAAAAAGTATAGGGATAGCCAGTGCCAACGGCATAAATCGCCAGCGCCACCAACCCCAGCCGCAGCGCCCAACTACCAACGGCGAACAATATGGGTGCCGCGAAGAAAATGGCGAATGAGCAAAACAGCTCGATCCGCATGGTCCAGAGGGGGGAGTCGAATTTCACCTCGCCCTTGGTGAAGACGTTCACAAGCCCCTCGCGAAGCGCGCCCTGCCAGGTGAGATGCGCCGGCCGGATTGGCGAGTTGCCATGGCTTGCCAGCCACCCGGCACCGATGACGTGTGCCGCGTCCTTGTACTCATGGCCCGACCAGGAGATGAGCGCGAAGGCGAACAGGCAGGCGATAACGGTGAGGCAGGCAAGGCGCGGCCAGCGCTTAAGCAGCGCCACGATCACGCGGGAAATGCGCCGGTCCCGCCCAAATGGCAGGCTGAGAATGAAGCCGGAAAGCACGAAAAACACCGCCACCGCCGCGCCGCCATTCAGCATGCCGAGGACAAATTGGGTGAGCGTATCCAGTGCGCCATGCCCGCGCGGCACCACCCCCACACCCTTGGGCGTGAAGGCCAGCACCAGATGGTAAAGCACCACAATTGCGGCGGCGATGCCGCGCAGCCCCTCAAGGGGCACCAGTTTCCGCCCAGCGTCCGCCATGGAACATGAGGTGGCGAGTATCTCTAGAAATTCAGCTTTCCAGCTTGTGGCGTTTTATTAAGCCCTTGCCAAAGCGAGTTTATTGGCAAAAAGAAAGGGGCCTTAAGGCCCCTTTTCAATCCCGCCTCAGGCGGCGCGCTTGGCGACTTCTTCCGGCGACATCCGCACCAGGGCGGTATAGTCGTTCAGCAGCGTTTGGGTGAGGGCAGCTGGGGTGAAGTTGAATTCCGAACCGATCTGCCGCACCGGCGTGATCTCGGCGGCAGTGCCAGTGAGGAAGGCTTCGCTGAAAGTGGCCATTTCCTCTGGTTTGATATGCCGCTCGACCACCTCGATCCCACGCGCCTTGGCGAGCGCGATCACGGTCTGGCGGGTGAGGCCGTTCAGGAAGCAGTCGGTCAAGGGCGTATGCAGCTTGCCGTCCTGCACGAAGAAGATATTGGCACTGGTGCCTTCGGCGACGAAACCGTCCCAGGTGTAGAGCAGCGATTCCTCAAAACCCTCGGCTTCGGCCTTGTGCTTGGAGAGTGTGCCGATCATGTACAGCCCGGCGGCTTTGGAGGCGACCGGCGCGGTGAGCGGATGCGGGCGGCGCCAGTCAGAAATATTGAGACGGATGCCCTTCATGCGGTCCGCGCCGAAATAATCCGGCCAGGTCCAGCAGGCGATCATCAGATGAATCTTGGTCTGCTGGGCGGAAACGCCCAGTTGCTCTGAACCGCGCCAGGCCAGCGGGCGGATATAGGCATCCGTGAGATTATTCGCCGCCATCACCTCGGCGCAGGCCTGATTGATCTGTTCCCGGGTGAAGGGAATCTCGAAACCCAGCATCCGGCCGGAGGCGATCAGGCGGTCCGTATGGGCGTTCAGTTTGAAGACCGTGCCGTTATAGGCGCGCTGGCCCTCGAACACGGCCGAGGCGTAGTGCAAACCATGGCTGAGTACGTGCAACTGCGCTTCGCGCCAGGGAATGAGCTTGCCATCCCACCAGATGAAGCCGTCACGATCGTCGAAGGGCACGAGCGCCATGGTCAAAATTCTCCAATTGAAGTAGTCTTTTGAGACAGTCTAAACTTGCGCAGAAGTAAGAATTTTCCACACTTCATTGCGGTCAGCCAGCGGTCCTTGAAATTGCCATGCCTAACACCCCGACTCAACCCTACCCAGCCAGCAAACGCGAAACCCTGCCCAGCGCCCCGCACGCGGCACCCGG
>JAGXAE010000179.1 GCA_018971725.1 Pseudomonadota bacterium | reverse complement strand
GGGGTTGATCTCCAGCTTCGGCGGCAGGCCGAATACCGGGCGCCCGGCGCGGCGCAGCAGGCGCTGCATGGCCAGGTCCGGCCCCATTTCAGCGGCCACCAGCATCGCCGGGCTGTCCTTCAGGCGGGAAGATGCGGAAACCCCGGATACTTCATCCCCCAGCGCGTCCTTCAGCTTGGTGCAGAGATTGGTGATCGCTTCCGGTACATCAGCCGCCGCGAACAAATCGCCCGCCTGGGAGACGGAAATGAGCTTCTTCTCCTTGAAGCTGCCCAGCCGCCCGGGCCAGAACGCGTCGATGGCATCGCCGAGCAGCAACACCTCGTAACCCTTCTCCGCGAAGCCTTCCAACTGCGGGGATGTTTTGAGGTGCGCGGCGTCGCCGGCGAGGTAATAGATGTCCTTCTGCCCCTCGGGCATCCGGGCGATGTAATCCTCCAGCGTGGTCGCTTCCTCCTTGGTGGAGGCGAAGCGCAGCAGGGCGGCGATCTCGGCGGCGTGGCCGGTGTCCTCGTAAATGCCCTCCTTCATCACCGCGCCGAAATTCTCCAGGAAGCTCTTGAACGCCTCAGCGTCCTTGGCCTTGGATTTCAGCTCGGAGAGCACGCGGTTGACCAGTGCCTTGCGGATTTTCTCCAGCACCGGTGTGGATTGCAGGATTTCGCGGGAGACATTCAGCGGCAGATCCTCGGTATCCACCACGCCGACGACGAAGTTCAGCCAGTTGGGCAGCAGCTTCGCGTCATCGGTGATGAACATGCGCTTCACATGCAGCCGCAATTTGCTCTCGCGGCTTTCCTCCACGGGCATGAAGGGCTTTTGCGAGGGGATGAACAGCAGCGCGTTGAATTCCACCGTGCCTTCCGCGCGCCAATGGATGGTGGCGAAGGGCTCGTCGAAATTATGGCCGACATGGCGGTAGAAATCCGCGTATTCCTCGGCCGATATCTCGGAGCGGCTCTTGCGCCAAAGCGCCTTGCCCTCGGTCACGGCCTCAAACTTGCCGTCCTCCTCGATTTCAACGGGCAGGGTGATGTGGTCCGCCCATTTGCGGATGATGGTTTTGAGGCGGATGGGTTCCAGATATTCCTCGGCATCCGGCTTGACGTGCAGGATGACGGTGGTGCCCGGCGCTCCGCGCTCGGCGGATTTCAGCGTGTACTCGCCTTGCCCGTCGGAAACCCATTCCCAGGCTTCCGCGGTGCCAACCTTGGCGGAAATAACTTCCACCTTATCCGCCACCATGAAAGCGGAATAGAACCCCACGCCGAACTGGCCGATCAGGCTGGGGCGTTCCTCCGGCTTGGCCTGGGCAAGCTGGCTGGTGAAGGCGGCGGTGCCGGAGCGGGCGATGGTGCCGAGATTCTCCGCCAGCTCCTCCTTGCTCATGCCCACGCCGCTATCCTCGATGCGGATGGTCTTGGCGGCTTTGTCGGCGCTGATGCGTATGGCGGCGTTTTCCGGCAATGCTAGCGCGCCGTCAGACAGCGCCAGGAAGCGGCGCTTATCCGTGGCGTCGGCGGCGTTGGCCACCAGCTCGCGCAGGAAGATCTCGCGGTCCGAGTAGAGCGAGTGAACCACCAGGTCGAGCAGCCGGCCAACCTCTGTGCCAAAACGCCGCGTTTCTTCAGTCATGCGAGTCCTCCTTGCGCTTGACCCGCGCGTTTACAATGCCGGTGACAGGCGGCCAAGGGGGTGGCGGCACGCCACCCGACAGATCAGCAAGAGGGGTGCTGACAGCCCCCCGCCAGGATTGATATGAAGCGCTCAACTGAAAGGGAAACTCCGCATGCCGGCCACCGCATCCTTCATCCGTTTGCCAAAGGAAGAATTGAGTGAGCTTGCCTCCGCCGCTGGCGGGGATGACCAGCAGGGGTTGGCGGATTTCCTGGCCGCCAATGGCACATCGGTTGTCGAATTCGATGAGGATGGAGATATTTTCTCCGTGCTGCTGCCGGTGCTGGCGGATGATTATGATATCGATCTGGAAACCAGCGAGAACGCCATCGTCGCCGAACTGGCCGAGGCAACCGATGCGCTGGTGGTAATCCTCACCCAGGAGGACCAGAAGAAATATCTGGAACAGCTCGACCCGGAAAATTTTTCCGCCGAGGAACTCGACGAAGCCTATGCGGATTTCACGGAGGATGAGGAAGCCGGGGCCGGCGAGGCGATGCTGGCGGGCCTGACCGCCTTGTACCAGGCGATGCAAGAGGTGGATTCAGACCACGTCGTCGTCATCGTCGTTGCATGAAAACAAGCGGCCCCGGGAGGCTTGCCCGGGGCCATGAGACTGTTAATTGCCGAGGTTCAGCTGCTGGTGCGAGGTTACGGCGCCGGTAAGAGCGCCCGCGCCGGCGCCGATGAGCGCGCCTGTGCCTGCCCCCATACCGGTGGCCGCGCCGATGATCGCACCGCCGCCGGCACCAATGGCGCCGCCCGTGAGGGCGCGGTTCCCAGGCGAATAGCCGCAGCCGGCCAGCGCGGTGAGAGACGCGGTTAGAACAAACGCCGTCGAAATTTTACGTAGCATTTCAAAAAAGCTCCTCTCTCGGAATTGTTTTGGATATTTAATCCTGCCCCCGGATTTCAAGCGCCTGAGCGCCGCCTGACGACTCGTTCATGACTCGGACAGTTACCGTCAAGGCGGTGGCTGCGGGCTGGGCCGGGGAGGTGACATTCCAAACCGTGGTTCATATCTCCTTGATGAATCAGCCTTCCTGGTTAACACCCTTGGTACAGGGAAAATATGGCTGGGGAAGGGCGGGATTGAGGCTTGCCCCTTTGTGAAACGGGCTGTAAGCCCAGCGGCCATCTCGGCAAGAGTTTTAGGGCGCGGCGCCATGTTGGAGCTGCCCGCCGGAAAGGGTTCTGATGTTTTCCAAACTGCTCGGCCTGATGTCGGCTGACATGGCGATCGATCTCGGCACCGCGAACACGCTGGTTTACGTGAAGGGGCGCGGCATTGTGCTGGCGGAACCTTCCGTGGTGGCCATGCAGGATGTGAAGGGCCGCAAGCAGGTGCTGGCCGTGGGCGAGGACGCCAAGCAGATGCTGGGCCGCACGCCGGGCAATATCCAGGCCATCCGGCCGCTGCGCGACGGCGTGATTGCCGATTTCGAGGTGGCGGAGGAGATGATCAAGCACTTCATCCGCAAGGTGCATAACCGCCGCGGCTATGCCTCGCCGCTCATCATCATCTGCGTGCCCTCCGGCTCCACCGCCGTTGAGCGCCGCGCGATTCAAGAATCCGCCGAGAGTGCGGGGGCCCGCAAGGTGCTGCTGATCGAGGAGCCGATGGCCGCCGCGATCGGCGCCAATCTGCCTGTCACCGAGCCATCGGGTTCCATGATCGTCGATATCGGCGGCGGCACCACCGAGGTGGCGGTGATCTCGCTGGGCGGCATTGTTTACGCGCGCTCGGTGCGCGTGGGCGGCGACAAGCTGGACGAGGCGATCATTTCCTATATCCGCCGCACGTTTAATCTTCTCGTCGGCGAAAGCTCGGCCGAGCGGATTAAAATGGATATCGGCGCCGCCTGGGTGGACGGCAATACGGATGGCCCCAGCCGCTTCGTGAAGGGCCGCGACCTGATTAACGGCGTGCCGCGCGAAGTGACCGTGACGCAGCGCCAGATCGCCGAGAGCCTGGCCGAGCCGGTGGGGCAGATCGTCGAAGCCATCAAGGTGGCGCTGGAGAACACCCCGCCTGAGCTGGCGGCCGATATCGTGGATAAGGGCATCATGCTCACCGGCGGCGGCGCCCTGCTGCACCGGCTGGACGAGGTGCTGCG
>JAGXAE010000178.1 GCA_018971725.1 Pseudomonadota bacterium | reverse complement strand
GCGTCTTTCATCAAAAACTCGCGGCCGCGCAGCACGCCAAAGCGCGGGCGCACCTCATCGCGGAATTTCCACTGGATGTGATAGGGGATTTGCGGAAGCTCGCGGTAGGATTTGATGGAATCCCGCATGATCGCGGTAATCATTTCCTCATTCGTGGGCCCGAATAGCAATTCGCGCTCGTGCCGGTCAGTGATACGCAGCATTTCCTTGCCGTAAGCGTCGTACCGGCCGGATTCGCGCCAGAGATCCGCACTCTGGATCGTCGGCATCAGCACTTCCTGCGCCCCGGCAGCGTCCTGTTCCTCCCGTACGATCTGCGCGATCTTGGAGAGCACGCGCTGGCCCGTGGGCAGCCAGGCATAGATGCCGGAGGCCATCTGCCGCACCATGCCAGCGCGCAGCATGAGCCGGTGCGAGGCAATCTGCGCTTCGGCGGGCGTTTCCTTGACGGTGGGGATCAGGCTTTTGGAGAGACGCATGACAAACCTTAAAACAGGGATTGGGGCTTTTCGGTGGCCGGCACCTTTTGCGGCGCGGCGGCAGGAGCGGGTTGCAGCCAGCGATTGGCGGCACGGCGGCAAGGCTGCTCGACAAAGCCGCGCAGCAGAATGGCCAGAATAAAAGTAATCGCCGTCATCATGGCAGCGAAAAGCAGCTTCTCGTCCGCGGGCTGCCCGCCGAGATACTGGAAAGCGCGCACAGTAAGCATTTCTGCGATAGCGAAGCTCATATAGAAACAATAAGACAGCAGCCCCAGAAAATGCAGCACAGGGCGGCGGCCCAACACTGGCGGAAACTGCGCGTCAGCTTGCAAATAGAACGCGAAAATAAGCCCCCAAAGCCCGATGACGGTGACCAGATCGACACCCAAGACCGCGCCGACGAGCAGCAACCCCGCCCCGCTATATAGGAACAGGTGTCGCGCGGGGGTAAAATCGGCCACGGGCGGGGCAATGCGCCAGGCAGCCATGCCAGCGATGAATTCCGGGAAAAATCGATAGAACCCGACGCCAAAGGCAAGGTTCAAGCTATGCCCCCAGACAAAATAGAGGACGCCCAGAATCGGGAAGGCGGCGATGACCAATTGCAAGGAAACAAGGTTGATAAAATAGGTGATGATGAGCGCCAACAAAGGAAACAGGAGATAGCCCGCCCATTCCGTGCTGACAGACCAGGCTGGATAGTTCCAGGCGCCGAAATGGTCCGCCCCCCAGCCTTGCACCAGAAACAGATTTTCCACGAGCGTGGCCAAGCCGAAGCGCTGTGGCGCATGCGGGTGCACCCCCAATGCCGCACCGGCGACGGCTAGGGCCAGCAGGATGAGGATGGTGGCCAAATGCACGGGATAGATACGGGCCAAACGCCTGGCGTAGAAACTCAGCGCCATACCGTGGCCGGCCCATCGGAAATGCTTATGCAGATGGTCCTTTCGCACCGCATCGAACTCGCGATGGGTGTGCAGCAGCACCAACCCGGAGAGGATAAAAAACCCATCCACCCCCATATAGCCATGCGTGATCAAAGCCGAAAATGGCCCGAGCGCCAGGGAAAAATGCAGATGCAGATCGACGTGATAGATAAAAACCCAGGCCGCGAAGGCGGCACGGCAGATCGTAAGGTCGGTGATGTCTGACTTCTGACTCATCGGCCACCCTGCTCTAGATCAATCCCGCCGCGGATAGAAGCAGCGGCACCCGTCTTAGGCAGGAAAAGACGACAAAAGAAAGAAGCCCGCCAGCCCAGTTAGGGCGGCGGGCCAAGTTCAGGGAGGAAACGCCAGTCACACGGCAGGATGAAGAACCAACCTCATCCTGTAGTCATAATGCAACGCAGCATGTCGAGGCGTCCAGCAAAAACACATGAGGAAAGGCATCAATTTTAGGCTTTGACGCAGGATTTGATTAAATAACAATCAAATTAATCAAATTTTTTCATGTATTGATTAAACTTAAGTCAAATCCGAAGAATATGAATTTCCACCAACGGACGCTTGCCCAGCGGCTTGTCGACAATCCGGCGCAAGGCGGCCCTGGCCGCGTCCGCAAAGGCTGCTTCGTCCTGGCGGAAGGAGGGGGCAAAATCTTCCAGCGCATCGTGAAATTCCCGCTCAAACGCCAGGCGCTGGGCTGCTTCAAGCTCTTCCAGCAGCCCTGGCGCGGAAATACGCGGCGCGCCATGCAGCCTGCCCTTCGAGTCGACCGCGAGGCTGCCGATGACAACGCCATTGAACAACATGCGCTTGCGGGCCGCCAGAATGCCGTTTTTAAGCGGCACCACCTTGCTGCCGTCCACCGCCAGACGCCCGGTTGGCACGGAATCGACCACAGCCGGCCCGTTGCCGCCGAACAGCACCACATCGCCATCCTCGACGAGCAACGTGCTGATGCCGGCTTCCCGCGCCAGGGCGGCCTGGGTAGAGAGATGCCGCCACTCCCCATGGGTGGGGATCACGCATTTGGGCCGCACCAGCTTGTAGAGCTTACGCAGCTCCTCGCGCGCCGGATGACCCGAGACATGCACGAACTCATCCCCATCCACGATGACCTGCACGCCGCGCCGGGAAAGCTGGTCTTGCACCGCGAACACCGCGCGCTCGTTGCCTGGAATGGTGCGGGAGGAGAAGATCGCCTTATCCCCCGCCCCCAGCACGGCATAACGGTGCGTGTCCGCGGCGATGCGCGCCATGGCCGAGCGCGGCTCACCCTGGCTGCCGGTGACCAGAAGCAGGAGATTGTCATCCGGGATGGTTCCGATTTCCTCCTCGGGCACGAAATCCGGCACATCATTCAGATAACCCGCTTCCTGTGCCGCCGCGATGTAGTTGGTCAGGCTGCGGCCCACCAGGGCGATATGCCGCCCGGCGATTTCGGCCGCCGAGATGATGCTGGCCACCCGCGCGACATTGCTGGCAAAGCAGGTGACGGCCACACGCCCCGTCAATTCCGGCAGCAGCGCCTCGAAATTCTTCTTCACATCCTGCTCGGAGCCTGAATAGCCTTCCACCAAAGCGTTGGTGGAATCCGAAACAAGCGCCAGCACGCCCTCATCGCCCAATGCCTTCAGAGCCGCCTCGTCGGACACATCACCGATCACTGGGGACGCATCGAATTTCCAGTCTCCGGTATGCAGAACGGTGCCGTAGCCGGTGGTGATGGCGAGCGCCTGCGCCTCCGGCGTGGAATGCGTCATATGGATATAGCGCAGCTTGAAGGGGCCGAGTTCGAACGCGGCGCCGGGGGCGATGACGCGCAGCTTTACATCGCGCTGCAACCCGGCTTCCTGCAGCTTGCGGCGGATGACGGCGGCAGCGAAGGGCGTGGCATAAACCGGGCAGCGTAATTGCGGCCAAAGCCGGGCGACGCCGCCAATATGGTCCTCATGCGCGTGGGTGATGACGATGCCCAGCAGATCATCCCGCTGCTGCGCGATAAAGGCGGGGTCCGGCAGCAGGATTTCCGTCTCGGGGTTATCCGGCCCGGAGAAGCCCATGCCGCAATCCACCGCCAGCCAGGCGCCATCGCAGCCATAGAGGTTCAGGTTCATCCCGATCTCGCCGGTGCCACCAAGCGGCACAAAGATGAAACCTGAATCAGCTTCGTCTATGACGGAAGCCGTCTTGCCGCTGGATCTGGCCACGAACGGGTCTGCTCCTATCCTTTATTAGTCTGTTTCCACGAACCGCGCCCGGTCGCGCGGCAAGGCTGGTGGCTTATTGCGCAAGGAGAGCAGGCGCAACCCTTCCAAAGTCAGGTCTGGGGCGATGGCGGTGAATTTGCTCGTCCCCTCCGCGAAAAGCGGGGCCAGCC
>JAGXAE010000177.1 GCA_018971725.1 Pseudomonadota bacterium | reverse complement strand
CGGCCGGAGAAAAATCTGCCATAAAACATCTCCCTTACAGAAGAAAAGCGCCCCGGTGGGGGGGCGTGACCCGAGGAGGCCTGTACTGCGATTTTTCCGGCACCGCAAGTGCTTTCACTGCAACCCCTGTTCTACATATTTTTCGAAAGTGCTTTCCAAACCATGACCGAGCTGGACCAGATCGACCGTTCCATCCTGCGCCTGCTGGCGGCGGATGCCTCACTCTCGCTGAACGATATCGCGGAGAAAGTGGGGCTGACGGCCACACCGTGCTGGAAGCGCATCAAGCGCATGGAGGAAACCGGCATTATAAAAGGCCGGGTGGCGGTGCTGGACGCCGATAAGCTCGGCCTGCCGGTCTCGGTATTCGTCTCGGTGGAAACCAACGACCACTCCGCCTCCTGGCTGGGTAAGTTTCACGAGGTTGTTACAAATACCCCGGAGATTGTGGGGGCATGGCGGATGAGCGGCGATGTGGACTATCTTATGCACGTGGTGGTGCCGGATATCGCCGCGTATGATTCCTTCTACCGCAAACTGATCGAAATGGTGCCGCTGCGGAATGTCTCCAGCCGGTTCGCAATGGAACGGATGAAGGAAGGGGCGTTGCCGATTTAAGGCGACCTAGCCATCCACCGGATTGCGCGGCGTGCTTAGCAATAATTGATAGAACACCAGATCGAGCCAATTGCCGAATTTAAAACCCACCTGCGGCAAGGTGCCGACATGCATGAACCCAAGCCGTTCGTGCAAGGCAATGCTGGCAGTGTTTGTGGCATCAATCGCGCCAATAATCGTATGTAAATCGTTTTTCTGCGCCGCCGCGATGAGCTGTTCCAGCACAACTCTGCCCAAACCCTTACCGCGATACGCCTTATGAACATATACGGAATGCTCAACGGAATATTTATAGGCAGGCCAGGCCCTGAAGCTTCCATAGCTGCCAAACGCCATCAACACGCCAGCTTCGCTTTCAATGCCAATCACTGGAAAGCCGCCCTCGGCTTTAGCCTGAAACCACGCAACCATATTTTCCGTTGAACGCGGTTTGTAATCGTAAAGCGCCGTCGAGGTTAGAATGGCGTCATTGAATATGTCCAGGATTGAGGCAGCATGACGCTCAAACGTACACTCGACGACACGATGTTCCATGTATTCCTCTTGAAAAACAGCAAGCGCGGCTTAATGCGCCTCCCCCCAGTTCTTGCCCACGCCAGCCTCAGCCACCAGCGGCACTGAAAGAGTAGCCGCGCTCTGCATCACCTCGCGCACCAGTTTCGCCGCGTCTTTTGCCTCCGCATCCGGGGCTTCGAACAGTAATTCGTCATGCACCTGGAGCAGAAGCTTGGTTGAAAGCCCTGCATCCGTCAGCGCTTTCGGGAGCTTCACCATCGCGCGTTTAATAATATCTGCCGCACCGCCCTGCAACGGCGCGTTGATGGCCTGGCGCTCCGCATAGGCACGCAAGGCCGGGATTTTGTCTTTGATGCGCGGCACCCAGCAACGCCGGCCGAAGGGGGTGAGCACAAACCCATCCGTGCGGGCCTGCTCTTTCGCTGCATCCATATATGCGCGAATTTCGGGGTAACGCTCAAAATACGCGGCGATATAACTCCTTGCCTCACCAGCGGAAATGCCAAGCTGCCGCGCCAGGCCAAAGGCGGAAATGCCGTAGATGATCCCGAAATTGATCGCCTTCGCGCGCCGCCTTGTGGCGCCATCCATCTCCGCCATGGGCACGCTGAACACTTCCGATGCCGTGCGGGCGTGAATATCCTCGCCTTTCTCGAAACTTTCCTTCAGTGTCGGAATATCCGCCACATGGGCCAGCAACCGCAATTCGATCTGCGAATAATCCGCCGAGATGAGGCTATGCCCGGGGGCGGCTATAAACGCCTGGCGTATCCGCCGCCCCTCCTCGGTTCTTATCGGTATATTCTGCAAATTCGGGTCAGTTGAGGAAATGCGGCCGGTTGTCGTCGCGGCCATCTGGAAGTTCGTATGCACGCGCCCCGTGCGCGCATCAATCTGCTCCACCAGCGCATCCGCATAAGTGGATTTCAGCTTGGAAAGCTGCCGCCAATCCATCACCCGCGCCGCAATATCCGCACCCTGCTCCGCCAAACCTTCCAGCACGGAGCTATCGGTTCCCCAGGCGCCTGTCTTGTTCTTCTTGCCACCGGGCAGCTTCAAATCCTCGAACAGCACCTCGCCCAACTGCTTCGGGCTGCCAACATTAAAATTCCGGCCTGCGAGTTTGTGGATTTCTTCCTCAAACACGCCCATCCGCGTCTCGAAATCGGCGGACATGGCGGAGAGATCGTTTTTGTCCACCAGCACGCCTTCGGCTTCCATTTCCGCCAGCACGGGGATCAGCTTTTTCTCAAGCAGCTCATAAAGCGCGAGAGATTTATGTACCCGCAAGGCAGGCTTCAGCGCGCCCCATAACCGCAGGCCCACATCCGCCGCCTCGCCGCCCAACTCAGCGGCTTTTTCCACCGGCGCTTCCGCGAAATTCACCCGCGCGCGGCCCGTACCCGTCACGTCATCCGGTGATTTCACGCTATGAGAGAGATGCACGCGCGCCAGCGTGGCGAGGTCTTGCGCGAAATTCCCCGCATCCTGGCTGTAGGAAATCAGCATTACATCATCCAAGGGTGCCACCGGCCCCAGCCCGGCGCGGGCAATCGCTTCCAGTCCAAATTTCGCGTCGTGGAAAATCTTCAGCACCGAAGCATCGCCAAACAGCGCATCAAGCTCAGCCGCCGCATCGGCCCAGGGCAACTGCGGCTCAGCATCCAGCATCACGTGGTGCTTGAGCGGCAGATACGCGCCCTGCCCCGGTTTGGCCGCCAGCCCCAACCCCACCAGATTGCCATGCAGGCCGTTTGGGTCGTCCGTCTGCACGGAAAGGGCGAGCAATCCGGTCTCCCGCGCCGTGGCGGCGATGGCTTGCAACTCGGCCAGCTTATAAATGGACTTGTAGGGACCAAAAGGCGCGTGGCTGATCTCAACCGGCGCTTCTTCCTCGGCCACGCCATCCTCCAACCCCAGCCGGTGGCGGATGGAGCGGAAATTATTCTCAACCAGGAAGGCGCGGAGCACCGCGGCGTCCCAGGGCCGCACCGCCAGTTCCTCAATCGGCACGGGCAACGGCACCTCGGCGCACAACGTCACCAGAATCTTGGAAATCCGCGCCGCCTCGGCATGTTCGATCAGCGCATCCCGCCGCTTGGATGGCTTCATGGAGGGTGCCGCCTCCAGCACCGCCTCCAACGTGCCGTATTCGCCGATGAGCGCCGCTGCCCCCTTGGGGCCAATACCCGGCACGCCCGGCACGTTATCCACCGAATCACCGATCAGCGCCTGCACCTCGATCACCTTCTCCGGCCCCACGCCAAACTTCGCCTCCACCTCGGCGGGGCCGATGGGCGTGTTCTTCATCGGGTCCAGCATGGAAACGCAGGGACCGAGAAGCTGCATCAAATCCTTGTCGGAGGAGACGATGACCACCTCATCCCCCGCCGCACTGGCCTTCCTGGCGTAAGAGGCGATGAGATCATCCGCCTCCCAATCCTCAAGCTCAATGCTCGGCACCCCGAAGGCCTTCGTCGCCTCGCGGATGAGCGCGAATTGCGGTACCAACTCTGGCGGCGGCGGCGGGCGGTGGGCTTTATACTGGTCGTAGATGCGGTCCCGGAAGGTCTTGCGCCCGGCGTCGAAAATCACCGCCAGATGCGTGCCGGTATGCTCCTTCAACAGCCGCGCCAGCATGTTACAGAAGCCGAAAACCGCGTTCACATGCACGCCGTCGGCA
>JAGXAE010000029.1 GCA_018971725.1 Pseudomonadota bacterium | reverse complement strand
GGTCAAAATCTTCGGCGGAAAACGGCACCGGCATCGTCTATCCCTTAACCCCCAAGCAATTGGCCCCCAGAATCACCCGGGCGAAAGGGTGTAATACCGGCTTTGCCGGAAAAGGCCAGAGGAAAGAGCGTGAATCTTGCGGGAAGCTGCCATCCCTGCTTTGCGCGCAGCTTATTTGATAAGGTTGGTAAACCCGTTGGTTAGCGGGTAGCGCCTGTCCCGGCCGAAGGCTTTTGCCGTTATCTTCACCCCCGGCGGGGCCTGGCGGCGCTTATATTCGGCGCGGTCCAGCAGCTTGATCACCTTCAGCACCGTCGCCCGCTCGAACCCCTCGGCCACGATCTCATCCGCCGAGCGTTCACCCTCGATCAGCCGCGCCAAAATCGCGTCCAGCACCTCATAGGGCGGCAGGCTGTCCTGGTCGGTCTGGTTCTCCCGCAACTCAGCCGAGGGCGGCTTGGTGATGATCCGCTCCGGCATGGCTGGCCCAGGTTTGGTGAGCGCGCCTTGCGGGTGGTTCTCGTTGCGCCAGCGCGAAAGCTCGAACACCGTGGTCTTGTAGATATCCTTCAGCACCGAATAGCCGCCGCACATATCACCGTAGAGTGTGGCGTAACCAACTGACATTTCAGACTTATTGCCCGTGGTGAGCAGCATTGGCCCGAATTTGTTGGAAATCGCCATCAAGATCAGGCCCCGCGCGCGGGACTGGATATTCTCTTCCGTGATGTCCGGTTGGGTCTCGGCAAAAGCCGGGGCCAGCGCCTTGCCGAACGCCTCCATCGCCCCGGCAATGGGGATGGTCTCGTATGGAACCCCCAGCATCTCCGCGCAGGCGGCGGCGTCTTCCAGGGAGTGGTCAGAGGTATAGGGGCTGGGCAGCATCACCGCCCTCACCCGTGCTGGCCCCAGCGCATCGGCGGCCACGGCGGTGGAGATAGCGGAATCGATCCCGCCGGAAAGCCCCAGCACCACGCCGGGGAAGCCGTTTTTGTTCACATAATCCCGCAGGCCCCACATCATCGCCTGATAGATCAGCGCCAGCCGCTCCGGCTCCGGCGCCAAAGGCTGCGCTTCGCAGACAAGGCCGTGATTGCCGCGTGTCCAGCGCGTGAGGGTGATGGCTTCCTCGAAATACGGCATCTGCACCGCTAGGGTGCGGTCGGCGTTTAGGATGAAGGAGGCGCCGTCGAACACCACTTCATCCTGGCCGCAAACCTGGGCCGCGAAGATAAAGGGCAGCCCGGTTTCCACCACCCGTTCCACCGCCAGCATTACGCGGCGGTTCTGCTTGCCGTCCTCATAAGGCGAGCCGTTGATGGAGAGCAGCATCTCCGCCCCGGTTTCGGCCAGGGTTTCCGAGACATGCGGCAGCCACCAATCCTCGCAGATCATCAGCCCGATGCGGAAACCCCGGAACGGCACAGGGCCGGATGGCGCGCCCGCGTCGAACACCCGCTTCTCGTCGAACACGCCGTAATTCGGCAGCTCCACCTTGGCCCGGCGCGCCGCGATCTTGCCGCCCTCCAGCAGAAAGGCGGCGTTGTGCAGCTTTTCGCCATCCCGCCAGGGCAGGCCCACGATCAACCCCGGCCCGCCATCTTCGGTATCATTCGCCAGTTCTTCCGCCGCCGCCTCGCAAGCCGCCACGAAGGCCGGCTTCAGCACCAGATCCTCCGGCGGATAGCCGGCGATGGAAAGCTCCGGTGTCACCACGAGGTCCGCGCCCAGCCGCGCCGCTTCCGCACGCGCGGCGCGGATTTTGGCGATGTTCTTGTCGATCGCGCCCAGGTGCAGGTTAATCTGCGCGATGGCGATATTCAGTATGCCGCTCATCTTTTCAGCCTCACGCCCTGCTTATGCTTGGGCCGGACGGAGCAGGAACTCGCGCCCGATCTTCACCCGCGGCACGCCGCCATAGGCCACGATATCCGCCGTGGCGTAGGTCTCGCTCCAGCTTTCGGGGATGAAGCTGCCGGTGCCCACCACGTCGATCGGCGCCCTGGCATCGGCCATCACCGAGCATTTCTCCACGCCAAAACCGGAGGACGCGACGATTTTTACGGCCTTAAACCCGGCCTCGTTCAACGCCTCGCGCATTTTCCAGATGGCGGCGGCGGAAACGCCCGTGCCGATGAGGTAGCCAAGCTCCCGCTGGCTGCGATAGCGCCGCAGCGCCCCCGGCGCATGGCGCTCCAGCACGGCATAACTTTCCTGCGGGCCCAGCCCTTCCAGGTAGCGGCCGCCATGCGTGTCCAGCCGCACGGAGAGCTTGCCCGCAGCCGCCATTTCGGGAAAGCGGCGGCACACTTCCAGCGTATCCGTCACCTCGCGCCCGAAATAGTCCGAAAGCACGGTCAGCGGTTCATCGGGAAAGGTCTCCACGAACATCTCGGCCGCGCGCAGCGTGGAGCCGGCATAGCCGATCAGCGCATGCGGCATCGTGCCATAGCCGTGCGGTGCGCCGAAATAATGCGCCGTCCAGTCATTGGCGTTGCCGATGAAACCCTTGGCCCCTTCGGCCTGGGCGGCGCGGGAGCCGACGGCGCAGGCATAGGCCATGATCTCCTGCATTTCCGCCCCGGCGCAGTGCCGGGCCTCCATGGCCAGGAAGGCGGCATTGGGCAGGGCCGCCGCCATCTGGAAGGCATTATGCGCCGCCACGCAGGCAGCACCTATCTTCTGCAGGGCCAGCGTCTCAAGGTCAGACAGCGCCACGAAGGAGCCGGTGACATAGGCCAGCGGCTCGCCAGCACCCACCCATTCGCCTTCCCCGTGCGGCAGCTCAATCTTGAAGTCCTGCCCGCGCGCCTTTCCCACGGCCTGCAACCATTCCACCATAATCGCCGGGGCGCACACCACCGGGCGGCGCAGGAAGATGGCGTAGGTGACCGTGGCGTCGCCGAATTTGGCGACGATCTCTCGTGTGCGGTTGAAATAGGCGTCGGTCCGCGCGGCGATCTCGCCGTCAGACAGCGGTGCGGGGTTCACGCAGCGGCCCGGGACGCGCGGCGGGATTTCAGCTCCTCGGCCAGATAGAACGCCACCTCCAGCGCCTGTTCGGCGTTCAGCCTGGGGTCGCAGAAGGTTTCGTAACGCGTGCCGAGCCCTTCCTCGGAAAGGCCGCGCGCGCCGCCGATGCATTCGGTCACGTCTTGCCCGGTCATTTCCAGATGCGCCCCGCCCGCGATGGTGCCTTCCGCCTCATGAGCGTCGAAGAAGCCACGCAGTTCGGCCACGATATCGTCGAACCGGCGGGTCTTCACCTTGGCAGCGGTGGTGATGCCGTTGCCATGCATGGCATCGCTCAGCCACACCGGGGTGCGCCCGGCCTTTTTCACGGCGCGCAGCAAGGGCGGCAGCTTTTCCGCCACCTTGGCAGCCCCCATGCGGGTGATCAGCGTCAGGCGGCCGGGGTCGTTTTCCGGGTCCAGCGCATCCATGATCCTCAGCAGGTCGTCCACCTCCATCGAGGGGCCAACCTTCATGCCGATCGGGTTTTTGATCCCGCGCATGAACTCCACATGCGCGCCGTCCAGTTGGCGGGTGCGGTCGCCGATCCAGAGGAAATGCGCCGAACAGGCATAATGATCGCCGGTGGTGGAATCCACCCGGGTTAGCGCCTGTTCATAGGGCAGCAGCAACGCCTCGTGGCTGGTGTAAAAATCCGTCTCGCGCACTTGCGGCGTGTCGGCGCTGGTCATGCCACAGGCGGCCATGAAGTTCAGCGTCTCGTCGATGCGCGTGGCGAGATCCTGGTATTTCGCCGCCAGTGGGGAGGATTGCACGAAATCCAGGTTCCAGCGATGCACCTGGTGCAGGTCCGCATAACCGCCGGAGGCGAATGCCCGCAGCAGGTTCAGCGTACCGGCGGACTGGAAATAGCCGAACTCCATGCGCGTCGGGTCCGGGATGCGCGCCTGTGCGGTGAATTCCGGCCCGTTGATGATATCGCCCCGGTAGGATGGCAGGGTCTCGCCGCCGATGGTCTCGGTGTCGGAGGAGCGCGGCTTGGCGAACTGCCCGGCCATGCGGCCCAGCTTCACCACCGGCATGGCGCCGCCGAAGGTCAGCACCACCGCCATTTGCAGCAGCACGCGGAAGGTGTCGCGGATGATGTTGGCGGTGAAATCCCCGAAGCTTTCGGCGCAATCACCCCCTTGCAGCACAAAGGCCTGGCCGGAGGCGGCGCGCGCCAAATGCGCCTTCAGGTTCCGCGCCTCGCCGGCGAATACCAGCGGCGGAAACTTCGCCAGCCGCGCTTCCATGGCGGCCAGCTGGTCCGGGTTCGGGTAGCTCGGCACTTGCCGGATGGGGCAGTTGCGCCAGCTTTGCGGGGTCCAGCCATTATTCGTTCCGGCTGGGGTGATCGTATCCATGCTCTCTCCAGGAGGCGTTCCTATCCGCCCTTTATAAACGGGATTTAAGCGGAAACGCTACACGGGGCCAGTTTCTGGGCCAACAACCCTGGTCTGTGTGCGCAGGGTCACGAACTCCTCCGCCGCGGTGGGGTGAATGCCGATCGTCCGGTCGAAATCCGCCTTGGTGGCACCCGCGACGATCGCCACGGCCAGACCCTGCATGATCTCCGGCGCATCCTCGCCAAGCATATGCGCGCCGATCACCTTGTCCGTCTTCGCGTCCACGATCAGCTTCATCACGGTCTGCCGCTTGCGGCCGGAAAGAGTGTGGCGCATCGGGGTGAAGCGGGTGAGGAAGATGCGCGCGCCATCCGGCCGTTTCGCCGCTTCCGCCTCCGAGATGCCCACCGTGGCGATGGGCGGGATAGAGAACACCGCCGTCGGCACGGTCTCCAGGCCCACCCGGCGTTTCTTGTTGCCGAACAGCGTGTCCGCCAGCGCATGGCCCTCGGCGGTCGCCACCGGGGTCAGGTTCAGCCGGTCCGTCACATCCCCCAGCGCGTAGATATGCGGCACATTGGTGGCGAAATCCGCATTGATCTTCACCTCGCCTGCGGCACCGGCCTCCACCCCCGCCGCCGCCAGATTCAGGGCTTTGGTGTTGGCTGCCCGGCCGGTGGCGAATAGTATCGCATCCACCTCCAGCACCTCGCTGTTGGAGAGTACCAGATGCTTGCCCGCGCCATCCTTCGTGATGGCGGTGGGCGTGGTGCTGGGGTGCAGCCGCACATGGTTCTGCCCAAGGGTTTCGGCGAGCGCGGCGCGCAGGTCCTCGTCGAACCCGCGCAGCGGCAAAGGTTGGCGGTAGACCAGATGCGCCTGTGCCCCCAGCCCGGCAAACACGCCCGCGAATTCCACCGCGATATAGCCGCTGCCCACCACCGCCACGCGCCGGGGCATATCCTTCATCACGAAGATATCGTCGGAAATAATGGCGTGCTCGGCGCCGGGAATGTCCAGGCCTGTTGGGTGCCCGCCGGTGGCGATCACGATCCGCTCCGCCGTGATCCGCTTACCCCCCACATCCAGCGTATGCGCGTCGATAAAGCTCGCCTTTGCCTCGAAAATTTTCGCGCCCGCCTGTTCCAGCAGCCGGGTGTAGATGCCGTTCAACCGGCTTATTTCCCGGTCTTTGGCGGCGATCAGCCTCGCCCAGTCATAGCCGGTTTTAGCAATGTCCCAGCCGAAACCGCGCGCATCCTCGGCCAGGGCACCATATTCCGCCGCCATCACCATGAATTTTTTTGGCACGCAGCCGACATTCACGCAGGTGCCGCCCCAGAAGCGGGATTCCGCAACGCCCACCCGGGCCCCATGCGCCGCCGCGATGCGCCCGCAGCGCACGCCGCCGGAGCCGCCGCCGATTACGAAAAGATCAAAATCCATCATCACATTCCGGTATTGTGGTGCTTAGGTAATATGCCGCGGGGGAATTTACCAATACCGGCCGCGCACGCACCGCCGCACAAGGTTGCAATAACAGGCTGATACGCCGAGAATGAAACAAACGATGCGCCACGAACTAGCAACGAACGATGGAAAATATGCCGGACCACGAGCTTAGGGGAAGCGCTGAAAACGTGGTCGATCAGGTGGTCGGGTATCTGGACCGTTTGAGCGAGACGCTGAACGTGCATGGCTGGGCCTGGCGACCGGAGGAGCCGGCGCGGCGTTTGGAAATCGAGTTCGTTATCAACGGCGAGCCGGCGGGCACAATCTTGGCCGATATGTACAGGCAAGATGTCGAGGCGGCTGGCCATGGGGATGGACAGTACGGCTTCGCCTGGGCGCTGCCGCTGGATGCGTTGCAACCCGCCCCTGAGATCGTCATCGCGGCGCGGGAACTGGGGTCCGGCGCGCCGTTCGCCAACGTGCTCAGCTTTCCGGCGGCGGAGCTGGCCGTTCAGCTGAAGGCCTTCGCCGCCGGCACGGATGCGCCGGAAGCCAAGCGTGCGGCGTTGCGCGCGGCGGTGCGTCTGGTGCCGGAGGAACCCTGGCACGCCATGGCGTTGGCCGAGGCGCTGCGCGAGGCAATGCAGCCAGAAGAAGCGGCAGCGGTGCTGACGGCGCTGCTCGCGGTGCATCCGGAGTTTTGGCACGCCTTTGTGGTGCTGGGCCATATTTCCCGCCATGGCGGGGCGCGGGCCGAGGCGCTGGAATGGTTCCGCCGCGCGGTCGAACGGGCCCCCGGAGAGGTGTGGTGCTGGCTGGACGTGGCGGAGGAATTGCGCGTCCTGGGGCGGGTTGAGGAGGCGAAAGCCATGCTGCTCCGGGCCGCCGGACACTTCCCTGGTTCCTGGGCGGTGGAGATGGGCCTTGGCCGTTGTGCCCGTGCCCAGGACGAGCATGAGCAGGCGCGGCGGCATTTTGAGGAAGCCGTCCGTCTCGCGCCGGAGGAGATGTCGCCCCGTCTGGGCTTGATCGAGGTGCTGCGCGACGCCGGCGCGCTGGAGGAGGCACGGCAGGCGGCGCTCGGGCTGCGGGCCGCGCATCCCGGCCATATGCCGTTGCTGCTCAGCCTCGCTCACATTGAGCGGCTCATCGGGCTGGATGATGAGGCGGCGGCGCATTTCGCCGAAGCTCTGGCGCTGGAGCCGGAGAACCCCACCCTGCTGGCGGAACTGGCCCGGCAGGAATACAAGCTCGGCCGCCAGCAGGAGGGCAATGCCCATTTAAGCCGGGCGGTGGAGCTTGACTCCGGCCATTTGGACGCGGTGCGCCAGCTTGCCGGCCAGGCGCTGGCGGTGGGCGACGCTGCCCAGGCCTTTAAGATATTCCGGGCCGCCGCCGCGTGCCGCCCCGCGGAACCGGCCTTCCGCTACGGCATGCTGGATGCGCTGGCCTGGCAGGGCCGCGCCGAGGAGGCGCTGGCCGGGCTGGAGGCTCTGGAGCAGGAGCACGGCACCACGCCGCAGCTGCAAAACTGGCGCATCACGCTGCTGCGCCGCATCGGGCGGATGGATGAGGCCCTGCACGCTGCCCGCACCGCCACCGCCGCCGCGCCGCAGGAGTTCTGGCTTTGGGTCGAACGGTTCCAGACCGAGCTTCTCGCCGGTTCGGATGCGATGGTGCAGAAATGCCTCTTCGGCATTCCCGCCACCTCCCGGACCGAGCGCGCCATCCGGCGGCGTTGCGCGGGCGCGCTGGCCGAAAGCCTGTGGCAGATGGATGCCGCCCTTGCCCATTACGAGGCAGCGGCGGCGCTGAACCCGAATGACATTCCGTTGCAGGAGGCGCTGACTAGGGTGAGGCTGATGCGCTTCGATCTTTCCGGTGCGCGGGGGCATTTACGCCGCCAATACGAGCTGATGGCCGCCGAACGCCGGCTGCGCGGCGAATCGCTCAACATCTCGCAATCTCTGCTCGGGCAGATGATCGACGAATACGCGCTGGACGAGGAACTTTGCGGCACCCTGGCCGGGTTGAGCGCACGCCCGGCGGCGGCGCGCCTGGAAGCCCTGGCCCAGTTCACCCGGCAAACACCGGACAGCACCGCCCCCGCCGCCAGCCTGCTTTTGGCCATGCGCCAGGCGGAGCTGATGGATCTGGTGCCGGTGGCGGATGGCGCGCAGCCCATTCCGCGCGTCATCAATTTTTTCTGGCACAGGCCGGAGCCGCCCGCGGATGTCTGCGCGCTGATGCAGAGCTGGCAGGACTGCAACCCCGGTTTCGGGCTGCGGCGGTTCTATGAGGAGCAGGCCCGGGACTACCTCACCGCGACATTCCCCAACCCTGTCGCTCAGGCGTATCAACGCGCGCGGGAGGTGACGCAAAAGGCGGATATCTTCCGCCTGGCGCTGCTGGTGGCGGAAGGGGGCGTCTATGCCGATGCGGACGACCGCTGCCTGCGCCCGCTGGACACATTGCTCCCCGCCGGGGCCAGCTTGGTGCTGGCACAGGAGCAGTTCGGCTGTGCCGCGAATCATTTTATCGCGGCGAGTCCTGGCCACCCGGTGTTGCTGACAGCGCTCCGTGCCGTGGTTACGGCGGTCAATCGCGGCGATAATGAGATTCCCTGGTTGCTGTCCGGCCCTGGTCTGCTAACCCGGGCGCTGGCCCAGCATGTTGCGGCGCATGGCATTGGCGGGCTACCGCCCGGCCTTGCCTTGTTGGACCGTAGACAGCTGGGTGCGGTCGTGGCGGGCGGGTGCTTCGCCGCGTACAAAACCTACCATATGCGCCACCGCAGACGTATAGACGCGGCGGCCGCATACAAGCCCGATTAAACGGCTACCCCGAGGCCGGTAATTCGGCCGCAGCCTTTTGCGCCTTGGGCTTTTTTCCTGGTTTGTCTGCTGGCGGGGTGGTTGGAGCCGTGTCCGGTTGTTTGTCCGCCTCGCCCAACATCGTCCTGGTCAAATGCGCCAGGTCCGTATCCTTCGGGAAGAATGCGGCGGGCTGCGCGCCATCGGCCATTGGCTTGAGCTGCCCGGCGGCGATTTCGTCAATCAACCTCAGTACCCCTTCCGCATCGGCCGGGAACGGGAAGACGACACCAAACCCCGTCTTGCGGATGCGGTCCGCCGGTGCACCGATATCCGGCGCCAGCGGAATGAACCCGTACCTCACCAGTTCGGAGAGCGTGTAAGAATAGGTCTCCGGCCAGGCAGGCAGAAACAGCGCCAGCCGTCCCTTGGTTTCCGCCAGCAGCCTTGGCAGTTCCTCCGGCGCGTATTTGCCGGTGATGGTGACATTGCCGACCGCTTTCAGCGCCTTGTCGATATTGGTGAAGCCGACCACCCGGAATTTCAGATGCGGATGCGTCAGCCGAGCCCGCTGTGCGATCTCCAGCAATTTCTGCGAGCCCTTGTGCGGGCCAATGGCCCCCAGCATCACAATCTCGTCGTCGCTGCCCAGGCGGGGCGCGGTGGCCACGCCCTGGCCTGATTCCGGGTGCGGCGCGACGGTGATGTTCAGGTTCGGGAAGATTTTGGAGAAGTAGCCCGCCGCATTGGCCGAAGGCGTCACCACATGGCTGAAGTGCGCCAACAGCCCGGTGAACAGCGCGCGGTGTTCCGCGGGGGTGAGCTCGTTCAGCACCGAGGTCTCATGCGCCTTGCCCATCTTCACGCAGCGCAGGCAGGTCTCGGCATCCGCTCCGCCGCAGAACCGGCCGATCGCGTCGATCATCGTTACGCGCGGGCAGAAGGCGTAGAAATCATGCGCCCAGTACAGGCTGCGGCGGCCTTCCAGCCAGCCGCCGAGGGCGCTCAGCACGCTTTGCGGAAAGCCGAGCAGTTGATGCGCCAGCACCAGCTGTGGCGCGGCGCCGTCCATCACCCCGAATAGCGCTTCCACCTCATCGTGATTGAACCGCGCGCAGAGCAGCGGCGCTTCGCAGCTCAACTCGATCAGCCCGCCTTCGGTCAGGCTCAGGGAGAGCCTCGTGGCGCCGCCATAGCCCACCTTGTTCTCTATATCCCGAATGGCCTTCGGCGTGCCGCCTTCCCCCGCATTGGAGATGACGAGCGCGAAATGCGCGCCGTTCTCCCGCGCGCGGGCCAGCCGGGCGCGGTCCAGCGCCCAGCGCAGCCGGCGCAGGCCATCCCGCTTCTCGAATGCCATGATCAGCGGCGTGTATTCGGGGTAGAGCGCGTTCAGGCGCGGCTGGTTCTGCGCGAGCAGGCTGGCCCGTTCATTGCCGAAGGAGATGCTCTCCTTATGCTCCACGATCACGCCACCCGCCGCCACGTTGCGGTAGCCAAGCGCGGAGGCACGGGCGCAGAAATCGTTCTCCTCGCCATAGCCGCGCCCGAAGGCTTCATCCAGAAAGCCGATGCGCTTGATCACCTCGCGCTTGATGAACATGCAGAAGCCGTGGCCGGTGGGCACATCATCGTAGGCTCCGGCGTTTTCCGTCAGTGCCAGCGCGGCCAGGGCCGGCCAGTTTATATCCGCCAGCGCGGCTTCCCGCAGTTCCGCTTTGGGATAGGAAAAGATGGTGGCGTTGCTGGACATCGCCGTCACGGTGCCGATTTCCGGATGCGCGTAGGCGACACGGGCCAATTCATCCAACCCGCCAGCATGCAGCACGGTGTCGGAATTCAGCAGCACCGTGTCGAGCCCCCGGCTTACCGCCATGCCTCGGTTCACCGTGCCGATGAAGCCGAGATTATCAGCGTTTTCCAGCAGAATCACATTCGGCATCTCGCGATAGGCCGCCAGCATGCCGCTCATCTCCGCGTCCGGCGACCGGTCATTAACGAGAATGAGCTGATCCGTTTCCGTGTTTCGGTGCGCGAGCACGGACTCGATGCAGGCTTTCGTTACCTCCACCCCGCGATACACCGGCACGATGATCGCCATGCGCAGCGCCGGCGCGGCTTCAGGCAGGAAATCCGGCTGCCGGTCCAGCATTATGCTCTCGCTTGCGCGTACTTTCACGAGATAGTCTTGCAGCGCTTCGGCCAGCACCGCGCGCTCGCCCGCCCCTATCCCCGGCAGTTCGGCATTTGCCAGATGCGCCGCCTTATAAATCGCCGCCACCGCGGCGGGGCGGCTGGCCAGCAGATAGGGTCCGTCGAACAAATCCCGCGCGCCATCCGCGAAACGGATGGTCACCGCCACGGGTTCGTCGGCCGGTATGTTGGCCCGGTCCAGCGTGATGTCGAATCCGGGGGTTCTGCAATCCGGAAAATGCGCCCGCACATCGGTGCGCTCCCGGTCGCAAGGCGCGGTTTCCACCAGCTTGCCATTGCGGTACACCGCCAGTTCAAAATCGCGCGACGGCACATCCGGCGCGTGAACCCAACCGGCAACGCGCTCGGGCGAAATGATTTCGAGATGCGCGCGCAGTTTCAAATTGCAGCTTGTTCGTCCGATCAATTTTCCGTTAGCGAACACGGTCAGCAGCATTTCTCCGACGCCGAAACAGTCGCTGGAAAGCCGCAGCCTGTACCGTGCCGGCGCGAAGAGCGGGTCGGCCGGCCGATCCTCGATTATGCTGGCGCCGCGCGCAACTTCCACGCCCGCGCTATTCACCACGGTGATGAGCGGCGGCGTCAGGGTTCTGCTGCGCTCGGTCACCCAGCCGGTCACCATGTCGGCTTCCACGGCGCAAAACCCGTCATAAAGCCCCGGGCCGATATCCAGCGGCGAGCCGACAAGCTCTTCCCCATTCGCCAGCACCCGCAGCCGCCTGGCCTCGGTGCCGAGCGGAATCGCGATTCGGTAGGCCAGGGTGGTGCGGCCAAGCCCTAGCGCCGCGAGGTCTGGCCGGTGGCGGGAGGCACGGCCCTTCGCGAGCAGCTTGCCCTCAGCATCGACGACGGTGATGGCGCAATTTCCAGTGTCGGGCACCGAGGCCGCCCACCCTGTCAGGTAGCTGCCTTCCATCGTGTCCACATGCCCCTTGATCGCCATCTAGACCCCATAATGTTTAACTTCGCTCCAGCCGCATGGCGGCTGTTGCCTGGCCACTCTTGTCTCTTATTGATGCGTAACGCTCAAGGCCGGGCTTGTAAGGGTGTGAATAAAATTATGGTGGGGGCAAAAATGCAGATCGTTACGACATATTTAAGGGTGCAATGTTGCGCTGCACCGTAAAGCCTGATTTAAATGATAACGTGATCTGACCATTAATTTTTGTTGGGAATCTCATGCTGGCATATGGTTATCTTATGAGCGATGTCGGGCCGGCCTCGGATCACTACGTTGAGCTTCAGGAAGCCAAATTATTCGCCTTGATTCGGGGGCTTCTCGGATCCGTTGAGGTTGACGAGGCATGGTATCTCAAAACCAACCCGGACGTGGCGGCGGCCGTAAAAGCCGGCGAGCTGAAATCCGCCCGGGCGCATTATATCATCGCAGGCTATTTCGAGAACCGGCTGCCGCGTCCGGTCACGGTCGATGAAGCTTGGTATCTGGCGGAATACCCCGATGTCGCGGATGCAATTCGTGTCGGCACGGTTACCTCCGCCAGCGCGCATTTCGAGACATCCGGCTTTGTCGAGGGGCGGTTGCCGCGGTCTGGCTGGTCGCTGCTGAGCGACGACGGTACGAGCCTTGTTAGTGCGGCGGAGTATGAGGACGCCGCTTAACCCGCGGGCAGTTTTATCCAACTCGGCGGGCAGGGGCGGACTTCCACCCCATCCGCCGTGAGTTTTTTATCCATCGCATCCAGCCGTAAGGTGGCCATCGCCATATCGCCCGCGATGGAGCGCAGCGCGCCCACCTCGTGCCCATCGGCCAGGATCGGCGTACCCGCCGCCACGCCGGGCCGCTCCAGCCTCACCGGCATCAGTCGCCGTTTGATGAGGCCGCGATACTTGGTCCGCGCCGTTAGTTCCTGGCCCATATAGCAGCCCTTGTCCCAGTCCACCCCGCCCAGTTCGTCAAATCCGGCCTCCAGCAGCAGGGTCTTGTCGGGCTCCAGGTCGGGTGCGCCGTCCGGCAGGCCGAGTGCGATGCGATGCGCCGCGTAATCCTGCGCCGTGGCGTTGCAGGGCACCTCATCCTCGCTCAGGCAGCGATACCCCATCCCGGGCAAGCGCGGGTCGGCGGCTGTCAGCGGCACTGGCGGCGGCATGCCATCCCAGGCGGCGAATACCTTGAGGCCGGCTGACACATCTTTAATTTCGACCGCCGACCGCAGCTTATAGCGCTTCAACTTCTGCGCGAGCGCCGGGATTTCGGCCACCGGCACATCCAGCAGCAATCGCTCGCCATCTGAGAAGATGAAGAAATCCACGAGGTATTTGCCTTGCGGCGTCAGCATCGCCGCCCACACCGCCCGGCCGGGTGTGGCCCGCGAAACCTCGTTGCTAACGAGTCCGTTCAGAAACTGCACGCGGTCAGCGCCGCTGAGTTCCAGAACGCCGCGATGCGGCAAAGGCGCGATCTTGCTCATGCCCCCAAGATGGCGGGCGCGCGAGGCTGCCGCAAGCCCGGGCGTTTGCCGGGGTGGCGGCTTCACGCTACAGGCGCAGCAGATGAAGATATTGTTCATTACGTCCTCGCGGATTGGCGATGCGGTGATTTCCTGCGGGATTCTGGAGCAGCTGCGGCTTAATTATCCGCAGGCACGCTTCACCATCGCCTGCGGCACGGTGGCCGAGGGCGTGTTCACCCGCTTTCCGGCGCTGGAGCGGCTGATCGTGTTCGAGAAAGAGAGTTTTGACCGCCATTGGCTGCGGCTCTGGCTCAAGCTCATGCCGCATGTATGGGACATTGCAGTGGATGTGCGCGGTTCCGGCATCACCTTGTTCCTGGCGGCGCGGAAGCGGCATATTCTGAAGGGCGGGCGCAGGCCGGGGCGGCGCTATGCCCAGCTGGGCGCTGGGCTGGGGTTTGATCCGCCGCCTTTGCCCGTTGCCTGGACTGGCCCGGATGATGAGGCCAAGGCCGCGGGATTGATGGGCGAGGGGCCGGTGATCGCGCTTGCCCCCACCGCGAACTGGAACGGCAAGGTCTGGCCAGCACAAAGATTCATAGATTTGTTTTATGAATTGCGCGCGAAAATCCCTGGTGCCCGGGCGGCGGTGTTCGGCGGGCCGGGCGCGGCGGAGGCGGCGCTGGCGGCGCCCGTGCTCGCCGCTTTGCCGGAGGCGGTGGATTTATGCGGCCATTTGTCCTTGCCCGAGGCTGCCGCCTGCCTGCGCCGGGCGACTTTGTTCGTGGGCAATGATTCCGGGCTGATGCATTTGGCCGCCGCCGCCGGAACGCCCACGCTGGGGCTGTTTGGCCGCTCCAAGGCCAGCGAATATGCTCCGGCGGGGCTGCATACGGCCATTGCCGTGGCGCCGGGGCCGGAGGGTGGGGCGCCGATGGAAGGGCTAACCGTGGAGGCCGTGGCCTCTGCCGCTTTCGCGCTGCTGGGTTTATAGGAAACGCCATGAGCTATGATCTGATCCTGGAAAACGGCACGCTGGTTCTCCCCTGGGGCGAGGCGGAGGCCGATATCGCCGTGAAGAACGGCAAGATCGCCGCCATTGGGGCCAATCTCGGCCAGGCGGTGGAACGGTTCAACGCCAAGGGGCTGCATGTGCTGCCGGGCGTGATCGACCCGCATGTGCATTTCCGCGATGGTGGCAAGGGCGGCATTGAGGGCGTGGAGGATATGCGCTCGGGCTCGTTGGGCGCGGTGCTGGGCGGGGTGACCGCCTGTTTCGACATGCCCAACACCAACCCGGCGGGCGTGGATGTGGCGACCCTCCAGGCCAAGCATGATTACATCAACGGCCATAGCTGGTGCGATATCGGCATTTTCGCCGGTGCCACTATGGATAATCTGGACGAGACCGGCATGCTGGAGACGCTGCCCGGCGTGTGCGCCATGAAGGTGTTCGCGGGGTCTTCCACCGGGAACCTGCTGGTGGCGGATGATGTGAGCATCGAGCGGCTGATGCGTTCCGGCAGGCGGCGTGTTTCTTTCCATTCCGAGGATGAGGAGCGCTTGCAGGAACGCCGGGCCGAGTTCGAGAAAGGCGGGCCTTACAGCGACCATTATGTGTGGCGCGATGTAGAGTGCGCCTTCAAGGGCACGCGGCGGATCACCGCCATTGCCGAGCGCACCGGGCGCCCGGCGCATATTCTGCATGTTTCCACTGCCGAGGAATTTGCGTTCCTGCGCGAGCACAAGGATTTGATGGGCTGCGAGGTGCTGGTGAATCATTTATTACAGGCCGCACCTGAGGTTTATGAAAGATTGGGCGGTTACGCGGTGATGAACCCGCCTTTGCGTGAGAAGCGCCATATGGATGCCGCCTGGGAAGCCGTGGCGGATGGCACGGTGGATAATATCGGCTCGGACCACGCGCCGCATCCGCGCGCGAATAAGGAAAAGCCCTGGCCCGCCGTGGCGGCTGGCCTCACTGGCGTGCAGACCATGCTGCCGCTGATGCTGAGCCAAGTGAATGAGGGAAGGCTCTCTCTGTTAAGGCTGGCGCAGCTGATGGCCGAAGGCCCGGCGCGGATTTACGGCGCGGTAGGCAAGGGGCGCATCGTGGCCGGAAACGACGCGGATTTCTCGGTTGTGGCGCTGAAGGCCAAACGGCGGATCGAAAATGACTGGATCGCCAGCCAATGCGGCTGGACGCCGTTTGACGGTGTGGACTGCACCGGCTGGCCGATGGCGACGATTATCCGCGGCCAGGTGGTGATGTATGAGGGGCAGGTGACGGGTGAGCCGATGGGCCGTCCGGTGAATTTCCGATCCTGAGGGGCGCGTCCCGCCAGCTTTTCCAGGCGAAGCCGAGCATGCAGAGCTGCACAGCGGCGGTGATGGCGGCGCAGCCGGCCCAGCCCGTGCTGTGCCAGGCGGCGGCGGGGATGATGCCGCCGAAGCTGCCGCCGATGTAATAGGAAGTCACGTAAAGCCCGACGGCGGTGGATTTCGCCCCGCGCGCGGCGATGCCGACAAAGCCGGTGGCCAAAGTCTGCTGCGGGAATACGCCGAGGCAGACCAGCAGCAGCCCCAGGCAGATAACCCAGAGCGAGGCAAACAGCGTGAGCCCCAGCCCGGCCAGGATGAGCCCGACACAGCCGGCCATCAGCATCCGCCGGTTCATTCTGGCACCCAGCCGCCCTGCCACCGGGCTGGCCGCGACACCCCCCAGATAAACGATGAAAATGGCCCCCAGTGCCGCCGGGCCAAGATAATAGGGCGCTTCCGCGAGGCGGAAATTGATGAAGGTGAACACGCTGGTGAGGGTGAACAACACCCCGAACCCCACCGCGTAAGTGCCCAGCAGCCGCTTGTTGGAGAGATGGTTGGGAAAGGAGGCCAGCGCCCCGCTAATGCCGGTGGTGGGGTTGAAGCGCTTTTCCTTTGGCAGCAGGAAGGCGATGGTGAGGGCCGCCGCCAGGGTGATGAGGCCGATGGCCAGAAACCCGGCCCGCCAGTTGAACAGGGCGGTGACGAAGCCCACGATCAGCCGCCCGGAAAACCCGCCGCTGATGGTGCCGGAGGTGTAGATGCCCACCATCTTCATGGCGTTGGCGGGGCTCATCTCGTCGCTGATATAGGCGATGACGATGGTGAAGATGAAGGGCAGCAACAGCCCCTGCGCGAAGCGGCAGGCGATGAGCATGCCAAGGCTGGTGGAAAACGCCGCAAGTACGGTGGGAATGACCAGCAGCAGGGCGGCGCCGCGAATGAAAACCCGCCGCCCGAAACGGTCCGAGACCATGCCGATGAGGGGCGCCATGGCGGCGGTGGCCACCAGCGGGGCGGTGACGGTGTAGCCGGTGAGCGCGGGCGAGACATGCAGGCTTTTCGCCAGAACCGGCAGAATGGCCTGGGTGCACCACATGTTCACGAAGGTGGCAAACCCTGCGACGATCAGCGCGAGCGCCGTGCTCTTGGGGATAGAGCCGGGGCTGGTTTCAGAAACGGCGCTCAAAGACTGTAATGACATCGCCCGGCTGTACCATCGCGGAAGTTGGCGCGCGGTACTGTGCGGCGCTGCCGCCAATATTGCGCGTGACCCCCACATAGGCCGTCTCGGCCCGGTAGGTGAACCCGGCGGCAATGGAAACCCCGGTCAGGACTGTCATGCCCGGGCGGTATGGGTACTGGCCGGGGGTGGTGACTTCGCCCAGTATGTAGAAAGGCCGGTAGGTGGAAACCTCCACCGCGACGGATGGGTGGAGGATGAGCTGCTTGGCCTGCAATGCCTGGGCGATGCGGGTGGAAAGCGCATCCGTGCCGCCGCCCCCGGCATTGACGAGCCCGAGCAGCGGCAGGTCGACATAACCGCTATCGTCCACATGATAGCTGCCGGACATTTGGCTTTGGTCATAAACGCGGATGTTCAGCACGTCGCCAGGGCCGAGCTTGTATGGTCCGGGCGGCGGGGCGGGCAGAGGCGGCAGGTTATAGCCCGGAGCCTGCCAAGCGGCGCAGCCGGTGAGCAGAGCGGGCAGGCCGCCAAGCAGAACACGCCGCAGGACCATTTTTGCCACCTTTCCAAAACCTTAACGTGCATCCTGTTTACCGTTACATGGAAAACGGGCAAGCCGTGTTGTGGATCGATTCGGGAGTTTTCGATGAAGCGCCTCGCCACGTTGTTTTCGCTGCTCGTCATCATTGGCGCCGGATTGCTTATATTCTGGCCGCACGGGAAGCAGGGCGGCACGGGTGGGCAGACGGCGCAGCAAACAGTGGCGAATCATGGTCCGCGCGCGTTGAGCGGGGCGGAGCAGGCGGCGTTTTTGCCGCTTGTATGCGGCGGTGCATCTGGTCCTGGCGGCGGGTTCGCGCATCAATGCACCACGCTGCCCGGCTACCCCAGCCAGGATTACGGTGGGGCGGGGCTAGGGCTCGGCATTACGCTGCAAAGCGTGGTCTATGGGCATTTGACCAGTGCGGATGCCGATGACGCCTATGTGACCTATGCTGGCAGTTTTGAGTCGCTGGCGACGAATCTCGGCGGCGGTATTTTATTCGCGGGCGGGCCAGGGCACTGGAAGCTGAAAGGCTGGTATCCCGGCGGGCAGGCCGGGCATTGCGTGTCTTTAAACCCTAACGGCCGGGCGAAATTCCTGTGCCTGTATAGCGGCCAGGAGCAGGGCGAGACGGACAGCCTGCTGACGGTGCAGAACCTGCCGCCGCCTTCCGGCGAGAAACCGGCTTTGCTGGGCGCGGCGGATTTGCGCGGCACCGTGGACCCGAACGGCAATTGCCAGAACCGCAGCGGCGACGAGGCGGTGCTGCTTTCCATCAGCGGCCTGCGCCCGGCGGATGGCGGGGCTGAAGCCGAGACTTCTTATGTGAGCGGCGAGGATGCGCGGGCCGCGTGCCTCGCGCAGAGTTTTGCCAAGGCGCCGGTGAAACAGGCCACGCTGGCGCTGCATTGGAATGGCAGCGCCATGGAGCTTTCGCCCGATCTTAATTTCGCGCCAGCGCCGTAGCGGGCGGCGGGCCGCCCAGGCTGTGCACCAGGCGGTCCAGCAGGAAGCCGGTGCCATGTTCGCGCGCGCCCTTATCCTCATAGCCATCGAGGAAGCTGCCTTGTTCGGTAACGGTGAGGCGGGTTCCCGCGCCATCAGGCGTTAGCTCCAGCGTGGCCAGGGAGACGGAGATTCTGACGCCGTTGAGATGCATCTCATAGGCATAAACCAGCCGCCGGTTCGGCAGGACCTCGAAATAAACGGCATCGAAGATTGATTCCGTGCCGTCCGCCCATCGGCCATGCACATGTTCCCGCCCGCCGGGTTTGGCCTCCATGCGCCGGGCCAGGATTTGCTGCCCGGTGCCACCGGCGAACCAGCGGGATTTCGCTTCCAGATCGGTGAATGCATGGAACACCGCTGCTGGCGGCGCGGGAAGCTGGCGCTCCAGCGTGAAGCTGCCGTGCACGGCGGGGGTGGCGAGGCGTTCGGCTTCCCGCCCAAGCTGCGCCAGGGTGGAGGCCCAGCCCGCTTCCGCGCCTTTGAGGGCGCCCAGCGCCTCGGCGGCGAAAACCTCATATTCTTGCACCACGTTAAGGCGCGTGCCGCCCGCTTCCTCCGCCAAAGTGATGGTGGTGACGGCGTTGAAGAGCTTTCCGGATGGGCCATCGGCGGCGCCGGCAAAGACGATTTTCTCCGGCGCCACCACTTGGGTGAAACGGCCGCGCATCCAATGCAGCGTGCCGTCGGGCAGGCGCATGCAGATATCGAACCGCCCGCCGGGGCGCAGTTCCACCACAGCCTCGGGGATGGTGATGCCTTCCGGCGCGAACCAGCGTTTCACGAAGGCGGCGTCGCTCCAGGCGCGGAAGACGGCTGTGCGCGGCGCTTTCAGCAGCCGGGACATCTTTAACGGTTGCGGCTTCATGCCGGGTTGAAACTCATCCATTCCCCTGATCCTTGTTTTGCAGTTCGATGAGATAGGCTTCCAGCCGGTCCAGCCGGTGCTCCCATTCCGCGCGGCGGGCGGCCAGCCAATCCTGCGCGGTGCTGAGCGCCTGCGGGTTGATCTCGCAGGTGCGGACCCGCCCGGATTTGCGCGAGAGGGTTAAGCCGGCGGTTTCCAGCACCGCCAGATGTTGCAGCACTGCTGGCATGGACATTGAAAACGGCCGCGCCAGTTCGCTGACTGAGGCGGGGCCGGTGGACAGACGCTCCAGCATGGCGCGGCGGGCGGGGTCCGCCAGGGCTTGGAAGGTGAGGTCGAGTGTGGTTGATTGGTTAAGCATTTGCTTAACTGTAGAGATGGTCTGATAGATAAGTCAACACTTAACTATATGCACTGCAAAACCCCGTGCTATGCCGCGCCATGGCTTCAGACCGGGAAAATCTCATTGCCGCCGCGCGCGCCATGGCGTCACGCGGCCTTTCCGCCGGTACGTCCGGCAATGTGTCGCTACGCGGGGCGGAGGGCATTTTGATTACCCCCTCGGCCGTGGCCTATGAGGAATTGACGCCGGAGATGATCCCGCTGCTGCGCCCGGATGGGAGCCATGAGGGGCGGTTCCGGCCCTCCTCCGAATGGCGGTTTCATCTGGACGTGTATCTCTCCCGGCCGGAAGTGGGCGGGGTGGTGCATCACCATGCGCCGTATTGCACGGCACTTTCCATGGCGCGGCGGGAGATTCCGCCCTGCCACTACATGGTCACGCGGTTTGGCGGCGGTAATGTGCGCTGTGCGGATTATGCGCTGTTCGGCACGGCGGAGCTTTCACACGCGGTGCTGAGGGCGCTGGAAGGGCGCACGGCTTGCCTGATGGCCAACCATGGCGCGCTGGCGCTGGGGCGGGATGTGTTCGCGGCTTTTGGGGCGGCGGCGGAGCTGGAGGTGCTCGCGCAGCAATATCTGCTGTCCTTGCAGGCAGGCGGACCGGTGCTGCTTTCCGATCAGGAGATCGAGGAAGCGGCTAACCAGTTCGCCATCGCCTACGGGCCCAATACGGGCGGATGATGCCAGAACAGTGGGCTGCTTATTCCAGAAACTCGCTTTGCGACTTTCCGGGGCAGGACACTAGACGGCCTTTAGGTTAACGGCGGCGTCCTTGCCGCGCTCCTTGGTGATGTCGAAGCTCACCTTCTGGCCTTCATTCAGGCCGCGCATGCCGGCGGACTGCACCGCGGTGATGTGCACGAACACATCCTTGCCGCCATCCT
>JAGXAE010000176.1 GCA_018971725.1 Pseudomonadota bacterium | reverse complement strand
GCAGCTTGGCTTGCCGATGATGCGGGCTGAAAAAATCGTGCTGGAGATGGTGGCGCTCTATCTGCTCTGGAACCGATGGTTCGTGTTTAAGGCCGGGTTACAGCTGAACATCTGGCGCGCCGGTCTGGTGCTGTTGGCCAGCCTTGCCGCCACTATGTTGTTCGCGGTGGTGCCCTGGGTGGCCGGACTGCCAGCGCCTAGCCTGGATCTCACCTCACTGCCCTGATACAGTTACGATTTGTCATCTTGCCGTAAAGAACGGGGCAGGGACAAAATAAACATGGGCCGTTATAGCATGTAAGTTAGTGTCAGACGGGGTAGGCTCGCGTGGCGGAAACTGTTGAGCGGCGGAAGCGCGGCAAAGGCCGCTGGATTATCGCGGCGATCGCCGTTCTCCTGATTGCGTTTATTTGGTGGCGCCATTCCGGGCAACACAAGAAAGCCCTCGGCCCGGCGGCGCAAGCCGTAGGGGTGGCGAAAGCGATAAGCGGCCCCATGAAGGTGACGCTGGACGAGCTTGGCACCGTGATGCCCGATGCGACGGTGACCATTCTGCCGCAAATCAGCGGGTATATCACCCAGATCGGCTTTACCGAGGGACAGATGGTCACGAAGGGCCAGTTCCTCGTGCAGATCGATCCGCGCCCCTATGAAATTCAGCTTGAGCAATATCAGGCGGCTTTGGCCAAGGACGATGCCAGTTTGGGTCAGGCGCGGTCGGATCTGGCGCGTTACCAGAAGCTGGCGGCGCAGGACAGCATCTCCGCTCAGCAGGTCGCCGATCAGACCTTTCTGGTGGCGCAGGATGAAGCGGCGGTGAAATCCGACCAGGCGAATATCGACAGCGCGAAGTTGGATCTGGTGTATTGTCACATCACCTCGCCTGTGACGGGGCGGGTGGGGCTGCGGTTGGTGGATGTTGGCAATTACGTCACCTCCGGCAGCAGCACCGGGCTGGCGGTGGTGACCACCATCAGCCCGACAACGGTGATATTCTCCGTGGCGCAGCAGGATTTAACGCAAGTGCTGGAACGGCTTGAGGCAGGCGCTACGCTGCCAGCGACGGCCTATGCCAGCGATGACGTGACCAAGCTGGAAGACGGCACGCTGCATGCCGTGGACAATCAGGTGAACACCTCAACCGGCATGGTGAAATTGCGGGCGGATTTCGCGAATACCGATGGCAAGCTGTTTCCCAACCAGTTCGTGAATGTGCATCTGCTGGTGAAGACGATCGAGAACGCAACGCTGGTGCCTAGCCCCGCAGTGCAGGAAGGCGCGCCGGGAAGTTACGTTTTTCTGGTGCAGCCAAACAACACAGTGAAGGTGCAGGTGGTGACGACCGGCCCGACCGATGGCGTGAATACCGTTATCACCAAGGGGCTGAACCCGGGGGACGAGGTGGTGGTGGATGGCGTGGACCGCCTAAACGATGGCAGCAAGATCCTTGTTTCCGGCAACGAAACGGTGACCACCAACGGCACGCCTGAAACCGTAACTCCCTTTGCCGGCGCCGGCCAAACCGGCGTTTCTGGCAAGAAAGGCCAGCATAAGCAGGGCGGCAGCGGCACGGCCGGGCAGTGAACCCGTCACAGCTTTTCATTCTCCGGCCCGTAGCGACATCGCTCTTGATGATTGCATTCGTGCTGGTGGGGCTGGTCTCGCTCCAGTTTCTGCCAGTTTCGGCGCTGCCGGATGTGAATTACCCCACCATCCAGGTGCAGACTTTTTATCCCGGCGCCTCGCCGGATGTGATGAGCACCTCCGTCACCGCGCCGCTGGAGCGCCAGTTGGGCGAGATGGCGGGGCTGAACCAGATGTCCAGCCAGAGCTCGGCGGGGGCTTCGTCGATCACCCTGCAATTCAATCTTTCGCTCAGCCTAGACGTGGCGGAGCAGGAGGTGCAGGCGGCGATTAACGCGGCGGGGAATCTGTTACCGTCTGATCTTCCTGCGCCGCCGATCTACGCCAAGGTGAACCCGGCCGATGCGCCGATCATGACGTTGGCGATCACTTCGAAAACGATGAACCTTACCGATGTGGAGAAGATCGCGAATTCGCGGCTCGCCTCCAAGATATCGGAGATTTCCGGCGTGGGTCTGGTTTCGGTTTCGGGTGGAAATCAACCTGCGATCCGCGTGGATGTGAACCCCCAGGCGCTCGCCTCCTACGGCATTTCCATCGATAATATCCGCACCGACATCGCCAATCTCAACGTGAACTCGCCCAAGGGCAGTTTTTCTGGCCCCGTGCAGAATTACACGATCAACGATAACGACCAAATCTCCGACCCGTCGCAATATAATAATCTAGTAATCGCCTATAAGAACGGCACGCCAGTGTTTCTGAAGGATGTGGCGAAGGTGGTTTCCGCGCCGGAAAATGCGGAACTGGGTGCATGGGCGAACCGCACGCCGGCGATTATTCTGAACATTCAGCGCCAGCCGAATGCGAATGTCATCAAAACCGTGGATGCCATCAAGAAGGCGTTGCCGACGCTAACGCAAGGTTTGCCCGCAGCCATGCAGATCGCGGTGATGAGCGATGGCACAACCTCCATCCGCGCTTCCGTGCGGGATGCGGAGTTTGAGCTGCTGCTTAGCATCTTTCTTGTCGTAGCGGTGATCTATCTGTTTCTTGGCAGCCTGCGCGCGACGGTGATTCCCAGTATCTCGGTGCCGGTTTCGCTTATCGGCACGCTCGCCTTCATGTATCTCGCCGGTTTCTCCATCGATAATCTTTCGTTGATGGCGCTGATTGTAGCGACTGGCTTCGTGGTGGATGATTCGATCGTGATGATCGAGAACATCGCCCGTTATCTGGAAATGGGCGAAACCCCGCTGCAGGCGGCGCTGAAAGGCGCCGGGCAGATGGGCTTCACCATCATCTCGCTGACGGTTTCGCTCATCGCCGTGCTGATCCCGCTATTGTTCATGGGCGATGTAGTGGGGCGGCTGTTCTCGGAATTCGCGGTGACGCTGGCGGTAACAATCGTGATCTCGGCGGTAGTGTCTCTCACGCTGGTGCCGATGCTCTGCGCGCGGATTTTGCATCCTGCGGCGGAGGAGCATCCCGGGCGTATCGCACGCTGGGCGGAGGAGCGGTTCGACCGTGTGGTCGCGGCATACGGGCGCGGGCTGAGCTGGGTGTTGAACCATGCACGGCTGACGCTGGCCGTGGCGGTGGCCACGTTGGTTTTAACCGTGCTGCTGTACATGTTCATCCCGAAAGGGTTTTTCCCGGTGCAGGATACCGGGGTGATCGAGGGAATAAGCCAGGGCACACAAACAACCTCTTACGCCGCCATGGCGCAACACCAGCAGGAACTTGCCGACGCGCTGCTGAAAGACCCAGATGTTGTTAGCCTGACATCCTATATCGGCGTGGACGGCACCAATACCACGCTGAACCAGGGGCGGTTTCTGATCAATCTGAGACCCAAGGGTCAACGCAGTCTCACCGCCGCCCAGCTTATCCCCCGGTTGAACCAGGAGGTTCGGGATATTCCTGGCATTTCGCTTTATCTTCAGCCGGTGCAGGACCTGACGCTAGATACCACGATCTCACCCACGCAATATCAATTCGTGCTGGAAGATCCGAATTCGGGCGACTTCACCACCTATGTGCCGAAGCTGGTGCAGAAGCTGAAAACATTGCCGCAGATCTCTGACGTGGCAAGCAGCCTGCAAGCTGCGGGCAACTCGGTTTATATCCACATTAACCGCACGAATGCGGCGCGGTTTGGCATAACCCCCGCCACGGTAGACAGCGCGCTTTACGATGCTTTCGGCCAGCGCATCATCTCCACGATTTTCACGCAGAGCGATCAGTTCCGGGTCATCATGGGGGTTTCGCCGGATCGGATGACCTCCGTTGCCTCGCTCGGGAA
>JAGXAE010000175.1 GCA_018971725.1 Pseudomonadota bacterium | reverse complement strand
CAGCGCTTTCCAGCACAGGGGCGCCGGTGGCGAGCCTGATCCAGTCGCCATGGGCGAAGCGCTCGGCCATTGGCAGGTTGCCCTTGCCGGCGAAAATCGGTGAAAGCTCCTCATGCACATGCGTGAGCACGTTCACGCACATGATGCCGCTATTCTTGAAAATTTCATGCAGGCGGCTGGCGCGGTTAATGCAGACCAGCACGGTGGCGGGGTCGTCGGTAACAGAGCAGACGGCCGAGGCGGTCATGCCCGTATCGCCGTCCGGCCCTTTGGTGGTGATGATGTTCACAGCGGCCCCCATGCGGGCCATGGCCTCCCGGAAGTCCGATCGGTCGAAGGCGGCAGCGGGCATGGGGTGTATTTCCTCGGGCACGGGATTTTTTAACCTTTTCCCTTTGGCGGGTGCAAGGCGCGGCCGCGTTGCACGGCGGCATCGCCAAAGCGGGTCCGCAGCTTGTCGATTGCCTCCTGCCGGGCGCGGCGGCGGGGCGTTGAAGTGTCGGCGAGATCGCCCTGGTCAGCCAGCGCGGCAGCGGCGAGAGGTGCCGCGCCTATGCCGATGAGGCGAAAGTGCGTGCCTTGCGCCTCCCGCGCCAGCAAGGGCTGCGCTGCCTCGAACAGGGTTTCCGCGAGCCGGGTAGGGGCGGCGAGGCGCAGGCTGCGGGTGCGCAGCTGGAAATCGGCGGTTTTCAGCTTCAGGACCACCCCGGCGGCGGCCTGGTCCTCCCGGTGCAGGCGCCGGCCAAGCTTTTCGCAGAGCGGCCAGAGCTCGGCCTCCAACGCCGTGCGGTCTGAAATATCCGTCGCGAAGGTGGTTTCGGCGCTGATGGACTTGCTCTCCCGCTCCGGGCGCACGGGGCGGTCGTCTTGCAGCCGGGCGCGGGCAACCAGGGCCATGCCTTCATGGCCGAGCCGCATGGCGGCATGTTCATCCAGGGCTGCCAACTGGCCGATGGTGACGATGCCGAGCGTTTCCAGCCGCCTGACCTGGGCCGGCCCCACACTGGGCAGCAGGCTGACTTTTTCCTGCGCCAGAAGCGCCGCTGCTTCCTGGCCCAAAACGGTGAAGCCTCGGGGCTTGCCCCGTTCGGCCGCCAGCTTGGCCAGCATGCGGTTGGCGGCGAGGCCGATGGAGATGGTGATGCCAAGCTCCGTTTCGATGCGCCTGGCGAGGCGGGAGAGCACGATGGCGGGCGGGGCGCCGTGCAGTGCCGCCGTGCCGGAAAGGTCGAGTGCCGCTTCATCAATGGAAAGCGGCTGCACCAGCGGGGTGAGTGCTTCCAGCATGGCCCTGACCTGGCGGGAGACCAAGGCGTATTTGGCCATGTCTGGCCGCAGCACCACCGCTTGCGGGCAAAGCTGGCGAGCCTTGAACATCGGCATGGCGGAGCGCACGCCATAAAGCCGGGCGATGTAACAGCAGGTGGAGACAACGCCGCGCACACCGCCGCCGATGATCAGCGGCTTGTCGCGCAGTTCGGGATGATCGCGTTTTTCCACCGCCGCGTAGAACGCGTCGCAATCGATATGCGCGATGGCGAGGGTGAGCAATTCCGGGTGGTGGACGATGCGCACGCCGCCGCAATTATTGCAGGTGGTGCCTTGCACAATCGTATCGCAATCACGGCAGAGGGCGGGCATTTCAACCCGCCCTCTGCAAGATTATCGTGTTGAGGATTCTTTGATACGCCGCGCTGTCTTTAAAGCGAGCTGTCATCGATGACATAGGCTGACGTTACGCCGCCATCGATTGTATAGGCGGAGCCGGTAATGAAGCTTGCTTCATCAGATGCAAGAAATGCCACAAGGTTTGCGATTTCAGAGGGGTCGGCGAGCCGGCCCATCGGCAAATAGCGGCGGCGCAGTTTCCAGGCTTCCTCATCGGCCAGAAACGCCTTCACCAAAGGCGTGGCGGTGGGGCCGGGGCAGATGGCGACCACGCGCAGCTTTTTGCGTGCGTACATGATGGCGAGTTCACGCGTCATCGCCAGCACGCCGCCTTTCGCGGCGGTATAGGCGATTTGCGGAAAGGCCGAGCCGACAAGCGCCACGATGGAGGCGTTGTTGACGATGACGCCATTGCCGGAGTCCAGAAGATAAGGCAGCCCGGCCTTGCAGCAGAGAAAGACCGAGGTGAGATTGGCAGCGATGGTTTTGTTCCAGGCGGCAAGCGGGGTTTCCACCGGGCCCGTGTCGTCGTTCAGGCAGATGCCGGCATTGTTGAATAGCGCATCCAGCCCGCCGAAAGCCTTGGCTCCTTCCGCGAACATGGCGGTGCAGGCGGCTTCGTCCGTTAGATCCCCGATGACGGCAACAGCCTTACCGCCGGCGGCGCGGATGGCGGAGACGGTGGCGCCGGCACCTTCCGCGCTGATATCGGCGCAGATGACACGCGCGCCCTCGGCGGCGCATTTCTCCGCCGTGGCGCGGCCGATACCACCGCCAGCACCCGTGATGAAAACCCGTTTACCCGTCAGGCGCATGCGAGGATTGCTTTCAGTTGTGCGGCAAGGGATTCGCCCGGGGCGAACACACCATCAAAGGCCGCGGTACCGACGGTGAAGCCGTCCGCCCCGGCTTCCGCCAAGGCCGCGATACGCGCGGGGCTGTCCACCCCGCCGGCGCAGATTAATGGTTTATCCTTCAGCCCGCGCCGCGCCGCGCGCACCAGGGCCAACGGCTCTGCCTCAATGGCGCGGTAGGCCAGCAGATCAACCCCGGCGCAGCCCATGGACGTGAAGGCGGCGCAATGAGCTTCAATTTCGGCCGCGCTGCCGCCAAGCTGGGTGGGGTGGCCAACCGGTGTGCCGGGGAAGGGATAATACGCGACCCCGCTGCCCGCGAGAATGCCAAGCGTTTCCGCCACCTGGGTGCCGCCCAAAAGCTTGTCTACCCCCAATGCCTTGCCGATGCGGGCGGAATGCAGCGCGGTTGCCGGCGAGGTGGCGACGACTTCCAGGTAGGAGGTGGCGCCGAGTTGCTTGATGCGCGCATGCAGGCTGCGCAGCGTATCCTCGTCCACGCCGATATCCTTGAAGCCGATATGGCGCAGCCCGAGCGGGGCGATATCTTCAAGGACCGCCAAACAATCAGGCACCGTGCGGTCCTGGCGCGTGAGCATGAAGATGAACTCCATGCCCTGATGTTCTCACTGCCTGACCGGCGGGGCAATGACTGTTGGTAAAAATTTCTTATTGCGCTGCATGAAGGGTTGCTCGACCCCATGATGCAGCAAGGCGGCGGCGGCGAGCGATAGCGCCAAGAGAGCCCGAGAAAGGCCAGGCTGAACTGCGTGGGGTGCAGCACCAGCGGCGGGCCGAGCCAAAGGGCCGCCATCCGCTCGGCGGGCTCGTTCACGAGGTAAAACGGGTAGGAGATGGCGCCGAGATAAAGCAGAGGCCGAGCCACGAATACTTTTCCCCAGTCTTGGCGCTGGGCGAGCATGATCGCCGCCCAGGCCAGGGCGGTGAGGATTTTATCCGCTCCGGTAAAGGCCGAGAGCAGGCAAACCCCGGCCAAGCAGGCAAGGAAGGGGAACAGCCGGTTGGAGGTTAGCCAGGCCCGGCTGGCAAGCCCCAGGGCGAACCAGGGCGCGGCCTCCGGCAGGAAGGCGCGGGAGAATTCGCCACCCAACGGCAGCAAGCGATAGGCGCAGCCAAGGCCAAGCAGGGCGATGGCGAACAGAAAGAAGCGCTTTGGGGCGATGAGGCCGATCAACAGATAGAACTGCCACTCGGTGGAGAGCGACCAGGCGGGGCCGAGCAGCGTCACCCAGCCATAGGGCAGCCAGGAATTGGGGATAAGCCCATGGGCCAAGGTGATATGCGCCAGCAGATGCGCCCAGAGCGGGTGCGGCAAGCCAGGTGAGACGATGGCGCGCGCGGCCCCG